>CAIXRH010000298.1 GCA_903921785.1 uncultured Pseudomonadota bacterium
AGACACCGACCTGGGCATGGACTGGGCGCTCTCCCGCCTGCTCTCCCAGGGCCCCGCCAAGAAGGAGGCCACGCCATGAACACCGGGCTCCACGCCGCGCTCGCTGCCGGCACCCTCATCGTCCCCACGCTCCTCGTCGGCACCTGGGTCGGCTCCGCCAAGGAGCGGCTCGCCGAGGCCGAAGCCACGCCGGATCCGAACGCCGCGGTGGCCACGGCCGCTGCGTCCGACGTCGGGTACTGCACCCCCGAGCTGAAGAAGGTCCTCCGCCGCGTGCTCCAGAGCTGCGGCCTCTCCGGCGCCAGCGGCGGCCGCGGTTGCCAGCCGGTCGACGCGAAGAGCGTCGTCGGCGGGGACGACAAGGCGCACGATCCGAAGGCGAAGGGCGGGAAGAAGGCCGGCTCCGTGTCGGGAGACGACTTCAACACCCTGTTCCTCCCGCTCAAGGAGCGCGCCGGGATCATCCAGTTCGACAAGGCCTCCGCCGAGCTCGATGTGAACGACACCGCCCTGCTCGACCGGCTCTTCGCCGATCAGAAGGGCGCCTCCTACTTCTTCGTGGTGGCCCGCTCCTCGCCCGACGGCAGTGTCGAGGCCAACCGGGCCCTGTCCGAAGCCCGCGGGCACGCCGCGCTCGACCACCTCCGGCAGGCCTTCCCCGATCCGAAGCTCGACGAAGAGGTCGGCCTCTTGTGGCTCGGCGAAGAGTACGCCCAGCTCGACGAAGAGTTCTGCAAGTGGCAGCGCAGCGGTGCGTCGGACACCTGCCAGCCCGAGGACCTCAACCGCTCCGCGTTCGTCGCGTGGATCGACTGCACCCTGTGAGCCCCCGATGCTGATGCTCCTCACCGCCCTCGGCTGCTCCTCGGGCGACGCCCCCAAGGCCCCCACCGCCGCCCCCAGCCGGGTGGACGTGGTGGCTGCGCCCCCGAAGCGCGCCGCCGACCCGGACGCGTTCTGCGACTCCCGCGGCGGCCAGAAATTCTCCTGGCCCGAGGTCGATGGCACCCCTCCTGAGAACGCCTCCGGGTGGACCTGGGTGAACGTCTGGGCCACCTGGTGCAAGCCGTGTGTGGCCGAGATGCCGATGATCCAGGGGTGGGCGAAGAAGCTCAACGAGTCGGGAACCAAGGTCACCCAGCAGTTCATCAGCGTGGACGCGAAGCCGGAGGACCTCACCACGTTCCTCTCGCTGCACACCGGCTTCCCCACGCCGATGCCGCGGCTGAAGCAGATCGACCAGCTCACGCCGTGGCTGCAGAGCGAGGGCCTCGACGCCTCGGCCTCCCTGCCCTTGCACCTGTTCCTCGACGACACGGACACCATCCGCTGCGTGCGGATGGGCGCCGTGGGCGACAACGACTACGACGCGATCGCGCTGGTCTTGCAGGGGAAGTAGGGGCGGCGACGGCCGCCGCCCGGCTCAGCCCGTGCGCCCGACCTTTCCCGGCTTCGCGGGCTTGGAGAGGTCGCGCTGGAGCTCGCGGAGCCACTTGGCGTCCTCCGGCTTGGCCTGGAGCTTCTCCACGACGCTCTTGGCGCCTTCTTCGTTGCCCAGCTCGTGGAGCGCCTTGCCGTAGAGGGCGAGAGCCTCGCCACCATCGGGGCTCTCGGGCCACGTGCGGAGCATCGGCTCGACGCGCCCCACCACCGCCGGCCAGGAATTGCGCCGCGCGTAGAACTGCGCGACGAGTAGCTCCTTCTTCGCCAGCCGTGCCCTCGCCTTCCCGAGGTACTTCTCCACTTCGGGGCGGTACTGCGACTCGGGGAACTGAGAGGAGAAGCCCGCCCACTCCGCCACCGTCTGCCGGGTGACGGATTGATCGCGATCCGGGATGATGGGCGCCTTCTTGTAGAGCACCAGGCCCAGGCGGTACACGACGAGGTCGAGCTCGGGGTAGCGCGGGTGGGAGCGCTTGAAGTCCTCATAGGCGAGGCGCGCTTCGTCCCACTCGTTCTTTTTGAAGTGGATGTCGGCGATCGCGAGCTCGGCCTTGAGCGAGTACGGATCGTCCCGGTAGTAGGTGCGGACCCGGTTGAACTGCTCCAGGGCCTTCTGGTAGTAGCCGCGCCGGAGCCACTTCAGGCCGAGGGAATACAGGTCTTCGGCGGAGACGGTGTGCCCACCGGGCGCCGCCTCGGCGCGCGAAGGCACCATCGCCGAACCAGCAAACAGCAGCACGCAGAGCAGCAGGCGAAGACGGGTCATCGCCCGCGGGGGTAACACCTCGTTATAAGGGCGCCCATGTCCGCTGACTTGCCGGTCACCTTCTCCACGCTCCTCGTCTCCCTCGCCAGCACCGCCCTCGCCCACCTCGGGCAGGCCGAGGGGGTGGACGTGCCTGTGGATCCCCGCCTCGCCCGCCACACTCTGGAGGTGCTCGACCTCCTGGAGCAGAAGACGCGCGGCAATCTGGAGGACGAGGAGGCACGCCTGCTCGACGCGCTCCAGAAGGAGCTCCGCGCCGCCCTCGCGCGCTGAGCCCACTCCCCCGAAAAAGCGCATGGCACCGGGCTCCCCGCATTGACAGCAGGGGGCGCTGTGCGCTACGTTGGCGCGCCTTTACTGTACCCCAGGAGACCGCATGTCCCGTACCCTCCTCCCGCTCGTGCTCCTCTTCACCGCCTGCAGCAGCAGCGGTACCGACTCGGCGGACACCGCCGGTGCGTGCGACGTCACCATCACCACCTACCCGGCGTCCGATGCGGCGAGTGCGTACTACCGCACCAACATCGAGGTCACCCTCGACAACCCCGATTCCACCGTGGTGATCGAGACCGACATCCCCGGGACGCAGTCCTTCAGCGAAGATGGCCTCACGGTCTACTACACGCCGACCAGCGCGCTCACCCCGAACACCGACTACAGCTACACGGTGCACTACTGCGGTGGGGACCCCGAGATCAAGTTCCACACGTCTGACCTCGGCACGGCGGTCACCGATCCCCAGGCCAGCATCAAGGGCAGCAGCTACCTGCTCAACCTGAAGGACGCCACCATCACCGAGCCCGCCTCGGTCGGCGCCCTCCTCGGCGACCAGCTCGGCGAAGTCGACATCTACGTCAACGCCACCGAGGTCACCGACACCCAGATCACGATGATCGGCGCGATCGGCAACCCCGACGCCACCACCCCCACCCAGGACTGGTGCAGCCGCAGCATCGACTTCCCGGTGGCCGACTTCTCCCAGTCCCCGCACTTCGTCATCGGCGGCACCGGCACCACCACCATCACGGTGGCCGGCGTGAGCGTGGACATCCAGAACCTCGAGATCGCGGGCGACTTCGCGGCGGACGGCAGCTACTTCGGCGGCGGCACCCTCGCCGGCACGATCGACACCCGCCCCCTCGACGTGGCGTTCTTCGACGGCGAAGAGGGCGCGCTCTGCAAGACCGCCGGCAGCCTCGGCGCCGAGTGCCAGCCCTGCGGCGATGGGCAGAACTTCTGCCTCTCGCTCAAGGCGCGCGACATCACCGCCACCAAGGCCGACATCCAGATCACCCCGATCTACGGCGACGACTGCCTCGGCTGCGCCACCGCGGTTCCGGCCGACAACTCCGACACCTGCGCGCAGGAACCCCAGTAGTTCCCACGCCGTGAACGGCCCCGTCACCGAGTCGCGTACTTGGTGACGGGGCTGCTTCGTTTTCGTGTACGCTGGTTGGGTAGAGCCGGTTAGCGCCCGCCCGCGCCTCAGCGACCCCCTTTCGTCCAAGGATTCCCCATGCTCGTCTCGCTCCTCCTCGCCTGCGTCAGCCAGACCATCGGCACCGACACCGCCGGCACCGGCTCCGATCCGACCGACACCGCCGCGGACACCGCGGACACCAGCGGCGACACGGCGGACACCCAGGACACCAACGACACCGGCGGCGACACCGCGGTGGACACGGGCGACACCAACGACACCGGCGGCGACACCGACACGGTGGACACCGACCCCAGCAACGACGTCGATCCCGCCTCGCTCGTGGGCCGCGTGTACGACTTCAACATCAACGACGCCACGATCTCCCCCGAGGGCCTCGGCTCGGTGATGTCCGGGCAGATCACCCAGGACCTGCTCCTGGAGGTCGCTTCGGCCGACACCACCTCGATCGCCTTCCTCGGCGCGCTCAGCGTCTCGGGCGATCCGGGCGCCCAGGACTACTGCGCCCAGACGATGGACATCACGGGCGGCTCCCTTGTCGGCAATCCCGACTTCGCTGTCGGCCCCACCGACATCACGATGGACATCGGCGGCAACGCCATCACCCTCACCAACGTGTACCTCTCCGGCACCTTCTCCGCCGACCTCTCCGAGATCGTCGACGGCCAGATGGACGCGCTCATCGACAGCCGCCCGCTCGACAGCGCCTTCGGCTTCAACGAAGGCGACATCTGCTCCTACGGCCCGATGCTCGGGTTCACGTGCGAAGCGTGCGCCGACGGGGAGGACTTCTGCATCGCGTTCTCGGCCTCGAAGATCCGGGCCGAGTACGACAGCAAGCTCGACCTGGTGGACGTCGCCGGCACCAACTGCGAAGGCTGCGAGAGCGGTCCCCCGGCGGTCGACGCGGTCTGTCAGTAGCAGATTTTAGGCTTTAGACCTTAGGCTTCCGGTCCGAGCGGCGAAACTTGGCCGCCGGGGACGACGAGGACACAGGGGGCACCAGACCAACGTCGGCGCTCCGGTCCACCGCCTCAGGTGCCGGCGGGCAGGGCCCGCCGTGAACCGTCACCCTTCGAGAGACGGTCGCGGGAGGGTCAGCGCCACCGCGAGGTGTAGTCGACAATCCCGCCGCGTGCGTCCTGGGAAAACGCACAGCAGAGCTCGAAGGTCTCGCGGAGGCGCTTCCGGCCCCGCTGGACCCTCGCCTTCAGCGTCGGCAGCGGAATCCCCAGCTTCGCCGCGGCCTCGGCCTGGGTGAGGTCGCCGAGGTCGGTGAGGCGGAGCGCCTCGGCCTGCTCCGGCGGGAGGCTGTCGAGGAACGGCGCGACGCAGGCCGCCAACGCCGCACGCGACTCGCTGGCCGGATCGTCGGGCTCCACCTCCGCCGGCAGCTCCGGCTCCTCCTCCGCCGTGGGCAACAGCGGGTCGCGGCGCCGGCGCCGATGGTCGAGGATCGCGCTCCACGCCACCCGGAAAACCCAGGGAGCGAGCCGCTCCGGCGACCGCAGCGCCCCGACCCCGAGGGCGATGCGCACCAGCGTGTCCTGGAGCACGTCCTCCGCCTCCGGACCCGCCACCCGCCGGCCGATGTACCGCCGGAGCTCCGCTTCGAACCGACCGACCACCGCGGAGACGTCCAGGGCGGCGCCCGAAGCGGGGCGCGCCGCCGTCCGCACGGGCGCGCCGCGAGCAACGTCACCCCGCGCCGCGCTCGCCCGCTGGGGCACACGCAGCGCGACCTCCGCGCTGCCGGGGAGCGAGACGGCGCCGCCACACGCTGCGCCCCCGCCGCCGCAGCCGCGCCGCGCCCCCTCAGGCGATCCAGCCGGTTCGAAGCCCGCGCTCACGGCCTCCGCGCCTCGATGGAGGCCGAGATCACCAGCTCCTCCGGCGCGACGTCCCCCGCGAGCCGACGCGCCTTCGCGCCGAGCTCCGGCGCCAGCTCGAGCCAGCTCCGGATGAGCTCCGCCGACCCGGGACGGGCGCGCACCTGCACGTCCACGAAGCCGGCCGCCTCCAGCCAGCGCACCGTGTCGTCCACGGTGGCCGCCCCGCCGACGCACGCCCCGACCAACGCGAGGTCCGCCGTGATCTCGGGCGGCAGCGCCACCCGGGTGACGATGTCGCTGACCGCCACGCGACCGCCCGGGCGCAGCACCCGGAAGGCCTCCTGGTACACCGCCGGCTTGTCCGGGGAGAGGTTCACCACGCAGTTGGAGATGACGACGTCCACGCTCTGGTCGGCGACGGGCAGGTGCTCGATCTCGCCGAGGCGGAACTCCACGTGCTTGAGGCCGGCCTTCGCCACGTTGGTGCGGGCGCGGGCGAGCATGTCGGGGGTCATGTCCACCCCGATGACGCGGCCGGTGGGGCCGACGGCGTGGGCGGCGAGCAGGCAGTCGAAGCCGGCGCCGCTGCCGAGGTCGAGCACGACCTCACCGGGGCGCAGGGCGGCGAGGGTCTGGGGATTGCCGCAGCCGAGGCCGAGGTTCGCGCCCTCGGGCACGGCGGCCGTTTCTTCGGCGCTGTAGCCGATGGCGGCGCTGTCGGGCGTGCAGCAGGAGGGTCCGCAGCACGACGAAGCGGTGCGGGCGATGCCCCCGTAGCGTTCACGGACGGACTGGCGGATGGTGTCGGGCGTAGGCTGGCTCATCGGGGCTCCGGGGACCGAAGGAACGGGTCCACAGCTCAGAAGACGTAGCCCGATGGAAATGGATGCAGGGGCCGCTCGGGAATCCCCTCCCCCCCGGATGTGTCCCGCCCGCCCGCCGGATAGCCCCCCCGGCCGAACCCCGGAGCCCCCGATGTCCCGTCGTCTCGCCCTGGTCGCCTTGCCGCTCCTCGCCGTCGGGCTCATCGCCGCCCGCAAGCCCGGTGATCCCAAGTACGAGCACCGCTTCACCAGCGCAGGCGCGCCGCAGAGCTCCGTCATGGGCCTCACGCTCACCAACGCCGAGTCCCAGCAGGAATTCGCCGCGGTGGACGCGAAGGCGACCAACACCACCAAGGACCAATACCTGGTCTACAAGCGCGGCGAAGCGAGCTTCGTGACCGCTACCGGCGTCTACGGCACCAAGGCCGGCGGGCTCTTCGGCGGCCCGTTGTTCATCCTCCCCGGCGCCACCAAGTCCGTGGCGTTCAAGGCCGAGGGTGGCGCCGACTTCCACGTCGACCAGATGACGCTCCAGCCCAAGGGCTTCTACAGCGCCCCGCAGGAAGGAAAGCCCCTCGGCGCCCCGGACTTCACGCTGCCCGCGTCGGTGAACGACTTCAAGGCCGGGCCCTACGCCTGCAAGCTCACCGCGGTGGACCAGAAGACCGACCACACCGCCGCGTCGTTCGCCTGCCTCTACAGCGGCGAGGGCCTCGGCATCGTGGAGCCCTCCCGCGTCGGCGTGCGCGCGCCGAACGGGCAGGAGTTCGCCAACGCGGCCAAGAAGGCCCCGAAGGACATCCTCCTCCCCGGGGACACCTCCAAGTTCACCCTCTGGTTCGAGATCCCCGCGAAGGTGGTCGACATGCAGTTCGCCACGCTCCAGATCGTCTGGCGCGACGCCCTCACGGAGAGCCCGCTCACCTCGGTGCCGCTCGCCGACTGGGCGTTCACCCTCGACGCCGAGCTCACGAAGTCCGCGAACAACTAGTGTTCCCACGCTGGCGTCCGCTGGTGGTCCCCTTCGCCCGTTGGCACGCGGGTCGGGCCCACGTGCGCCCGGTCGCCGGCGTGCCGCTCGTGGTGCTCCCGGGCGTGTTCGACCCCGAGCTGACCAAGGTCGGCGCGTGGCTGGCGGGCGTGATGGCCGAGACGGTGCGCCCCGGGGAGCGTTGGCTGGAGCTGGGGACGGGCTCCGGCCTCGTGGCGTGCGCGATGGCGCGGGCCGGCGCGCGGGTCACGGCCACGGACCTCGACCCCGCGGCGGTCCGGAACGCCCGGCTCAACGCGGCGATCCTCGGGCTGCCGGTGGAGGTACGCGAGGGGGACCTGTTCGCCGCCGTGGCCGACGAACTGCGAGGGGACTCGGCGGTGGCCGGCTCGGTGACGGTCGTTGCGCCTGAGGCCTCGCCCCGGGGCGCTGCCGGTGTATGGCGCCCCTATTCGGCCGTCGTGGCGAACCTGCCCTTCTGGCCAGGCCCCACCCGGGACCTCCCGCTCGGCCATGCGTTCTCCGCTGGCGACGACTTCGTGCTCCTCCGCCGCTTCGCCGCCGAGTTTCCCGCCTACGCCCCCCGCGCGCTCACGGTGCTGAGCGAGGCGTTCGCTGCGTTCCCCCAGGCCCGCGCCGCCCTCGGCCCCCACGCTCGCCTCCTGCGCAGGAGCCGCTTCCGCGGCGAGTGGCTGGACCTCTTCGAGCTCACCGCCGCGGACCGGTAGCAAGAACGCTACGATTCATAGCGAGCCGCCCCAGGGAGCCCCGTCCACGCTGGCACGGCGTTTGCCTTGCCCTCCGGCATGATCCCGCTCCTCGCCGACGCCCCCACCCTCGACGCTTCCTTCCCCGAATGGGCCGACGTGGCCCCGATGGCGGTCGACCGCCCGCTGTGGCACCATAGCGACGCCCAGGCCACCGCGCGCGTCGCCATGCACGGCAAAACGCTCTACGTGGCCGTCGAGGTGCACGGCGACACGTTCGTCCCGGGCGGCGGCATCGCCGGCGACCACGTGGAGGTGTGGTTCGGCGACCCGACGCTGCGCGATGACGAGGTGGCGATCGAGGCGACCTACGCCGAGCTCGTCCCCGCCTGGACCAGCATGCTGGACGAGACGGCCCCGCGCGCGGCCCAGTACCGCGCCGACCTCGACGCCTCCCGCCCCGTCCAGCACCTCGTCGTTTCCGCCTCCGGCCCAGCCCTGGCCGAAGCGCCCGAAGCCAGGACCGTGCCGCTCGCCTCCGCCACCCGCGCCACCGCCGACGGCTGGAGCGCGGAGCTCGCCATCCCGTTGACCCTCCTCCCCGCGGTCGAGCACCTGGACCTCACCTCCCTCGCCCTCCGCGTCGACGTGATCGACGCCGACGGCACCCGGCCCCAGGACGCCCTGCTCTCCACCGCCGCTCGCCGCGACTGGCGCAAGCTCCCCACGCTCAAGCTCGCGGCCCCGGTGCACCTCGATGACGGCGCGCCCTGGACCGACCTCGAGATTCCCACGGACGGCTGGCTGCGCGAGGACGACCGCTGGGTCGCCGCGCAGCGTTCCTACGACTGGATCGACCTCGTGCCCGTTCAGACCCGCCTCGCCGCACGGTCGTTTCCTGAGGTCGAGGTCGTCCCCGGGCCGGTGGGCGTGCGCGTCGTCGGCGCGCGGATCGATCGGGCCACCGCCGGCGGCTGGGCGCCCTGGCTCGGCGAGGTCGACCAGCCCAGCGCCACCGCCACCTGGGCAGGCCGGCTCCTGATCACGACCGTGGAGTCCAACGACCGCGGCATCCCGGGCCCGGGGATGTGCGGCGCCGCGACCTCCGACACCTTCTCGATCTGGCGCTTCGAGCATGGAACGCCGAAAGAGCTGGTGCACGTCGATCGCGACACCTGCATGGCGTGGCGCGAGTGTGAGGTCAACGGCGACGTGGCGCACTGTTCCGCCTCCGACGACCCCGATGACGACGCGGCGCCCGAGCAGTGCTGGAGCCTCGACAAGGTCCGTGGGCGGGTCACCGAGGTACAATGCCCGGAGAACGGCGAGTGAGCCCCGGCGGCGCCTGACGCGCCGGCGCGGGCAGCCCAACCGGCCGGCTTTGTAGCCCCGACCGCGGGATCGCGGTCCCGCATGGACCCCGCCGTCCCCCTTGGCTACCGTGGCCGAGCAGGGCCACGCCATGAAGATCGCGCTCATCAATCCGACGCCGATGGACCACTACAGCCCGTGCATCCGCACCCTGTCGTCGTACCTGCGGGCCCACGGGCACCAGACCCGGATGGTCTTCCTCCCGGCCGACACCTACGGCAACCGCTTCAAGTCGGGCTGGCGGGGGGACACGTGGTCCCACCTCATGCAGCTCCCCGACTCGATGATCGCCGACATGGTCGACCTCGTCGCCGACTGCGACATGGTGGGCATCTCCTTCCTCACCACGATGTTCGACGTGGCGGTGCAGGCCACCCGCGCGATCCAGAAGAAGTACCCCCAGAAGATCATCGCCTGGGGCGGCTTCCACCCCACCACGATGCCCCAGCAGGGCCTCGAGTTCGTGGACATCGTGCACGTGGGCGAGGGCGAGCACAGCTTCCTGGAGCTCGTGGAGCGCCTCGACGACGGGAAGGACTACTACGACGTGCGGAATTTCTGGTTCCGCAAGCCCAACGGCAAGGTCGTCGGCAACCCCCACCGCCCGCTGATCCAGGACCTCGACTCGCTCCCGTACCAGGACTTCGACTTTTCCGACGACTGGACCTACGACGAGAAGCAGCAGCACCTCCACCGCCTGGACTGGGATGAATACCGCAAGATCATCCCCACCTATCCGGACCGCTCGGGCGAGCTCCGGCCGGCGTACAAGACGATGATCACCCGCGGCTGCCCCCACAAGTGCAGCTACTGCGGCGTGGCGTTCAACCACGATCTCTACAAGGGCCAGAGCTACCTCCGCCGCCGCTCGGTGGAGCACCTCGTCGGGGAGATCAAGCAGGTCACCCGCCAGCACCCCGAGCTCGGCATCATCCACTTCCAGGACGACGTGTTCTTCAGCACCTCCACCGAGGAGATCCAGAAGTTCTCCACGCTCTGGCAGCGGGAGATCGGCCTGCCGTTCCGCGCGCAGTGTTCGCCGACGACGATCAACGAGGAGAAGTACAAGGCCCTCATCGACGCCGGCCTCTGCTTCACCGAGCTGGGCATCCAGACCGGCAGCACCGACACGATGAAGATGTACAAGCGCGGCATGACCAACGAGCAGCTGCTCAAGGCCGTGAACATCATCAGCAAGTACAAGGACTACATCCAGGTCCCCGACTACCACATGATCCTGGACAACCCCTGGGAGTCCACGGAAGACGTGATGAAGGGCCTCCGCCTGCTCTGGACGCTCCCGCCGCCCTACAACCTGCTTCCTTCCTCGCTCATCCCGTATCCGGGCACCGAGTTCTACCACAAGAGCATCGAGGACGGCTTCGTCACCGACGAGTACAACCAGGTGTACCGCCGCGGGTTCCACAGCCCCAACGGCAACTACCTCAACTTCTTGTTCTTCCTGACGCTGTTCAACAACCTCCCGAAGGAGCTGGTGCAGTTCCTCGCCAACGACCGCTTCGTCCGGGCGTTCAACCAGCGGAAGTACGACTGGTTCTGGGGCAAGGCGTACCAGTACGGGGAGTACGTGCGGCAGGCGCAGAAGCTCTCGACGTTCGCCGTGAAGGGCAAGCTGTTTGAGATCAAGAGCATGCGTGAGCTCAAGCGGGTGGCGAACCAGATCAAGTAGGAGCCCCGTTCCATCCCAGGCCCCTCAGCGAGGGAGACGGAGTACTCCCGCGTCGCGATCTGGGCACCCGCTCCTTGACGTGCCTTCAGGTGTGGGCATCCCGAACGAGCGCCCCAGGGTCACCACGGAGGACGCGGAGGACACGGAGAAGATGGAGGGGAAGGCAACCGACATCACGGATCGGGTCCTCGGTGCGGCCATCACCGTCCACCGGGCGCTCGGGCCGGGACTACTGGAATCAACAGATGAGGCATGCCTCGCGTTCGAGCTTCTGGATCGGCGACTCCAATTCGAGCGCCAAGTGGCGCTCCCCGTGGTCTACCGCGGCGTTCGCATCGACTGCGGCTACCGACTCGACCTTGTCATCGAGGGGATTGTCATCGTAGAGATCAAGGCCGTCGAGCGCACGCTGCCGATCCACGAAGCGCAGGTCCTCACCTACCTGAAGCTCTCTCGCCTTCCCGTGGGTCTACTCCTGAACTTCAATGTGCCCCTGTTGAAGGACGGCATCCGTCGGTTCGTGCTCGACGCCCCTCCCTGACTCACTCCGTGCCCTCCGTGGTCTCCGTGGTGTATCTCCTTTGCGCCGCCGCCCGATCACCGCCACCAACCCCGCGATCCCCACGCCCGCCGCCGCGCTCCCCTCCCCCGCCGAACACCCGCACGCCACCGGCTCCGGGTCGTGCGCCTGCGCCGGCGCGACGGTGTAGGTCCAGCCGACGCTCGTCTCCCCGACGTCCGCCAACGGGATCACGCCGAGGTACGCGTCGGTGACGCCGGCCCCGAGGTCGCTGATCCGCACCGACGTGGCGCCGCCCTCGGCGAGCTGAGAACTGTGGGTGAACGAGCCGTCTTCGGCGAGCGTGGAGAGCGTGACGGCCCATCGAGGGTCGGTGCCGTCCGCCGCGTTGTCGCCGGTGAAGTCGAAGACCAGGTCGCCGCCAGGGTCGCCCGCGAGGTGCACGAAGTTCTGGCCGCGGCCCTCCGGCGCGCTTTTGCCGTTGCGACTGCCGTGCGCCGGGTACTTCGCGAGGCTCAACGTGTAGGGGTCCACCTCGAATTCTGCCTCGGTGTCGATCCACGCGTCGCGTTCGGCGACGTCCATCGAGGCGGCGTGCTCGGTGTACTCGACGAGGAGCGTGTCGAGGTCGGTGTCGAGCGCCGTCGTCAGCGCGGTCGGCACGTCGCCCTCGGCGGTGGCGGCCTGCCAGGTGCGGAGCGGCGCCGCTTCGTCCACCTGCTCGGTGAGCACGATGTTGAAGGTGAAGTGCCCGTAATTCACCAGCCCCCGCTGGGACTTCCACGCGTAGCCGGGGTTGTCGAAGTACGCCCAGAGGCTGTAGTTCCAGGCGTTGGCCTCCGGGAAGACCAGCTCCGTAGACCACTCCGCGGTGGACTCCCAATACCACCAGTCGTCCTCCTCGTTGAACACGCCGTAGGCGAACTGGGAGGCGTGGTTGAACTCGTGGGCGACGAGGGTGTTGGTCCAATCGTCGCTCTCGGCGAACCAGTCGGTGTTGAGCACGATGTAGGGCACGCCGCCGACCTCGTTCACGTCGGTCCAGCCGCCGGTGCCGCTGTCCCCGCCTGAGAGGTCGACGAGCAGGACGGTGATGAGGCAGGTGTCGGTCTGATCCGGGGCGTTCCACCCGTGTTCCGTCACCTCCACGTCCCAGGACGTCTCCAGGGCGGCCGCCGCGGTGTCGAGCGTGGCGGCGTCCAGAACGGTGTTCGCGGGGTCCCACGCCAGGAGGAAGTGCGTGGTCTCCCGGGTCTCGGTGTAGCTGCCGTCGACCCCCTGCTGCCGGGCGAGGGCGGCGTGGGGAATACACTCGGCGGGCTCGGCGAAGGCAGGGCGAACCTCGGCGATCGGGAGCGGGTGTGCGGCGTGCAGCGCCAGGCGGTCGACAGTCCCGCAGGTCGGTCCGAGGAGGTCCATGCCCGAGCCTACCGCGCCCGAGCGAAGGGCGCCGCCGCTTCCCGGATCGACGGCGAGGGTGCCCAAGGGTGGGTGGCGCTCCACCGCCCTTCCCCGCGGCCAACGCCGAGGTCGAGGAACCGCCGCGGCGAGACTGGCGACACGGGCCTCCATCCCTCCCGGCACCGAACCGTCCCGAAATCGACAACAATCCAAATTGTCGAAGAATCGTCAGCGACCGTTCGCGCGGGGCGGGCTCGTCTACACTCTCGGCAGACCCCGGGGACCCACCCTGCTCCTCCTTCTTGCCCTCGCGTGCACCGAGCCTGCCTCGGCTCCGTGTATCGCCGGCTTCTCCCGCGCTGACGACGGGACCTGTGCGTACGCTGGGGCGGAGGAGGGCCCCACCTTCGAGCCCGACGACTCGGCGACCCCAACCGAGACCGGCGAGCCCCCCGACTCCGGGGACAGCGCCGGGGACACCGCCGACACCGCCGACACCGCCCCGGCCCCCGGCCCGAAGAACGTGGTGGTCGTGGTGATGGACGCCGGCCGCTGGGGCCTGGTGGACGAGGCGACCATGCCGCGGCTGACCTCCCGGATTCCCGAGGGCGTGTCCGTCGCGAACATGACCAACGTCGCTGCGTGGACGCGCCCCACCACCGCCGCGTTGATGAGCGGCGTACGTTGGGATGAACTGGGCACGGGCGACTTCCCCGAGGGCATGCCCGACGGCGTGGAGACGCTGGCGGATCGGTACCACGCGGCGGGCTACGGGACCTACCTCAACTCGGCGAACGCCGCCCTGTGGATGAAGGGCTACGTCCACCCGTTCGACGCCGTGAGCTTCCCCCCGCAGAACGCCGGCCTCGCAGAGCAGGCGGAGATGGTGCGCCACTTCCTCGAGCTCCAGGCCGGCCCTTCCTTCGTGTGGGTGCAGGCGATGGAGACCCACATCCCGTACGGTCAGGTGGCCGCGAGCTGCGTCGACGACGTGGTCGCCGCCGAGGCGGGCTGCCCGATCGACGTGATGAGCGACCCCAACGGCGACGCCAGCTTCGGCGTGGACCCGTTCGCGGACCTCACCCCCGAACAACGCAAGGCCTGTGGGGTCGCGATCGAGTCCGCCCAGCGCTGCACGGCGACCCAGCTCGACGGCGAGCTCGACACGTTCATCGAGTCGCTCGGCCCGGAGACGATGGTGCTCGTGGTGTCGGACCACGGCGAAGGCTGGCTCGACCCCCAGGCCGACCACAACTGGGGCACGTCGCAGAAGCTCACCCGCGGCTTTTTCCTGCTTCTGAACTCGACGATGTCCCCGCAGGTGGTGCCGAGCGCCAGTCAGGTGGACGTGATGCCCACCCTCCTGCGTGAGTCGGGCCTCCCCTACGCGGACCTCGGGATCGAGGGCGTGCCCCTGGGCGACGCGCCGACCCACGAAGCGAGCGCCTGGTATTGCGACTTCGCCGGGCAGATGGAGGTCGCGGTGTGGGAGGGAGATCGCCAGCTGCTCCGCCGTGATGTCTCCGGCGATAGCGTGGCCCACTACCAGCTCTTCGACACCGAGGTCGACCCCGAGGGGGACACCGACCTCTACCAGAGAGAACCGCCCTCCGCGACGCTGATCGCCGCGGTGGACGCGAAGGTGGAGCGGACCCGAGGGCTGTGCATGCCCTAGGCGTGCCGGCTCCCTCCGGTCGCCGTCGGCCTCCCTCCGGGGTCGGGCCAGAGGCCCTCCGTTCCGGCGCCGCGCGCGCCGGAACCGGCCGCGGCCCCGAGACGCACGCCGACGAGGCGCCCCGATGCCGCGCCCGCCCGCCGGTCCGCCTCACGCGACGCCGCCGAAACGATCCTGCGACGCGCGCGGCACCTCCCCCGACAGATTCTCGCGCGCGGCCGGCGCATCGTCGGCTATCGTAGGCGTACCCCCGGAGCCTTGATGCGTCGTTTCGCGCTGCTGCTGAGCCTTGCCCTGTTCGGCTGTCCGCAGTCGACCGACTCCGGCGGCGTGGTGGACGAAGACGGCGACGGCTCCCCCGCCGGCGTGGACTGCGACGATGGCGACGGCACGCGGTTCCCCGAGGCCCCCGAGGCCTGCAACGGGCTCGACGACGACTGCGACGGGAGCATCGACAACGACGGCGCCGGCGAGACCTGGCCCGACGAAGACGGCGACGGCTACGGCGCGGGCACCACCCCCGGGCGCGGCTGCCCGATCAACGGCTGGGTGGCCGTCGGCGGCGACTGCGACGACGACCGCGCCGCCGTCCACCCCGGCGCCGACGACCCCTGCGACGGCCTCGACAGCAATTGCGACGGCGCCGCCGAGGTCGAGCTCGGCGACTGGTTCACCGACGCGGACGGGGACGGCTACGGGGACGACGCCACCGTCACCGAGACCTGCACCCCGGCGGCCGGCGCGGTGGCTCTCGGCGGCGACTGCGCCGACGACGACCCCGCAGTGAGCCCTGGCGCCCCTGAACTCTGCAACTCCGCGGACGACAACTGCGACGGTCAGGCCGATCTCGGGGTCGAGGGCACCTGGCACTCCGACGACGACGGCGACGGCTTCGGCAGCCCGCTGGCCACCGAGGACACGTGTACGCCCCCGCTGGGGTGGGTCGAGGACGGCACCGACTGCCGCCCCGGCGATCCCCTCGCCTTCCCGGGCGCCCCCGAACAATGCAACGGGGTGGACGACAGCTGCGAAGGCGAGATCGACGAAGGCTTCGACGCCGACGGTGACGGCTTCCAGGACGCCGTCTGCCCCGCCGGCGACGACTGCGACGACCACGACAACGCCATCTTCCCCGGACAGACCGAGATCTGCGGCGACGGCGTGGACGACGACTGCGACGGCGCCGACGTGCACTGCGGGTTCTCCGGCGCGTACGCCACGGCCGACGCCGAGCTCACCATCACCTCGGGCGGCGGCGAGCTCAGCGGCTACATGATGGACCACGGAGACCTCGACGGCGACGGCACCGAGGACCTCGTCTCCGCCTACTACAGCAGCGGCACGATCGCCTTCGGCCCCCTCGTCGGCAGCGGGGCCTGGACCGACTTCGACAGCGTCACCTGGACCGACGGCCGGCGCACCGGCACCGCCGGTCGCTCCATCGGCGTCGCCGACGTCGACGGCGACGGGCAGCTCGACCTCGGCATCGGCGCGCCGGACGGCACCGTCCAAGGCTCGTTCGTGACGTACGGCCCGATCACCGGGAACCTCGACCTCGACAACTGCGACGCCGTGTTCAGCCTCGTCGGCTCCGGACAGGGCGGCCACGGCATGGCGATGGGCGACGTGACCGGCGACGGCGTAGGCGACGTGATCATGGGCGACTACTACGGCAACTCGATGATGGGCGCGGTGTACGTGGCCTTCGGCCCGCTCACCGAGGATCGCGACAGCGACGACGCCGACGCGACCCTCTCGGGTGAGGTCGCCAGCGGCTACGCCGGCCGCTTCATCCGCACCGCCGACGGCGGCGACCTCGATGGCGACGGCGTGGGCGACTTCCTGGTGGCCGCGCCCTACGCCTCCGAGGGCGCGCCCACCGGCGGCGTCGTCTACGTGATCCTCGGCCCCCCCTCCGACATGAGCCTCGCCGACGCCCAGGCGCGCATCATCGGCGACAGCCCGAGCGACATGATGGGCGAGCAGCGCGCGATGGACCTCGGCGACGTCGATGGCGACGGCCTCGTGGACGTGGCCTCCTCCGGCGCCACCACGGCCGCCACCTACATCTTCGAGGGCACGCCCAGCGGTGACTACGCCGCCAGCGACGCGGACATCATCCTCGCCTCCGCGTCGGTTTCTGACAGCTTCGGCGACGCCGTCACCCTCGACGACGTGGACGGCGACGGCCGCGCGGACGTGCTCGGCGGCGCCCCCGGGATGGGCGGCGGCGGCGCGGGCGGCGCGTACTTCTTCTTCGCCCCATCCCCCGGCAGCTACACCACCGCCGACGCCGACGCGTCGTTCACCGGCGGGAGCCAGGCCGGCTTCAGCGTGACCCTGGTCGACCTCGACACCGACGGCCACCTCGACGTGGCGGTCGGCTCGCCGAGCGATCCAAACGCGATCCTGGGCTTCACCGCCACCTGGTGAGCGTCCGCGCTACACTGCCGACGCAACCGGGTGCGGCGATGATCCGTTTCTCCGTCGGCGGCTTCTACGGGCACTACCGGCCGCTGGTCACGTTGCTGCTCCTCCGCGAAGAGCACCCCGAATGGTTCCGCGAGGGGGTGATGGTGGACTCCACCTTCGACTCGTGGCCGAACGTGCCCTGGAACGGCGGGCGCATCCGCTTCGACAACCCGTACCCGATCCGCGAGATGGAGAAGAACATCCGGTTCTTCAACGGGCGGGGCATCGGCATCCGCTTCACGTACACCAACCTGCTCCTCGGGCCGGAGCACCTCGGCGACGTGCTGGGAAACCGCACGCTGGAGCTGGCGAACGACCCGCTCAACGCCGTGATCGTCGCGAGCCCGGTGCTTGAGGCCTACGTCCGGGAGCGCTACCCGAAGTTCAAGATCATCGGCTCCTGCACCACCGACCTCCGGAATCCCGCGGCGCTGGCGGCCCGCGCCCAGGAGCTCGACCTCATCGTGCTCCCGCCCGACCTGAACCACCACCCGTCGCTCGTGGAGCAGCTTGGCCCCGCTCGGGTGGAGATCCTCGTCAATGAACGTTGCAAAGCCTGCTGCGGCGACCGAAAGCTCCACTACCACAACATCTCCCGCGCCGTCCTCGACCAGGAGCTCGCCGCCCAGCGCGACCCCACGCTCACCCTGCCGCAGGCCTGCGTCTTCCGGGTGGGCACGCCCGCGTGGCGCCAGCGCGAAGGCGCTGCGGTGAAATATCCGCTCTACCTCAGCTTCCCCGAGATCGAGGCGCTCCACCGCCGCGGCGTGGAGCACTTCAAGCTCGCCGGCCGCGACGTGGCCTTCCCGGTGCTCCTCGCCGACTTCGCGAGGTTCCTGGTGCAAGAAGAACACCAGGCCGAGTTCAGCTTCGCGTTCCTGGAGCTGCTCCACGACGGGCGGGCGTTCCGCTGGGCGTCGGGCGCCGCCGCCGCGTAGACACCAGGGCGGCGATCGGGCTCACGAGGATCACCACCCGCCGAGGGCGCCGCCGTATGCGCCCATGTCGTTCGCTGAGCCGTCCCAGTCGAGCTCCGCGGGGTCCGCCGCGTCGGCGCAAGGGGATCCAGCGAGCAGCGTGAGCGTGTCGTTGTCGGGGTTGGCGTCGTCGCGGAAGTTGGTGAACATGCAGTCCACCGCGACGTTGCCGTTGGTGCCGGTGGGGTCGGTCACGCCCGCGAAGTTGGCGGTGTCGTTGTGGAAGCTGCTGTAGCTCATCGTGAGCGTGGAGCTGGTGAGCTGCATCCCGTAGGCGTTGCCCGCGAAGATGGAGTTGTCCACCGTGATCTTGGCGTTGCGGGAGAGCAAGCCGTAGTCGTGGCTCACGACGTCGACGTGATCGAGCTGCAGCGTGGCGTCGTAGACGGCGAGGCCGCCCGGCGAGCTGGTGGGCTGGTTGGCGTCGAAGATGCTCGCGGTGAACCGCACCTCGCTCGAGAGGTCGGCGTACAGCGACGCCCACGCGTAGCCCTCGTTGGCGCCAACCCACGTGTTGAACGCATCGAGCTGCCCACCGGTGACGTAGAACGCCCCGCCGTTATACGCGTAATTGTCGCGGACCACCACCCCGTCGAGGACCAGCGAGCCGCCCTGAACGTAGACCGCCCCGCCGTAACTGGCGGTGACGTACTTGCTCGAACCGGAGGTGGTCTCTGCATATTCAGCGAGCAGGTTATCAGAGAGGATGGAGTCACGCAGGGTGATGGCCGCGCGGGACCCAACCGCGACCGCGCCACCGTAATACTTGGTGTAGTAGTAAGTGGTTCCCCCAGACGTGCCGGAGGAGGTGACCTGCCGGCCGCCGCCTCCGCTCAGCGTGAAGCCCTCCAGCGTCGCGAGCGTGGAGCTGCCCTCCGCCACCGTGAGCACCGGCGCGGTGCCTGAGCCGGAGATGGTGGTCTTCGCGGCGCCCTCGGTGCTGCGCACCCAGAGATCGTCGGCGGGCCAGGTGAGGTCCTCCGAGTAGGTGCCGGGGCCGACGATGACGCAGGCGACGCCGGCCGTCAGCGCGTCCTGCACCTTGCGGTAGGGGTCGTCGACCGTGCCGGCGCCAACGCCCGCGCCGTGCTCGACCCACACGGGGTTGGCGGCGTCGGCGTCGTCACAGTCGTACGAGTTGGTCACGAAGGCGCCGACCTCCGGGACCTTGCAGGCCGCCGCGTGGGTGTCGGGGTCCCCCGCGCCGTCCCCGTCGGCGTCCACCCAGTAGTCGATGTCGGTGGGGAGACCTTCGTCCACCTCCCCGTCACAGTCATTGTCGACCTCGTCGCACGCCTCATCGGCGCCGGGCCAGGCGTCGGCGTTGTCGTCGTCACAGTCGGCCGTGCCGGAGGCGTAGCCCTCCGGGGCGACGCACGCGGAGACCGCTTCGCCGGCGCCGCCGTAGCCATCCCCGTCGGCGTCGAGATGCCAGCTCACGTCGGGGTCTTCGTCGATCGTGCCGTCGCAGTCATCGTCGACGGCGTTGCACCCGTCCGCCGCCACCCCGGGGTTCACCGTGGCGTCGGCGTCGTTGCAGTCGACCTCCTCGGTGTACCCGTCTTCGTCGCGATCCGGGAGCGCCGCGCTGTCAGCCGTGTCGGCCCGCGCGGGCGAGCTGTCCTCCGTCGGCACGGCGGGACAACCAGCGAACATCACCACGAAGAGGGTCGGAAGCATGTCGGCGAGTCTACCCCGCCGGCACGCGACCGGCGCGGGGCGGGCTCACTCCTCGAAGCGGTAGCCGGTGCCGTGCACGGTGAGGATGTGCCGCGGATCGGCAGGCGTGTCCTCAATCTTCTTACGAAGCTTGAGGATCTGGTTGTCGACCGTGCGGGTGGCCATCGTGGGCGAATAGCCCCATACATGCTGGAGGAGATCCTCCCGCGAGACGTCCTTCCCCTTGTGCGCGATGAGGTACTGGAGCACCCCCGCTTCGTGCGTGGTCATCCGGTGTTCGATGCCGGCGCGCATGAGGATGCGCCGGCGCAGATCCACCTCGTTCGCCCCGAACCGGTAGTTCTCCGGCGCGCGGGGCGCCTCGGGGCGGGCCCGCAGGCGCGCGCGCACCCGGGCGATGAGCTCGCGCAGGGAGAACGGCTTGCTCACGTAGTCGTCGGCGCCGAGCTCCAGCCCGAGCACCCGATCGAGCTCGGCCGACTTCGCGGTGAGCAGGATGATCGGCACTTCCACGTGCTCGCTCTTGACCTTGCGGAGGACCGAGAGGCCGTCCATGCCGGGGAGCATCACGTCGAGCACGATGCAATCGGGGAGATCGTCCTCGATCGCCTCGAGCGCCTTCTCGCCCGTGTCGCAATGCGTGACCGAGAAGCGCTCATGTTCGAGCGCGGAGACCAGCCCCATCGCCAGGGTCTCGTCGTCCTCCACCACCAGGATGCTCGCGCCCGAGGGTTCCATCAGCTTCTTCTCCGGATCTTCAGGATGAACTTCGCGCCGCCGCCGGTCCCGTCCACACACTCGACCTTGCCGCCGTGCAGTCGGGCCGTCTCCGCCACGAAAGCCAGCCCTAACCCGTGCCCCCCCGCCTTGCCCCGGCCCGCCCCCTCTACGCGACGGAAGCGTTCAAAAATCGACCGGCGCTGCTCCGTCGGGACACCGAGACCGTCATCTTCGACCTCGAAGTAGACAAATCGTCCGGCCGCATGGGCCCGGAGCCACACCCGCCCGCCCCCCTCCGACTTCCGGTACTTCAGCGCGTTGTCGAGCAGGTTGGTGAGCGCGTCCCGAAGCAAGACCGGCATCAGCGTGAGCGTACCGATCGGCTGCACCTCGACGAACAGCTGCATCCGCGCGGCGTCGTACCGGGGGCGCCAGCTGGCCACGAGGTCCGTGAGCAGCGCGTCGACATCCGCGCTCACCGCGACGTCGTCCTCGGGGCGGGTCGCGGCCTTGATCACCTCGTTGACCCGCTCCGTGAGCCGCTCCGCCTCCTGCACGATCCGCCGGGCGAAGGCCTCCCGTTGGGCGTCGTCCCGGAAGGCGCCGATCTCCAGGTTCTCCGCCATCACCCGGATGCCGGCGAGCGGCGTCTTCAGCTCGTGGGAGACCCGCGCCACGAAGTCGCGCTGACGTTGGAGGAGGAGGTCCTGCTGCCGGTCGGTGCGGACCAGCGCCAGGAGCGCCACCACGCCGATGGCGATGGCCATGCCGAAGGGCGCGAGCCGAAGGACGAACGCCGACCGGCGCTGCTGCCCCGTGGGGATGACCGACATCGTGAAGCCCACGTGCAGGTTGGGCAAAAGGTGCGGAAGCGCCACGTCCACCGCCACGTCTTCGCTGCTGCCCGCGACCACCCGCCCCGCGCTGTCGCGGATGGTGAGGTACCGAGCGAAGCGCGACTTCGCGTGGCCAAGGATGTCGCGAGCGAGCTCCACCTGATCGATCTGGATCGCCCCGGTGAGCTCCCCGACCCCGAGTCGGGAGACCAGCACCACCCAGGGAGGGTCATCGAGCGGGTCGAAGTTCACCAGCGGGTATTCGCCGAGCAGCGGGGTCTCTGGGCCGCCGATGGAGTCGCCCTGGAGCTCATGCCACGCGGCCAGCCTGCGCCTCGCCCGCTCCAGCGTCTCCTCGACGTCGGCAGGGAGTCCCATGCCCGGGCGATACACCGCGAGGTCTTGGGGGATCGGGAATTCCGCGAAGTCCATCACCCGCTCGAGCTCGGGACCGTCGAGCGAGCTGATCTCGTTGGCGAGCGCGACGATCCAGTCGGCCGCGCGACCGGATCGACCCAAAGCGGCCTGCGCGCGGGCCTCCTGCAGGCGTACGCCGACCAGGATCCGCGCGTCGACCCCCTCAGGGCGCGCCCCCTGCACGAGCGGGGTGGACGCGGGAGCGCGGAGCAGGAGCTCGTCGGCCTCGGCGGGCTGGCCGGCGTCGAGGAGCAGCTCAGCGGCCTCGGACGCGGCGAACAGCCGAAGGTTGAGGTCCGTGGAGGCGAAGCAGCGACGGTAACCCTCGGCGAGCACCACCGGGTCGGGGATGGCGCCGGTGGTGGGGGCGGGGGGCGCCCCCAAGGCCGACGTCCCCGCGAAGCCCGGTTCGGGAGGCACCGCGAGGGCGCTGGGGATGTCCGGACGCATACACGGCGCCCGGCGCATCTCGCCGACGTCCTTGTCCACGGCGGCGGGCGGGAAGATCATCTCATCGCGATCCCACACGTAGATGGCGTCGATGAGCGGCGTCCGACGCTCGGTTTCGAGCTTCGCGAGGTCGGCGGGCGTCTCGGTGGTGCTCATCTCCACCAAGAGCGGACGGAGGCGCTCCGCCTCGATGCGTCCCTCCGCGTCATCCACCAGCTGGGTGAGCTGATCCTGCAGGTCCCGGCGACGTTCGGCGGAGTAGCTCTGCTCGAACGAGCGTGCTTCCTGCACACCCAACGCCAGGATGAGCAGAAGGACAGTGGCGATTCCGGCGTAGACGAACGGCCGGAGGTTCCGCCGCTGCCGCGTCTTGGGCGTCACTGGAGGCACGGTCCGCTCCGCGTTCCCAGGGCTGTGCTGAGGAGTGCCCACGCGTGGGCGTTGTCGCCGGCCCCGTCCACCATCTCGGCCCCCGCCTCATCCGTGCATCCGCGCGCCAAATCCCCGAGCGCGAGGCACCATTGGCCCCCCGACGTCACCGGCTGCCCCTTCTTGTTGTAGGTGAACTTCGCGTCGGCACAGCCGATCCCGGCGGCCGTGTAGAGGTGGGTGAGCACGCTCGCCCGCGCTCGTCGATCGGTCGGCAGGTTGGCGAGCCGAAGGTCGGCGAAGTGCAGATAGGCCGGAACGTCGTTGATGAACCCGGCCACCACCAGGCACTCTTCCTGGAGCTCCGGGCCGTTGACGGGCGCGTAGGGCATCCACGGCTCCGCGGCCCGACAGCGGGCGATGGCGGCCTCCCCGACGATGTCCGCCTCGGCGTTGCCGGTCTCCACGTAGCGCCCCGCCAGAGCGGAGCGGGCGCGCACCTCCTGCCACGCGGCCTCCACCCGAAGCCAGTTGTGATCGTCTCCCGGAGGGAGCGCCGACCAGAACGGCTCAATCGAGGCGGTCGCCAGCTCACAGTCGGTCGGAGAGATGACCCCATGCGTGCGCCGACGGCAGGCCCCGGCGTACAACGTCGCCTTCGCGAGCATCGCCTCGGGTTCGTGCAGGCACTTGACCTCACTGACCGCCGAGCTCGCCGCGTCGAAGTCCGCCTGAGACCAGTCCGTGTCGAACTGCCAGCGTTGTTGCCAGACCATCGCCAGGGCACGGACGGCGCAGGTCCGGGGGGT
The DNA here is from genome assembly GCA_903921785.1 of uncultured Pseudomonadota bacterium. Taxonomy (GTDB): domain Bacteria; phylum Myxococcota_A; class UBA796; order UBA796; family SXON01; genus SXON01. The sequence goes on from CAIXRH010000298.1 coordinate 23,392, forward strand.
CTCGTGGTTCTCCCACAGCCCCTCGGCCTCCTTCGCAAGGCGATCCCGCTCGGTCTTCCCGTTGAGCGCGATGTCGGTCTTGTGGACCTTGAGCTCCGCCATCAACCGCTCGGCCTCCTCATCCGCGGCGTTCTGCACCCACAGATAGAGGACCGTGCCCAGTGAGCACAGCGCGAGCCCCCCCAGGCCGAAGGCGGCGAACGCTGCCTGGCTCAGGCCGACGAGGATGCCGCGACAACCGCTGGCGCGCGCACCCGGCGGCGCCGAACGCGGCGGCGCCCCGCCCCCCCCGCGTTGCCAGCCCGGTCCGTTCCCGCCCGGCTCGGCCGGGCCACCGGGAGGCGGCACCTGGGCGCCCACCGTCCCCGAACCCGCGGTCGCGGTGCCGCCGCCCTCGGGGACCCGTTCGGTCGCGCTCCCGCCGCCACCCTCCGGCACCCGCTCGGTCGAGCTCGCACCGACCGGCGCGCGTTCTGTGGCGCCGACCGGGACCCGCTCGGCGCCGGGCTCCGGCGCGACGTCATCGACGGCGCTACAGTCGCGCCCGAGGGTGTCCAAAAGCGGCGCCGCAGGATCGAGCAGCCGCTGGCGGAGGTGGACGATCGCCGGCCGACAACGGGGATCGCGGGCGCGACACGCCCGGATCGGCTCCAGCCACGGCGCCGGGAGGTCCTCTCCCCAGAGCGCCGTGAGCACCCGCGCGAGCGCCCAGGTGTCGCTGCCGATCCAGGTCTCGCCGCGCTCGAGCTGCTCCGGCGCCGCCCATCCGCGCGTACGGTCGCGGCTGGGGGCCCCGACGTCCGCCGCGGGCACCTCGCGGATGGTGTCGAGGTCGATGAGGCCCACTCCGCCGTCCGGACGGAGCACCAGGTTCGACAACTTCAAGTCGCCGTAGGCGACACGACGGGCGTGCAGCTCGGCGAGGATGTCGAGGATGGCCTCGGTCGCGCGACCCCGGGCGCTCAGGCTCAGGGGCTCGGGGAGCTCGTGGAGCGGCGTGCCCTCGATCCAGGTGGTGCTGAGGTACACGTGCCCCTCAGCGGTGACCCCCGCATCCACCGCGCGGGGCCACCTCGGGGGAAACCCAGGGTCCGCGAGCAGCCGGGCGGCCACCGCGTAGCCCTCCAGCGTCATCGCGATTTCGTCGCCCAACGAGGCGATGCTTCCCCGCCCCTGCAGCGCAGCGTGGCGCACCACCCGCTCGAAGTGCCGGGGCACCGTTGAAGACCGCAGCACGCGCGTGACGCAGGTGACCCCCTCGCGCGCACACAGAAACACCCTCCGCTCCGGGCTGTCCCGGAGCATGCGGATCAGCTCCTGGCCTTCTACCGGCGTCACCGCTTTTTCTTCCCCTTCGCCTTCGCCTTCTTCGGGCTGGACGCCTCGGGGGCCGGCGGGGGCGGCGCCGGAAGGTAACCATGCGCCTGCAACGCCTCGATCGCGTCGATCGCGAGCGGACCCGCGGCGCTGGCGCCAAAGCCGCCGTGGGGGACGACGGCGGTGACGACGTAGCGGCCCGCGCCCTGACCACAGTCGGCGTTGCTGGACGGCTCCGCGATGGCCACGAACCACGAGTGCGGCCCGGTGACCTTCCCCGGACGGATGCCCCAAGGCGCTTCGTCACGGGTGCCCGGCGCGTCCGCCGTACCGGTCTTCCCGTAGATGCGTACCCCCGCGACCTTCGGGAGCTTCGCCCCGGTCCCCTTGTTCATCACCTGCTCCATCCCCGAGAGCAGCGGCGCCACCGAAGTGGCCGGGGGGAGCAGGTCCTTCCGCTCACAGGGTGCGCCAGCCTCCATGGTGGAGGGACAGCGGACGTAGGTGCCACCGTTGGCGATCGTGCTGACGAAGCGCGCCGCCTGCATCGGGCTCCAGCTCCCGGCGCCCTGTCCGAAGCCGGTCTGGGCGAGCCGTCGGCTCCCCCCTTCCCCGAAGCCCGTGTACGCGCCGTCCTTTTCGTCGAGCACGCCGGGATTGCCGAACTCCACGCCATCGGTACGCAGTCGCCGGTAGGGCTCCGGCCCGAGCTTGAGCCCGAGCTGGCCGAAGTAGACGTTGCTCGACTTCGTGATCGCCTGCACGAGGTCGAGCGTGCCGTGGGCGCCGCCGTCGCCGTGGTCGTGGATCGGCTTGGTCCATCCCGGGAGAGCGAAGCTCGGACGGCCGTCGTCCACCTGGTCGCAGACGAAGCTGGGCGACGCCGAGGTGGGACACGCGTCGGGCTGGAGCTCGGCGGAGACGATGCCTTCGCGGATCGCCAAGAACGCGGTGAGCGTCTTGAAGACCGAGCCGGCCTGGAAGACGCCGTGGGCGCCGGTCTTGTCGGACCAGGGCCCGTAGATGCCCATGAACTTCTTCTCGTCGGCGCGGCGCAGCGGGCGCCACGCCGTGCCTCCCGGATCGAAGTCCGGCCACTGGGCACGAGCAAGGACGGCGCCCGTGGTCGGGTCCATCACCACCACCGCGGCGGCGCCGACATGCCCTGGACCGGTCGACTTCGTGGCCGCCGCCTTCGCGGCCGCGGCGAGGTCGGCTTGGAGCTTCGCGTCGATCGTGAGGGTGACGCTCCGCTCCGCGACGGCGTCGGCGAGCGTGCGAAGCGCGGCGGCCCGCTCGGCCAGCGGCATCCGGGCAATGGGAAGCAAGGGACGCAGGTCGGGATCGTTGAGCGTGAGCTGGCGCAGATCGCCGGTTGCGCCGCGGGCGGCAGCACGACGGGCCGCGGCGGCAGCACCGTCCCCTCCCCCGCCGTCCTCCCGGGCGAGGACGATCTGCGGCGTGCCCCGAACCGAGGAGAGCCACACGGTGGGGCCAGAGGGAAGGTCGGGCCAGCCGCGGAGCTTCCCGTCGAGCTGGCGTTCGAGCTGCCACGCGGCGCGGGCCACCCCGCGGTCCGCCGGACCGAGCACCGTACCGAACGCCTCGCCGAGCGGGTTCACCCGCGCCCCCGCGGTGGGCGACGCGGCGAGGACCTCGCCGTTCCGATCGAGGATCGAGCCCCGTCGGACCTGGTTCGCCAGCCCGGTGAGGCGGGGATCGTGACGGATCCACGGCGTGCCGTCGTCGAGCGTGGTGACGACCCCTCGGAGCGTGGTCTCGTCGCGGTTCAACACCGACCGCACCCCGGTGGCGACCGCGAGGCCGAGCCCGAGGAGCACCAGGGCCACCCGGAGGTGCTGCACGCCCAGACGCAGCTCGGCGAGCTCCTCGGTGTCCGCCCGATACCGGCCGTCTTCGCCGAGGCGCACCAGCAGGGCGAGCACGCCGAGCAGCGCCACCGTGCCGGTCTTGCCGAACGACAAAAACGGCACCACGACGCCGGTGAGCGGGAACAGGCCGAGCGTCCCACCCAGGATGACGAAGGCCTGCCCCGTGAGCAGGAGCCCCAACGAGGCCGCGATCATCACCCGCTCAGGGGTACGGTTGAAGGCCGCGACCCGGAGGCCGTCCGCCACCGACACCGCGAGGAGCGCGAGGTAGGCCACTCCGCCCGCCTCCCCGAGCACCTCCACGAGGTGGGCATAGATGAGGTCGGTGTGTCCGGCAGGGAGCGCCCCAGGGATGCCCGACCCGACCCCCGAGCCGGTCCACCCGCCGGCGCCCATCGCCCACCACGCCATCGCGAGCTGGTCGCCAAAAGGGCGGGCGTTGAGCCAGGGGTCCCGCCACATGTCGACCCGAAGCGCGAGGGTGGACGAGGGGGCGAGGTCCGGATCGTGCCAGAACAGGGCGAGGAGCGCCGCGGTGAGGGCGACGGCCGCGAAGACCCACACCGGAGAGCGGGTGACCACGTAGAACAGGCCCAAGAAGACGAACGCCAGGATCAGCGTCGGGCCGAAGTCGTGGACGGCAAACAGGGCCGCCCAGCCGGCCACCAGGATCGCGACGGCCACCAGGAGCAGCCGCGGACGGGGGATCCGCAACCAGCCGGGGCCGACCCGATGCCACCTCAGCTTCAGCGCCCGGGCACCGAGCGCCCCGCCCACGGCCACCGCCACGCAGAGCTTCACCACCTCGATCGGCTGGAACCCCCAAAGGTTGATGGTCTGGCCCGACTGCCCGGGCGCCGTACCGAACGCCGCGAGGAGGTCGACGAGGACCACCGCCAGCCCGATGAGGCCCCACCGCGCGCGAGTGAGCAGCGCGCCGATGTCGCCAGGGATCACGAGGAGGAGGGCGCCGGCTGCCCCGGCGTAGAGCACGCCCTCTGCGAACGCCGGCCCCGGCCACGACGCGGCGAACGGCGAGCCGTACCCGGTCTGGAGCGCAAAGCCGAGGCCAAGGGCCGCGTAGGCGGCCGGCATGGAGAACGGGGCGAGGATGTGCTGCCCCTTGCGCACGAAGCCCCCGTAGACCCGTGCCACCGCCAGGAGCAGGCCCGCGGCGGCGAATTCCCAGCCCGCCGTACTGAGCTGGGCGTGGAGGGCGGTCGCGTCCCCAGCTTCGCCGCGGAGGGTCGCCGCGGTGATGCTGCCGTCGAGGGCGCGCGCGGCGAACCACGGCCCGAGCGCGGCGACGAGCACCAGGAGCAGCGGCTCCAGCAAGAGCAGGATCATCGTCGACTCCTCAGGCGAGGCTCGGGATCAAGGGGGAGCTCCGGCCGCGGGGCCGGGAGCGGGAGCGGCCGGGGACGGAGCGGCCGGAGGCGGAGCCGAAAGGGGGGGTTCGACGCCGGAGGGGACGACCGACTCCTCGGGGATCACCCCGACGTCCCGACGGGAGACGAGCCCGTCGCCCTCGATGACCAGGGCCCCCTCTTCGCGCAGCCGCACGTGTTCAAGGATCGCTCGGGCCCCCTTGGGGACCACCAGCCGAAGCCGACCGCCCTCCACCCGCACGTCGCGAACGAGCACCTCCCCGCCCTCGGACAGCTCCAGGGACAGGTCACGTTCGAGGTCCAGGACGTCGCGATCGAGCTGCACATCGGCGTTTCCGCCGACGCCGACGATCCAATCGCCACCGGTGATGCGCTGGCCGGTGACCCGCAGCACCCCCCCCGATCGGACCTCGGTGTGCGTGGCGCTTGGCACCACCAGCTCGCCAGGAGCCCCGAGAAGGGACTCCGCGCTGACGACGCTCGGCAATTCGGCACGGCCCCCCGACCGCCCATAGGCGAACCAGAGCCCGACCGCGACCGCGACCAGCGCGAGTCCGGAGAGCACTCCCGCCCAGGGACGGGCCGGCGCGGCGCCCCGCCGGAAGCGGCCGACGCGGATCACCACGACGGTGACGTTGTCCGTTCCCCCGGCGGCGAGCGCCATCCCCACCAGGCGGGTGGCCGCGGCGTCGGCAGGGCGCCCATCGGCGCGAAGGCGCACCAGCTCCCTCCCGAGCTCCTCCGCCGGCACCATGTCGTGGAGGCCGTCGCTGCAGAGCACCAGCAGGTCGCCGCGGGCCACGCGGCTCCGCCCGGTCTCCACCCAGTCCCCCTGCAGGTCCCGGCGCCCGAGATCGCGGGCCACCTGTCGCTTCTTCCCTGGAGCGGCGTCCGCGAGGTGGTCGTGCGTGAGTTGTCGGACGCCGTCGGCGCCCACGAGGTAGGCGCGGGAATCGCCGACGTGCGCCCAGGCCACGACCCCGCCCCGGTCGTCGAACCGTAGGGCGGTGCCGACGGCGCCCATCCCCTCCTTGCCCCGGTCCGCGTCGGCCTCCGCGAGGATCCGGTCCCTCGCGACGCGCAGCGCCTGCGCGAGCACCGTCTCCCCGGCGAGCTCGGGCACGTCGGGCACCTCCGCGACGGCGGCCACGGCGATGGCGGCCGCCACCTCGCCGGCCTGCTCCCCGCCCATGCCGTCGATCACCGCGAAGAGCCCCGCCGCGGGGCGACACACCCAGGCATCCTCGTTGGAGCTGCGGACCTTGCCGGGGTGAGTGCGGGCCGCAGCGTCGAGGCTCACCGCGTCACCGTGCCGCGCCAGGCGCCGCCGCCGAGCCCGACCGCGGCGGGAAGCACCGCCCGCACGGCCTCGCCCTCCGCGAGCGCGACCCCGGCCACCTCCACCGGGTTCGAGCCCGGGAGCCGGACGATCTCCGCTTCGTTCCCACGGATCGTCACCGAGATGTGCCGGCGGCTCACCCGCGGTCCTGCGCCGGGGAGCGCGAGGTGGTCCGCGCCGACGTCTGGCGCGGCACGGCCGAGCGCCATGGGTCGGCCCTCCGGCAGCCCGATCGAACCGGCTTCGCAGACCACACGGAGGCCACTCTCCCGCTCGGTGGACTCCGGCGCCTTCGGCGCGGGCTTGGCGATGCGGTCGGCCCGCATGGTGATCTCGCCGGGCACGACCGGGGCCTGGGCGAGGTCCTTGCGGTGCCGGACCCGGAGCACACCGCGGCCCTCGTTGAGCTCATCTCCCTCGTCGACGACGAGCGCGACGAGGAACCCTTCGGGCATGCGGGCATCCCGACGCACGATCTCCTCATTGAGCAACGAGAGGAGATCCGTGCGGAGCGCATCCTCTACGTCGCGGAGTCGGTCGTGGTCGGGCCGAGAGAGGAAGATGCGGTACTCATTCCACAGCCAGGCTCGACCCTGGACGTCGGTGAAGTCGCACGCGTCCATCACGGCGACGATGGCCTGCGCCAGCGCTTGCCCGTCCACGGTGACCGGGGCCGGAGCCCGGACGAAGATCGACTCGATCGACTTGCCGATTCCCTTCCGGCTGCGCCTGGCCTTCGAGAAGTCGACCAGGAAGGTGCCAGCGTTCGCTCCGCGCGTGATCACGCGGCCTCCAGGCGCAAGGCGATGCGGGCTTCCCGGCCGTCGTGGAACTCTACGCGGTCGCCCAGCGCGACGGGCACGCGACCCGAGGCGGTCATCGCCGGACGACGGGGGGTGCCGTCTCGGGGGAGGACCACGACGAATTCGCCTTGGTCACGAGCCTCGATCTCGAAGCCAGAGCCGGTGCGGCGCAGGATGGCCGCGCCGCGGGAGAGCCAAGGCGCCGCCTCGGCGAGCACCACGTCGTTCTGTACACGGTTGTCCGTATGCCACCGGCCACGGCCGATGCGCCATTCCCGGCGAGCCGGGCCGATCGGGTACCGGTCGCCGTCGTGATCCCCGCCTTCCACCACCAAGACCCCGAGCACCGGGGCGGGGTCCTCCACCACCTCCACCCCGTCGCGCTCGCCCCGCTCCACTTCCCAGCGCCGGGCGGGGAGCACGGAGGGGTCCAGCCGCTCGTTGAGCAGGCGCGCCGTGATCTCACGCTCCGTGGTCGGGTCGGCCGCCCAGCCACGCAGCGTCTCCAGGGAGCCCTCCCTCGCGCTCACCCGGAGGATGACCCCCGGCGGAAAACTCGGCTCGCCCTTGAGGTCGCGACGAGCGAGATCGAGGATCCCTCGGGCAGCGAGCGAGACGAGGTCGGCACGGCCGAGCTCGCCGTCGGTGTCTGCGGCGAACGAACGCCGCAAGTCGTCGAACCAGCGCATGGGGCCCTCCTAACCGGGTGAAGATAGACACCGCGGGCGTTCTCGTCGTCCCCGCCCTCACGATCGAGGCGAGGACGCAGGATCAACCCTCGGAGGTGAGCACCCGGTTGCGCCCCTCACGCTTGGCGCGGAGCAGCGCCTTGTCCGCACGGGCCATCCACTCCCGGGCCGCCTCACCCGTTCGCCACTCGGCGACCCCGGCGCTGATGGTGGCCTTCAGCCCAGGCGCGGTGCGCGACCAGTCATGCGCCTCCACGGCCTGCCGGATCCGGTCCGCCACGTCGGCGGCCCCGGAGAGTGGGGCGTTATGCAGGAACATCAAGATTTCTTCGCCGCCGTACCGCACGCAGGCATCCTGATCGCGCACGTCGTAGAGCATCAGGCGCGAGCACCCGACCAGCACATCGTCGCCGATGTGGTGACCGAAGGTGTCGTTGACCTCCTTGAAGCGGTCGATATCGAAGAAGATGCAAGAGAGCGGCTCCCCTCGGGAGGCTCGCTCCATGAGCGCGGGGAGGTCTTCGTCGATCCAGCCGCGCGTGAGCAGACCGGTCAGCGGATCGCGGTTCTGCAGCTTGAGCCGAGAGATGACGTTGGAGAGATGGGAAATCTCCTCCATCGACAGCATCTCCAGCCGCAGCGAGACGCCCCCGACCTCGATCTGGTCGCCCGGACGGATGACCGCCCGAGACACCGGTTGCCCGTTGACGGACGTGCCGTTGGTGCTGCCGAGGTCGTAGATCACGACCGTGAGGTCCTCCTGGACCACCACCCGCGCGTGCCGACGGGACACCAGGGCATCGGTGAGCACCATGCTCGCGGCCTCGTCTCGCCCGAGGATCACCTCATCGACCCCGTGCAGGGTGACGTAGGAGAGCATGTCCCGACCGGCGACGACCCGGAGGGTCGGAACCTCGATGCGCGTTCGCAAATTACGCGCATCTATTCTACACTGCTGGGTGATCTCGCTGTCGTGCTCAACCAAGGTGGAGGCCTGACTCGGCCGGGGCAGCCCTCGCGCGCCACTCGCGACACTCCCGGTCCTCGGCGCATCAAAAACATCATCGGCCTCCACCCATCGCGAGTCGCGGGGCGGTACGGTCGTGGGCGGTTTGTGGCCGGGGGGTGGGACCATGGGAGAGCGTCCTCGAGGCTCCGTCGACGGATCGACCGAGTTCACAAATACCGGCGGCTCGTAAGCGGAGCGGCCCCGGATTTCAAGGGGCGCCGACGGATGGGGACGGGAGGGAACGGCGATGACACGGCCTCGGGGATCGGCCGCGGGCCCATCGGACGTGAGGCGGGCGCTCAAGCTCGCGGAATCCTCAACCTCCGGCTGGCGTGACCGAAAGGAGGCCATGTGCACCACCAGCGGCTTCTGGCCCCGCGACGCCGCCACCCGTCTCGTCCTCGCGCGTCACCTCCTGCACGGCACGCCCGCTCCCGAACGCGATGACGACGGCTTCGTGGCGGCATGCCGCGCGGTGGCCGGGCTGCCCAACCCGTCGCCCTCCCCCGCCCAGGTCGCCGCGCAGGCGCGGTTCGGGTTCGGTCCCCGGGGTGCCGCGGAGCCCCTGGTCAGCATCCTCATCTGCACCTTCAACCGCGCGCATTGGCTGAAGGAGGCGATCGCGTCGGCCGCGGCCCAGGACTGGCCCTGCGAGATCGTGGTCGTCGACGACGGCTCCAGCGACGACACCGACACCGTCCTCGCCACGACGCCTGGCGTCTTGACCCTGCGCCACGCCGAAAACCGCGGGAAGCCCGCCGCGCTGGAGCTCGGCATGAGCGTCTGCCGAGGCGACGCGGTGCTCGTCCTCGACGACGATGACAAGCTGCTCCCCGGCGCGGTCCGCGCCCTGGCCACGGCGCTGTTCGCCGACGAGACGCTCGCGGCGGTCTTCGGGGATACCCTGGTGTTCGACGACGCCGATGGAGCGGTTCTCGATTGGAAGCCTGCCTCGCGGCTTCCCCGGGAGCTGACTCGCCGCGCGGTGCTCACGACCATCCCCGCGATGCCCGGGGCCACGCTCGTGCGTATGTCCGCGCAGCTCGACCTCGCGCCGTTCGAGCCTACGCTGGTCCGCGGGCAGGACATGGACCACTACCTCCGGCTCTCCGCGCTCGGCCCGATGGCAGCGGTGCCGCTGCCCATCCAGCTGTACCGCCGACACGACGGGCTCCGGGGGGCGGCTCAAGCGCGCTGGAAGAAACACCAGGACCCCGCGGAACACCGTCGGCGGTTCTTGGGCTACGTGCAACCCGTGTTCCGCGAACGCTGGCAGGCGGACGTGCACGGCCGCGACGAGGGGTTCGCCTGGGCCCTCGGCCTCGCCGAGCGAGACCTCCCTGGGCTCGCGCAGCAGGAGCTCGCCCGGTGGCCGTTCCCCGACTCCCCCCACGAAGCCTGGGTGCGCAGCCGGCTCGGGCTGACGACCCACCCGGCGCGGGCCGATGAACCGGGTTGGCTGGTGCTCGACGATGGCGACGAGGGGGCGCTCCACGCGCTCCTCCATGCGCTGGCGCCGACCGGGCCGGTGGAGGTGGTGGTGGGGCAGCTCCGCGAGAGCCTCGGGAGCGCCCAGCTCTTCTGGCCTGGGGACTATCGGATGGAGACGGTGCTCCGCCCTCGTGGCCGGGTGCTCCGACTCGCCAGCTCCGCCTCCCCCGAGTGGCGCTCGCCGCCCGTTGAAGGGACCTGGCTCCCCGCCTTGCCGCCGAGTCAGGTCGCCACGGCACTCTCCGCCGTCGCGGGTTGGCCGCCCCCGGTGCGCTCCCGCGCCGTCCGGGGCGACGCGCTGCTCCCGATCACCAGGCGCTGCATCCAGATGCGCAGCCCCGACACGGCGACCGCGCTGGCGGCCACCGCCGACGTGCTCGAGCGGATGCCCCAGTGGATCCCGGCCCGAGCGCTGGCCGCGGCAACCTGCCGGCGCGCGGGGCTGACCCGTGAAGCCGAGGTCCTCGCCGGTTGACGGCCGCCGACGCGAGCGCTACGCTAACGCTCGCGCCCGGATCGGCTCACTTTTCTGCCGGTTGTAGTTCGGCTTCGGTCGGCGGCGGGTTGCTAACCCGACGCCTCGGTCAGCCGTACAACCGGCGACGCGGGGTGGGCCAGCCCGGCTTGCGGTGAACGATTTCAGCCACTTGGGCGACGCGTGTTTGCGCAGCGCCCGGGCTGGCCCCGGCACGCCGCCTCCGCACGTCCCGTGACTACCCGCCCGTGTCTGCCGTGTCGGTGACCGCAGCCGGATCGTGGGAATCGGCGAGCGGGAGGTAGTCGATGTTGACCACCGCCAGCGGGTCGGGCACGAAGGAGACGAACGTGATGCTGTTGCGCACGCCGTCGTAGGTCCACTCGTCGGTGCCGAACTCGCGCACGTCGCCGTCGGTGTCCACCGAGACCTTGATCGTGTCGACCACCGGCACGTCCGAGAGGAAGAACTCCCGCTTCAACCCGGCCGCCTGCATGCCGAGCTCTTCGAGGATGCTGGAGTAGTCGTCCTCGCAGATGGAGTAGGTGATGCCGCCCACCTGGTCGGTGACCTCGAGGTACCCCGTGCCGCGCTCCGCGATGTTGGTGCCATTGGTGCACCCGTTGGGAGCGGGGCCCACGATGGAGCTGAACCAGGTCTGGTCGTCCTCCGGCTTCACCGCGACCATCCACGCGGCGAACTCCTGCCAGGAGGGGTTGCGGGACTGGTTGACCTCGTCGGAGATCACCACCACGCTGAGCACACCATCGTCGCGGAAGAAGCCCTTGTTCACGTCGGCGGCGTGGGTGACCAGCGCCGCGTAGGCCGCATCGGTACCGCGCTCCGTGGAGCTGCCGGTGGTGCCGAGCTTGGCGCGCTGACGGAAGCTGCTCACGGCGTCTTCCGCGGAGGAGCTCGCGTCGATGTACCGGGTACCCGAGCCGTCGTCGATGAGCTTGCCGGACTGGTTCCGGTCGTCCATGTCGGTGCTCACGACGCCGACGTGGTAGTCCAGCCCCGAGTCGGTGAAGTACCGCATGAAGTCGTCGAAGTTCTGGCGGAGGTTGGTCTGCTCCTCCATCATCGACCCCGAATTGTCGATGACGAAGAGCACGTCCACCGACGGCACCGTGACCTGGGTGATCGCATCCTCTCGCGTCGCCACCGCCAGATCGGGCGGGTTGTACGACGTCTCCACCGTGTTGGGGCCTTGGAGGTTGTAGTCCTGGCAGCCCAGAAGGACGAGGGAGAAGATCACGAAGGCCTCCGCGCGCCGCGAATGTACCACGGCGAGTGCCCCACCGCACCGCCTTTTCAGGCGGCCGCTCCATGCCCCCAGCTGCCGTCGCGCCAGGCGAGGCGCGCGAGCGGGGCGGAAAAAGGAAACCGCCCCCGGAGTCGGAGGACTCGACGGGGGCGGTAAGGGAGGCCGGCAACTACCTACTCTCCCACAGCGTTGCGGCTGCAGTACCATCGGCGCAAGAGAGCTTAACTTCCGTGTTCGGGATGGGAACGGG
>CAIXRH010000299.1 GCA_903921785.1 uncultured Pseudomonadota bacterium
AAGGAGCGCCGGGTGCGGCTGCTCCGCCACTTCGGGTCGTTGTCCGGGCTGGAACGGGCGTCCATCGAGGAGATCGCGGCGGTCGAGGGCTTCGGCCCTGTCATCGCGGCGAGGGTGCACGCGGCGCTGCATCCGGGGTGAGGCGGTCGGCCCGCGGCGACCGCACCGCGTCCGCCGAGGCCGGCTCGCCGACGGCGGCACCTCGACCGCCGACGCAGACCGGTGGGCATGGCGTCGCTCGACCGCCGCTCCCCTCGCCACCCTGCTAGGTCCGATATCCTTGCACTGATGTATATACATCGATATGTATGTGAACGTGGACCCTGCGCTGTTCCAGACCCTCGCGGATCCGACCCGCCTGCGCCTTGTCGAGGCCATGCGGCGTGGCGAATGTGCCGTGGGCGAGCTCGTCGAGCGGGTGGATATCGCCCAATCCGGCGTTTCCCGCCACCTTCGCATCCTCTCCGACGCCGGTCTCGTGCAGGTGCGGCCGGAGGGGCAACGGCGGCTGTACTCGCTGCGCCCCGAGCCCTTCCGCGAGCTGGACGCGTGGCTCGACGGGTACCGACTCCTCTGGGAGTCACGGCTTGACCGCATGGCTGCCCAACTTCCCCGTTCCAAGGACCCTTCTGCATGAGTCGTCGCATCACCATCGAACGCGTCCTCCCCGCTTCGCTCGCCGACGTCTGGGCCCTGTGGACCACGCCGGCCGGCGTCGAGTCCTGGTGGGGGCCGGAGGGCTTCGCCGTCACGGTGCAGGCGTTGGACCTTCGTCCGGGCGGAATTCTCCGCTACACGATGACGGCCGTCGGCGCCCAGCAGATCGCGTTCATGAAGCACAACGGGATGCCACTGGCCACCCAGACGTCGATCACGTACGTGGAAGTGGTCCCCGAGCGACGCCTCGCGTACGTCAACCACGTGGACTTCGTCCCCGGACTCGCGGCGTATGAAGTGGGTACCCTCCTGGAGCTGGACGTTGATGGCGCCACAGTTCGCCTGCGCCTCACGCTCGATCCGATGCACGACCAGGAGTGGACGAACCGGGCCGTCATGGGCTGGGAGAGCGAGCTCGGCAAGCTCCAGAAGCTCATCGTGGCGCGCTCAGCATGACGCTCCTCCGCAGCACCGGCGCCGTCCTCGCCGGGTTCTTCGCCACCGCCATCCTCTCGGTCGGGACCGACGCGCTCCTGCACGCCACCGGAGTTTTCCCACCGATGGACGTGCGGATGTCGGATGGGCTCTTCGTGGTCGCGGCGCTTTATCGGGCGCTGTTCACGGTGGTGGGCGGCGCGGTCACGGCCCGCGTCGCGCCTTCGAATCCCGGGCGGCACGCGGCGGTGCTCGGCGGGCTCGGCCTGTTGGGCGGGCTCGCGGGGCTGTCGGTGGCGGTCGCGCATCCTGAGCTGGGGCCGCTCTGGTATTCGGCTTCGATCCCGCTCTCGGCCGTGCCGTGCATCGCCCTGGGCGCGTGGCTGGTTCGCCGGGAGTAGTCGTCGCCGGTCGGTCGTCCGTCGGGCTCGACCCTTGGCCGGGCCGGGATACTCTCCCTTCGTGCGAACCGCCCTCCTCCTCGCTCCGCTCCTCGCCGCGGGCTGCCTCACCGGTGACCCCGACAATGGCAAGTCCACGTTCCAGTACCAGTGTGCCGGGTGCCACGGGGCGGATGGCTCGGGGGGCCTCCAGATCGGCGGCGTCGCCGACACGGGCGGCGGGGTCTCCGAAGCGGGGGTCTCGGCGAACCTCAAGGAACGCCTCCCCGAATTGACCGACGACCGGGTTCTCGACGTGCTCTGGCACGGCAAGGGCGCGATGCCCGGCCAGTTCAGCGAGGACGACAGCGCGGCGTTGGACGTGCTGGCGTACCTGCGCACGGATTTCTGATCGGCCGGAGTCCATAGGCCTCAGGCTTTAGGACGGAAGAAAGGTGAGTTCCTGGTGGTGGTCGGAGGGGTGTTCGACCCTAGCCGCCGAAGAGCACGCCGAGGACGCTCACCGCGAGCACCAACGCGAAGCCGATCCCGAACGTGATGCCCCACGCGCGGTGAGGTCGGCGATACCAGGCCACCAACGTCGCGGCGAAGGCCCCAGACTGTCCGATCACCTCCGGGAGTCCCCGGAGGTGTGTCGACAGTGGCGTGCGGGTGTAGATGAGCCCCTCGACCGAGCCGGTGGCCGCGGCGTAGGTCGAGACGATGCCCACGCCAACGAGCAGCGCCCAGAGCCGGCGCGCACCACCCGGCGTATCGAGGAGGACCTGGCGGAACGGCCAGAGCACCGCCGCCAGCACCCCTCCGCGCACGACCTGCAGGCCTGGCCCGAGCGCGACCCAGGGGGAGTTGAGCGGGCGGTAGTTCGAAAACGCCGCGGTCTGCCACAACCCCTCGTAGTCGAGCAGGTTCGAAGCAAGGAGGCCAGCGAGGGTGTAGGTCACGGTGTGTGTGAGCACCACCCGCACCAGGAAGGGGACGAAGCCGGCGTGGCTGGGCATGTGTGCCTCGGAGGCGGAATCTAAGCACGACGACGGGTACGGCCGTCGGCGGGGCTTCCGCCCCTCGCCATTCTCGCCCCGGCGGCTCCTCGACCGCCAGCGCCGGCTGGTGAGGAGGCGCGGTCTCGCGCCACGCCCTCTCTCCAGCCTCGTGGTTCGACGTAGTCGAACGCCTCGGACCTCTGGTCTACCGTCTAATGTCTACAGCCTCAAACCTACTTCAGCTTGAACCCGATCTGCGTCGGTCGGCCGGAGTCGATTCGCACATCCAGCGACTGGGTGCGACCGCCTTTCACCGGCGTGATCTTCACCGCGTGCACGCCGGGCGGCAGCTCGAAGGACTTCGAGCCAGAGACGGTGCCGAGGGACTTGCCGTCGACCTTCACGCGCGCGGCCTGGTCGGTGACCACGAGGAGGAACCCAGGGTCTACCTTCTCCAGCCCGGTGGAGCCGGCCGGCTTGGTCGGCTGCACCGCCACCCCGGGGCGGCTGGCCGCGCCCGCTACGATCACGCTGGAGGTCGGGTTCGCCGCGGCGCCCGAGGCGTGTCCGCTCGGCAGATCGGCCAGGGAACTCGGCGCTTCCGGCGGCGTGGCCGGCGGGCTGACGGCGGTGGGCGGGGGGGATCCGGCGGCGGTCGCGGGATCGGGCGCGGCGATGACCGGCGCCTCCCCTGGCGCGGCGGCGGCAGTCGCGGCGGTGCCGGGGGGAAGGTCGGCGTCGACCGTGGCCTCCGGCGGCTTCGCGGGGGGCGTCACGGGCGGCGGGACGGCGGCCGTGACGTTCACCACCGCCTCGGGCTCGACCACCTGGTTCTTGATGCGCCAGGCGAACGCGAGGAGCGCGCCGCCGAGGAGCAGGATCCCCAGCGCCGCCAGCCAGGCTGCGCTGAGGTTGGAGTCTCGCCGGGCCGCCGGGCGCTGGTTGCGTGGGACGAAGCGCGGGCCACCGGGGCGGGGTACCTCCTCGTCGGGGAACGTAGGTTGCAGACGGCGTTCGAGCGTTCGGGCGGGGGCCGGCGTGCGGTCGCCGAAGAATTCGTCCTCGCTGGCTTCGGAGACCTCCTGGGGGAGCGGCCGAGCGGGCCGGGCGAGCTCGCGGGCGGCCGCGCCGCGTGGCGGAGGGCCGAGGGGCGCTGGCTCGGGGAACGGCGGTCGTTCGGACGGCAACACCACCGACGCGGCGACCCGAGGGGGCAGAGCGGCGCGCGGGGCGGAGGGGGTGGGGAGCGCGAGAGAGGGCAGCGGTGCCGCCGGAACCTCCGCTTCTTCCGGGGTGATCGCCCGGGACAGGGCCACGCGCACCCCGGGAGGTTCGGGGGTGTACTCCTCCGGGTCCCGCGGGGGCGGGGTGACGCCCGCGGCGGGCGCCGCCTCTGGCTCGGACCATCGCGGCCAGGCGCCATGCGGTGCTCCCGACTCCTGGGCCATCGCGTCCCAGGCGCGGGGACCGGCGGGACGGGCGCCGGCGGGGCGGGCGGCGCCCGATCGCCCGAGGCGCTCCTG
Source organism: uncultured Pseudomonadota bacterium (assembly GCA_903921785.1). GTDB lineage: Bacteria > Myxococcota_A > UBA796 > UBA796 > SXON01 > SXON01. The sequence continues at coordinate 3,997 of CAIXRH010000299.1, forward strand.
CTCGCGTTTCTCTCGCTCGACCCGTCCGTTCACGTCCTCAGCGACGGTGCGGGCGCTGCGATCGAGCCCAGACCAGGGCACGCGCTCTTCGCGTGGCGCCCGGGCATTCCGCCAGTCGTCTTCGGCCGGGGCGCGGCGCCACGGGGGTGGGTCGTCGGCCTCGGCCGCCGCGCTCACCGCCCGCACGGCGGTGGGCGACACCACCCGGGGACCGCCGACGAAGAGTCGCGCGGGACCAGAGAGCGGCTCGTCTTCCGTTTCAGGCTCGGGCTCGGGAGCCGGCGGCGGCGGCGGGGGCGGCGCGGCCACGGGCGGCGCGGACAGCTCCTCCATCCGCGGCGGCGTGAGCGTGATCGCCGGTGGCGTAGGCAGATCAATCTTCAGCGGCCGGTCGTCCACGAGGAGCGCTCCCGGTCGGCTGAAGAGCCGGCTCTTCTTACCCTGGCCGCTCTCGTTCAAGGTTCAGTCCTGGTCCCACAAGCGGTCGACCACGCCGGTGCCGTCCGCGGCGAAGGCGCGGACCTCCTCGTCCCGACCGGTGGCGATAGTCACGGTGAGGCCGGTCGCCGACATCGAGCTGGCGAGCACCCCTTCGCGGATGAGCGCGTTCACGGCGCGGCGGAGGTTCCGCTGGCTCTCGGCGTCCAACCCACGGAAGAGGTTGTCGGCGCGGACGGACTTCGGCTCAACGTAGCCCTTCTCCACCACCATCTTCAAGAGCCCACGAACCAACGCCCGCGCTGGCGCTTCGCCCTCGTCCGTGGTTGGCGCACCCTCCCACCACGTCTCCAGTCCGCCCGCAATGCGGATGCGCTCGACGTTCCCGGCGTCCAGCTTGAGGTCGGACGGGAGCGACCCGTCGGCCACCAGGATGCGGATGATCTCGAACGGATGGAGCTCAAGCCACTTCGCCACCTGCTCGACGCTCATCCGCTGGAACAGCTCCAGACCGGCCATCAGCCCTCCTCATCGGCGAGCATCGCGGCCCGCACCCAAAGCCCGTACAGCTCGATGCCCGCCGCCGAGAGCTCCTCGGCCTCTTCACGGAGCGCGTCAATCTCTTCGAGCGCGCGTTCGTTGAGGTCTCCCTGGAGCTCGCAGTCGCCGAGCCACACCTGCACCGCGAGGCAACCCGCGAGCTCGGTGTACTGGATCGGCGCGTTGCCCGCGCCGACCGCGCCCAAAAGCCGCGACACCGCGGCCACCACCCGGTAGGCGAAGAGCGCCGCGAGGTCTTCCTTGCGGTCGGCCCAGTCGCGGCAAACCGAGAACGGCACCGGGAGCACCGCCACGAGCGCCTCGGGGGTGCCATCGGGGGGGTCCATCGCGAAGAGGACGCCTACGCCGACAGGTTCGAGCTCCAGCCGCGGCGGACCGGCGTTGCTGGCGGCGATCACCGGCTCGAGGCGCCGGCGCACCTTCTCGTGATGATCGAGGATCGCCCGGCGATAGCTCGCCGGCAAGGACGCGAGGCCGGCCTCCACCTCGACGAACTTCTCATACTCTTCCACGGCGGCCGCGATCTCGGGGTCCTGAAGCTGGCGCTGAAGCTCCGCGTCGCGGGCGGCGATGGCCGCTTCGAGCATCGCGGCGCGCGTCTCGATGACGGTGCGATCGGCGCTGAGCCCTTCGCGCAGGGCCGCCCGCTCACGCCGCTCGGCCTCCATCGCGATCTGCCCGTGCTTGTCGCGGAGCTCAGCCCGCAGCGTGGCGAGGGCGAGCAGCTGCCGCTGCGCCTCTTCGATCGCGCGCCGGGCGGCGTCCTCCTCCTTGTCGACCTCGGCCATCGAACTGCCGAATTCGAGGTCAGCCCGGTTCTTCCACTGGGCGATCTCCTCGAGGACGGCGATCACGGCGGGGCTGTTGGGGGTATCGCTCATCGCACTCCCTTACTGGCACGTTTTCCAGAGACCCTTGTTCCCGTCCTGTGCCGCCGCCTGGGCGTCGTAGAGCAGGTCGGCGAGGCGGATGTCATCGAAATCCTCGTACACGCGAGCGTAACCGTACCGGATGATGATGTCGTTGATCAGCACGGCCGCGGTTGCGGTGGTGTCGGAAGGGAGGGTGCATGTGCCACTGGCGCAGCTGGAAACATCGTAGGTCGCGGAGTCGCCGGTCAGGAAGACGTACGCGAGGCCGCGCCCGTACTTGTCGGTACAACTGCGATCGAAGCTGAGGAGCACCTGCCGACCGAGGACGGCGTCGTGAGTCCACGCCGCGGCTTCATCGCCGTAGCAGTCGGCCACTTCAGTGGAATTATGGGAGATCTCCGGGGCATCGACCCCGAGCATGCGGATGGTGAGGACGCGCGCATCCTGGGAGCCGCTCGATGAGCCGGTGTCCCCGCCGCCGCCGGTGTCGTCCACCGAAGAGGCGCCGGCGAGGTTGAGCTCCGCGGCGGTGACCACGTCGATCGTGTCGCCGTCGAGGGTGTCCAGGACGTAGCCGACCGTGTCGGCCGCGCAATGCGGGCCTTCCACGATGGGGACGTCGTCGAAGGTGTAGCAGCCGAGGAAGATGAGCAGCATGGGGGTGCGCCCCGCGGACGCCCGGACAGGGTACCATGCGCGCGAGTCGCCGGCCCGTGTCCGAACCCTTCCTTCCCTCGCCTGACGCCCTCCCGGGGTCGCCCGACGGCGCCCCGAGGCCGGTGCTGCGCGTCGCCGAGCTGGGAAAACGTTTCGACATCTACCCGAACGACCGTTCGCGGTTCTTCGAGTTCCTCGGCAGCCGCAGCCACCACCGCGAACATTGGGCGGTGCGCGGCCTGTCGCTGGACCTGCAGCCCGGCCGGGCCATCGGCATCATCGGCAACAACGGCGCCGGAAAGAGCACGATCCTCCGGCTCCTCGCGGGGATCACCGAGCCCACCGAGGGCGACGTGCAGCTCAGCGGGCGGCTCAGCGCGCTCCTCGACCTCGGCGTGGGCTTCCAAGAGAGCTTCACCGGCCGGGAGAACATCGAGCTCGGCTGCCAGCTGCTCGGCCTCACGCTCCCCCAGATCGAGGCGCGGCTGCCCGAGATCATCCGCTTCGCGGAGCTCGCCGAGTTCATCGATGATCCGGTGCGGACGTACTCCACGGGCATGTCGCTCCGGCTGGGCTTCGCCGTGGCGGTGCACGTGGACGCGGACGTGCTCCTCATCGACGAAGTCCTGGCGGTCGGCGACCAGTATTTCCAGCGGAAGTGTATCCGCCGGATCGAGTCGCTCCTGGAAGGCGGGACGTCCCTGGTGCTCGTCTCCCACGACCTTCACGCCATCCGGGCGCTCTGCCACGAGGTGATCTGGATGGACGCCGGGAGGGCGCGGATGCGCGGACCGGCGCGGGAGGTGGTGGAGCACTACCTGGATCAGGAGCGGGTTCGCAGCGCTCGTTCCCGCGGCGACGCCGTGGAGCCCGCCCCGCGCGCCCGCCCGAAGCAGGCCACCCGCGCCGTCGCCCCGCCGGTCGACGCCGGGGCGTTCCTCGAAGCGAGCCCGGACGTGCACGCTGCGGTTCGCCACGCCGCCGACGTCCCCGATGCCAACGTCATCTTCGGGGAGACACCGGGCGAGCCGCCGCGGGTGGAGGAGGGCGACCAGCTCGTGGTCGACGGCACCGGCGAGGTGCGCATCCTCCGCGTGCAGGTGGTCGACGGCAACGGCGTGGAGCATCAGCAGTTCCCCACGGGCGCCGCGGTGATCGTCGCGGTCACCTTCCGCACCGCCGAGCCGGTGGACGACCCCATCTTCGGGGTGGCGATCCACCGTAACGACGGAACGTACGTCTTCGGGCCGAACACCGGGTTCGACGGCGTGCTCAAGGGGCGCTGGCACGGCGTCTACACCTTCTTCGTGCACTACCCCGAGCTGCCGCTGCTCGCGGGCACGTACCGGCTGAGCGTCGCCATCTTCGACAAGGGGCACATCAAGCCGATGGCGTGGCACAACCAGCTCCACGAGCTCACGGTGGTGCAGGATGTGGAGGATCACGGCCTCGTCCGGCTCAACCACCGCTGGGGCATGATCGTGCACCACGACGAGACCGGTCAGCGTTGAGCCGCCCGCCGGTCCTCCTCCTCGGCGACACCGGCGACGCCGGGTTCGCCGCGCTGCGGACGCGGCACTTCGCGGCGGCGGTGTCCGACGCCGTGGTGGTCGACCACCGCGAGGACGTGGCGGCGCGGGCCCTGGCGATCCGTCCGCGGGCGATCGTCACGGCGGGGAACCACGGCCCGACGCGCGCGGCGATGGTCGCGCTCGCGGCGCTGTCCGGCCCCTCGGCGCCCCCGCCGCTGGACGCCGGGGCCGCTCCTCCCGAATCCTCCCCGCCGCTGTGGCTCGACGTCGCCGGCGACCCTTTCGCGGAGGCCCAGGCCGCGGCCGCCTACGCTGAAAATCCAGCGGCCGTGGCCGCCGAGGCCGTCTCCGTGTGGGCCGCCGCCCTCGCGCGGGCCGACGCGTTCTCGGTGGTGTCCGCCCCCGGGCGCCACGCGCTGCTCGGGGCGCTGGGCGTGCTCGGGCGCCTGCCGCTGTTCCGCCCTGGCGCCGAGCCAATCCACGTGGTCCCGTGCGCCGCCGAGTTTCCTGACGCGCTCGCCGCGCCGCGTCCGGCCGGCCACGGCGTGCTGCTCCTCGGCGGCTTCAACACCTGGCTCGACGAGGCGGCCATGCTCGACGGGCTGCTCCTCGCGATGGACGCGGCTCCGGTCCGGGTGACGGTCGCCGGCGGGGAGATCGCGGGACACCACACCCTCGGGTTCGAGCGCTTCCGGGCGGGGGCGCTCGCCTCCCGGCACGCGGGTCGGTTCCGCTTCGTGGGGTGGGTGCCGCACGCGGAGCTGCCGGGGCTCGCGGCGGCACACCACGTCACGGTGATGGTGGACCGCCCGGGGCCGGAGCCGGAGCTCGGCGCGCGGACCCGCGTCTTGTATGCGTTGCACCTGGGGCTCCGCGTCCTGGCGACGGCGCGCTCGCCGATCGTGGCGGAGGCGGTCGCCGCCGGGGTGGTGGAGC
>CAIXRH010000300.1 GCA_903921785.1 uncultured Pseudomonadota bacterium
GCGCGCGCAGCGCCGCGACGGAGGGCCTTCGGCCCGACCGCGCAAGGAGGCCGACGGCAGGCCGGGCTCCGCCCGGCCTGCCGGCACGCCCACGGCCTAGCGGATCTTGACCTTGTGCTTGTAGTCGAAGCTGACCCAGAGGTCCTCGCTCAGCACCAGCATCTTCTCGAAGTAGTAGGCGTTGCCGGTGAGCGGGAGGTCCACCTCCACGGGCTCCACGCCCTGGCCGAGCGCGCCGGTCTCGCCCTGGTTGGCGACCTCGGCGTTGACCGCCTGCCGCGCCTGCTGCGTGACGACCGCTTCGGCCGGGAGCACCGGCGCCGCGCTGAACCAGTCCACCCGGCGGACCGAGCCCTTCGACGTGCGCGGGACGATCGTGGCGGTGGTGGGGAGGTAGACCGTCCACTGGAGCACGGAAGACGGGGCGTCCACCTTGGGCATCTCCACCTTCAGGTTGCCGCGGCCGTTCGCCAGCTCACCCCCGTTCTCCACGTAGACCAGCTCCACGAGGAACGCAGAGAGCGCGCCGCCCGACGCGTCGGAGCGGACCAGCGGAACGAGCACGTCACCGCCCTCGCCGCGCGACACCTTCACCCCACGGCCGGCCACGCTGGCGCTCCAGACCTCGGCCTCCTTCGGCAGCTTCACGTTGAGGAACTGCTTGCGGTTGTTGCGGACGCCGTAGCGGATGCGGGTCATCCGGCGGCCGTCCTCGGTGATCAGGGTCTCCGCGGAGGCGGTGTCGACCAGGGTCACGAGCATGTCCATGTCGGGGTGCTGCTTCACCTCGAGGGGAATCTTCACGTCGCCGCCGCGCGCCCGGTAGGCGAGGAGCACCGGGTAGTCGGTCTGGCCGGTGATGGCGGCGGGGAGCTCGCGAACGTCGATCGGCACGGCGCCCGTGGTGCCCTTGGCGATGAGCTCGACGGCGCTCCGGGCGTCCACGCCCACGTAGTCGGTCTCGCGGGTGACGCCCGAGAGCTTCACCAGCGGGATGTCGGCGCCGCTCTGCAGCGCACGCTCGTAGTCCACGCCGAGCCGGTAAAGGCCCTCCGCGCCGTAGTTGAGCTCCACGTCGATGCCGCCGTCCTTGCCCTGGGTCCAGTTGCGGATGCCGGCGCCGCGCACTTCGAGCACCGTCGCGTCCGCGGGGAGGGAGACGTGGAACTTGTCGACCTTGTTGTGCAGCACGGTGTAGTCGATGTCGGTCTTGCACGAGAGCACGCCCTCGCTGACCCCCACAAGCGTACGTGCCTCCGCGTATACGCGCGCCTCACGCTTGGCCTCCTCCACGGCGCTCTCGTTCACCTTTCGTGACCAGCTCACGGTGAGGCTGCTCATCGAGGGCACGTAGGCCTGGAGCCGGCGTTCGTTGCCGACGCTCGTGGTGTCGAGGCCCTGGGCGCCGGGCACCTCAAAGGCGAGCTCGTCGTTGCTCTGCACCGCGAGGCCGACCACGGTGGCGCCGGCGGCGGGGAGCGGCAGGGTGAAGCCGGTCTCGCCGTCGGCCGAGAAGAGCTTCACCGCGAACTCGAGCTGGGCCTCGAACGGGCCGGGCTTGTCGGTGATGAGGGTGTAGTACCCGCTCTGCACGTAGAGGGCGGCGTCCTTCCCGCCGATCGTCGCGCTCCGGAGCGCGGTCGCGGCGCCGAGCAGCGGCACGGTCGCCCAGCCCTCCTTCTTGTGGATCTCACCCTTGAGCTGGAGCTTCACGATGGCGTAGGCGTCGTCGCCCTCGCCCACCACGGTCCCGGTGAAGACGGCGCGGTCGAGCGTCCAGTCCCGGGGGGCCGTCGGCTTCGGCTGTTGGTCGATCACGTACTTCTGGTAGAGCGTGTTGAAGTCGTTCCAGGGCAGCTCGACCTTGCCGCCGCCGGAGTTGAAGGGCGCCGCGAAGGCCATCGAGAGGAGGAGGAGGAGCGTCATCGGTTCTCCGAAGGAAGGGCTTTGTAGCGGAAGGTGAAGGTGGGGAAGGTGCCCGCGGGCTGCAGCGCCTGCGTGGTGGTGATGGTGGGGCCGTCCAGCGGCATGGCGAGCGCCATGGGCGACGGGGTTGCGACGAGCGGCGCGCGCTTTTCGGGGATGCGGCGCGGGCGGGGCGCGAGGTTGGGGTCGGGCTGCGGCTCGGGCGAGAGGTCGGCGGGCGGGGTGGCCACCGGCGTCTCCTCGACCTCGGGCTCGACCTCGGGCTCGAGCATCGGGGGCTCGGCGGGGAGGTCGAGCATGGCGTCCGCGGTGATCACGTCGCGGTAGCTGACCTCCTCCCGGTCGTAGGCCACCTCGGCCTTGTCGGCCTTGTCGTAGGCCTTCTGCTTCATCTTGCCGGCGAGGATGATCGGCTTGGCCTCTTCCTTCTTCTTGTCCATCTCTGCGCCGGCTGCGTGGCCGACCGCGGACTGGTAGCTGCGGCCGCTCGGCACCCGAGAGAGCATGTCCTTGGAGATCGTCTGGGACTGCGAGACCCGCTCGGTGTCCACCGGGGCCGGAGGCGGCGGAGGGGGCGGAGGGGCAGGCGCGGCCTTGTTCGCCGCCATGACCTTGAGCGCCGGGGCCGGCGTGCTGGCGGGCATGACCACGGGCGCCGGCGGAGGGGCCATAGGGGCGGGCTCGGCGTACCCGAGCGACTCCATCGCCGCGGGGGCGGCGCTGGCGGCGGGGGCGGCGGTCGCGGGCAGCGGACCGGCCGACCGGGACTTCGCCGGCGGCTTCGCCGACTTCGTGGTGCCGGTCATCCGCGGCGGTTCGGGCTTCTCGGCCTCGACAGTGACGTCTTCGAAGTCGATGGTGACCGCCGGTTTCTTCACCGCCCCCGTGCCGTTGGCGGAGCCGGAGCCGTAGCCCTGGCCGGAGCCGCTGCCGCGCCCGGCCGTGCCGATGGTGCCGAGGGACCCGAAGCCGGTCGCGGCGCCGCCGCCGCCTTCCCCGGTGCCCTTCATCCCGAGCCCGCCGATACCGGTGGACTCGGTCGTGGCCCCCTGCCCGCCGATCAGTCCGCCGATCGTCCCGTCCACCGTGCCGCCGGCCACGCCGCCGTAGGCACGATCGTCGTCGGCCAGCGCGCCGAGGATCCCGGCGTCATCGGCGCGGACGCCGCTCACGTCTTCCCCGCCGATGGCCGCGAATCCGGGCGCGGCGTACCCCTCGCCGTCGCCCGCCGCGGTTTCCTCGACCACCTCGTCGAAGCCGCTGCCGGCGTAGTCGGCGGCGGCCTCGGGCTCCTCCGGGTACCAGCTCTCCGCGGGCTCGTCGGCGATGCCGTCTGCGTCGGTGTCCCCGAAGGTGTCGCCGTTGCCGGAGTCCCAGCCGTCGGCCTGCGAGATCGGCGCATTCTGCGCTTCGAACTGGGCCTTGGCCTGGCGCTGCTCCTGGATCTCGCCGAGCTTCTTCCGGGCGCTGACGATCTTGCTGGTCTGCTCGGCGCTCTCGAGTTGCTCGGTCTTCTGTAGCGTGCTCGCGAGGGCCTCGGCCTCCGCGTATTTGGCCTCGGCAGCGTCGAGGTCGCCGGAGCGGAGGGCGAATTCGGCCTCCTTCTCCACGGCTTGCTGGCTCTCTTGCAGGCTGGAGGTCTTCGCCTTCGCGAGGTCGCGCACGCGGCGGGAGCCGAGATCGTTGCCCTGGGCACGGCCCTCGATGACGTCGAGGTTGGCCTGGAGGGACTGGGCGTCTTCGTTGCCGGCGTCGACGTTTTTGGCTTCGTCGAGCCAGCGTTGGGCGGTGCTCCAGTCGTTCTGCTTGTACGCGCTCACCGCGTTCTGGAGCGCGGACGAGACCACTTCCTGCCGCTCGCGTTCGGCGGCGGCGTACTCGGACTGGTCGTCGGTGGGCTTCTCTTGGAGGTCCCCGAGCACCATCCGGCCGGTGCCGGAGTCGGCCTTCTGAAGCGCGCGGTACCCGCGCGGGAGGTGCACTTCCCAGAACGCGGCCTGCACCGGCGCGTCGACCGAGGGGAGGGTGAGCGCCATGTCCCCGCGTTTGCCCCACTCGGGGGTGGAGTCGCCGATCCACTCCACGTCCACCGGGAAGGAGAGCAGGCCCTTCACGGTCTCCACCGACTTCTCCAGGGGGACGTAGATCCCGCCTTGACCGTCGGAGAGCCAGGAGACGGGCTGGTTTCCCACGCGGATGACGATCGGGCGCCAGCCGGCCCCGGGGACGAGGTGGAGGTACTGCCGGCGTTCGTTGCGCACCCGGAGGTTCATCCGCAGGGCGGCGTGACCCTCGGCCGCTGCGGCCAGCGTGTACCGAGCCTGGGTGATCACCGTGTCCGGACCCTGGATCGCCTCGAAGTTGCCGGGGAGCACCGTGACGGGCTGCGGGCCGTGCCACGCCACGAGCGGCACACCGTCCCCGAGGTTCTTCGCCCAGCCCGGCACCTTGGCCAGCGGAACGCTCTCGGGCATCGCCACCGGGATGAGCTCGCCCTCGTCGGACCTCGCCATGGTGACGAAACGGTCGGTCCGCAGGACATTGGTCGGCTCGGGGATGGGCACGTTGCGCTGGTTCTTTGCCAACGGCGCCCGCCCGCGCACGGTGATCGCGAAGAGGCCCTTCGCCGGGACCTTCGGCTCGACGATCACGGTGTCGCCTTCGCGGCGCCACTTCGCCACGCCATCCCCGGCGATCTCGAGCTCTTCCAGCCCGTTCGCCGCGAAGGTGAGCCGTTTGGCTTCGCCGCGCACGATGCGCCAGCGCACCACGGCGTCGACGAGGAGGGCGCCGGCGTCGCCTCGGAAGGTGGCCGCCGCCTCGCCCTGCGCGACGAGCGCTTCGTACGGCTTTTCGCCTTCGCGATGCGGCCGCCAGGTGACGCGGAGCTGATCGGTGGGGGTGAGCCAACCGTCCACCGCGCCGTCGATGGTCACGTCGAGCCCGGGGGCGTCGACCGTGACGTGGGTGCGGGTGGCGCGGAGTACGGGGAGGGAGAAGCTGCCGTCGGAGGCGGAGGAGTAGAGGCCGGAGAACGTCTGCTCCACCCGTCGCTTATCGGGATCTAGCGCCACCGACAGCCCCTCGGGGCGCGCGAACACAGGCCCGGAGACGTCGGTGACCAGGAGCTGGGGCCCGGCGAGGGTCAGCACGGCGGACTGCGGGTCGACCGCCGTGAGCACGTAGCGGCCCTCGACGCGCACCGGCTCGCCCTCGCGGACATGGAGGGTCCAGTCGGCGCGGGTGGCGCCCCAGCCGATCGGCGCTGGCTCCGGACCCCACGGCGAGCCGGGCGCGGCCGCGAAGGCGGACGAACCGAGGAGCTGCAGCGCGAGGAGGAGCATCACCATGCGCCCGACAACGTAGCCCACCCCCGGTTGCTTACGGCCGGGTCAAGAAAAGTCGAACCGGGCCGGTCCGTCACGGCCCTTCGCTGGAACGGTGCGGGGGAAGGGGACATTCAATCGCAGGTCCCCCGGCCCGAGCGCGCGACCCGTTGATGGAACCTTGATACTGCGGCCCCGGAGGGTTCCGCGTTGTTCGTCCTTTGGCTCGCCGCCTGCGTCCCCCAGTGGACCGTCATCACCCCCGCGAACCCCAACCCGCTCGTCGGGGTGACCCACCTCGACCTTGCGCCGCTCCAGCTCGCGAACCTCCACGTCGGCAACGACGAGGAGGCCGACTACCTCGCCCGCAAGGACCCGAAGCAGCAGGAGGACTGGGCGCGGGACAAGCAGGTCCTGAGCGAGGAATTCGCCGTCTCCGCGCGCGCCTCTGCGGCGCGCTGTGGCGTCACCCTGGACGCCCCGGGCGGTCCGGGCGAGTACACCGTCACCGCGCAGGTGATGGCGATCGAGCCGGGGTTCTACGGGGGCGTCGTGGAGATGCCGTCCACGGTGGAGGTGAGCGTGCAGGTCTCCCATCGGATGGCGGTGGCGGAGGTCGTCCGGTTTGCGCACGGCACCTCGCCGTCGAGCATGAGCGTCGGGGGCGTGGGAATCCCGTCCTACCCGAGCGTGACGGACCGCCTGCGTGCCGACGGCAAGGGGCTGGGCGAGATCCTCGGCGATTACGTCTGCGCGCGCGTGGCCGGGAAGTGAGCGGCCGCGATAGCGGCGGAGCGATGTCTCGCGCCCTCCGAGTCCTCCTCGTGTCCGCCGTCGCGCTGGTCGTGCTGGCAGAGGTGCCCGTCGCCACCGCGGCGGCGCCCAAGACCATCGCGAAGGTCCCCGAGTCCCGCAAGCCCGACCGGGAGCGCGGCCGCGACTTGTGGCTGCAGAGCTGTTGGGAGTGCCACGGCACCGAGGGCAAGGGGGATGGCCCCGCCGCGGCGGCGATCCCCGGCGGTGTGCCCACGCTGGAAGGCAAGATCTCGGAGGAAAAGTTCGACGACATCGTCGCCCTGGTCGAGGACGGCCGGGGGCGCATGCCCGCCTATCGCGAAGACATCGACAAACACGACGCCCGGCGCATCCTCCAGTACCTTCGGGACGCGCTCGCGGGGCACCCCGAGGCGCACGTGGAGAAGGACGAGAAAGAAGAGGACGACGGGGCGCAGAACTGAGCTGAGCGCGCCGGCGGTGGCGCCGACGCATCGCGGTTCCGCTTCGCTCAGGGCAACTCGCAGATGGACCGGTGGCTCTCCGTGCAGGTCGCCGAGCCGAAGTTCCAGCTCGCTTCGTTCCATGTGCGGCAGGAGCCCTCGCCGTCGTCGCCCAGCCACCAGTGCTCCTGCTCCGGCCATGACCAGAAGAAGGCCATGTAGTAGCTCTCGGTGTCGGGGATCGAGGCGAGGGTCCCGCCGCGATCTTCGCAGTTCGCCTGGGCGTCGGCCCAGGTGCGGGCGTCGTAACAGAAGAGCAGGTGGTCGTCGTCGAGGTCGTGGCGGACGCAGTCGTCGCATCCCGCCGCTTCGTCGATGTCGCCGTCGTTGTCGTCGTCGCGGCCGTTGCAGGTCTCGGCCGCAAGCGGGGTGGAGTCGTCCTTGTCGTCGCAGGAGTCGAGGCCGTCGCCGTCGGCGTCGACGGGGGCGCCGCGCTCGCAGGCCACCCAGTCGTCGAGGAACGCGTGGCGGGCGGGGATCCAGGCTCGGAGCCGCTCGATGGTCTGGCGGCGCTCTTCCAGGCCCCAGGTGTGGTAGAGGTCGGCGGTCACGGCATCTTCGATCTGGGCGTTCCACGCGTCCAACTCAGGGACGACGACGTCAGGATCGAAGGCGGTGTTCATCGCCTCCACCTCGTCCACATATGCGGCGTGCCACGTGGGGTCGCGGAGCAGGGTGACGAACGCGGTCTGGTTGAAGAAGCCAGCGGCGTAGCCGCTCACCGGATCGGCGTCGAAGGGGGCGATGTCGAGAGTGTCGTCGAAGTCCCAGGGGACGAAGAGCAGCCCCTCGGTGGGGTGGTCGTATACGTAGAAGTTGTGGCCGCAGCAGACGTAGCCGTCGTCGTCGCCGAGGACCGTCTCGGCTGCCCAGGCGCGGGTCCACTCCTGCAGGTCGCCGAGGGCGGCGTACTGCTCCACCGTGGAGGCCGCCCAGAGGCTGTTGATGGGCCCGTAGTCGGCCACGTCGTCGTTGGCGGTGGGCTCGGCCCCGTACTTCCAGAGCGTGCCCCCCGCGGACTCCTTGCCGAAAACCCGCTCAAGGTACTCGTGGTCGAAGTACTCGATGTTTCCGTAGACCCCGTAGAACTCGCCGTTGATGCTCAGGGTGGAGTTGTTGGCGCACGCGGCCGCGAGGTCGCCGCGGGCGCGCATCACCGACCACGAGAGCCGGTCGCGGAGCACCGTGGAGTCGTACCAGCTCGCGTCGAACGCGATCTTCCGGAGGCCGTGGAACCGGGCGTCGGGGTCGACCTCGTTGAAGGACACCACGAATTGGAGCTTGTCGCCGAACCAACTGAAGCCGGGGTTGCCCTTCAGCCGCACCATCACGGGGACGATCTCGGCTTCATAATGGAGCTCCGCCTCGTGGTACTCCTTGCGCCCCGAGGCGTAGTCGGAGCGGAGGCTCGCCCATTCGCCGTCGGAGATCTCCAGGTCGAAGGCGGGTAGCCTATCCTGGTCGTAGATTGCGCTGCACCCGTAGGGGTGGTCGTTGCCGCCGCCCGTGTCGGCCGTATCGGCCGTGTCGTCGCTGCCCGTGTCCGCGGTGTCCCCGGGGAGGGGTTCGGCGGAGTCGACTCCCGTGTCGGAGCCCGGGGTTTCTCCGGGCCCGATGGTGCCGGGGGTGGTGGCGCACGCGAGGAGCCAGGTGAACATCGCGCGAGCGTGGCCTCTCATCGCGCCGATGTCAATCGGTTCGGCGAGTGGCGGACGACGGCGCGCCACTCGATCGACACCGTGTGGGACAACCTCGACACATTCTCTTGACATGCTCAAAACGTCGATGCCGTCGGCGTCGTAAGGGGATCGGTAGGCGCCTCTATGCGGTCGTGCGCTGGCCCTCGCGACCCGGATCTGAGAGTGTCCGGGAGGTTGTTCGCCCCGATGTGGTCCATCTTCCCCCTCCTCCCGCTTGTCGCCTGCGTCCCCGAAGCGGCGTCGCTTCCGTCCGCCGGGCCTGGCCTGGACAGCGTGGCTCCGGTCGACTCGGCCGGCGACACCGCAGACGTCGCCACCGACAGCGCAGACAGTGGGTCGTCGAGCGATCCCGGGGTCGGGGTGACCGTCATCATCGGCGGTGGGATCGCAGGCATCGAGGTGGCGAACGACCTCGGTGACGCGATTCTCCTGGAGAAACAATCGGCCCTCGGTGGTCGCGTGCCCCGCTCAGGCGGGGAGATGTTTTTCGCGGGCACGGCAGAGCAGGAGGCGCTCGGCTACCCCGACTCTCCGGCGGCCGCTGCGGCGGATTGGCTCGCGCTCACGGGCGGGGAGCCGACGGACACCACCCTGCGCTGGCTCGAGGACTCGGCGAGCGTGGAGGCCCGGCTCATGGACGAGGGACTCAGCTTCGTGCTCTACGACGACCCGGGAGACCACGTCCCCCGCGCGCACATGGTGGTGGGCGGCGGCACCGTTTTGACCGACAACCGCATCGCGGCGCTCCCTGACACCGTGGACGTACGCTTGGAGACCAAGGCCGAGGAGCTGGTGCTCGACGACCGGGGAGTCGCTGGCGTCCTGGTCAACGGGGAGCTGCTCGCTGCCCGCACGGTGGTCATCGCCTCGGGGGGCTATGCGGGCAACGCGTCGGTGATCGGGTCGACGGGGGCGTTTGAAGCGGGCACCTGGCGTGCGGCTCCGCCGCAGGACGGCAACGGATGGGGCATGGTGAGCGCGGGAACGGCCTGCCTCGGAACGGCGTACGTCGATCGTATCGGTGCCTACCCGACCTCCGTGGCGATCTCCGGTGGCGACGGGATGGCGATCGGCGCCCAGGGGCTCCCGCTCACCTCCCGTGGCGTCATGGTCGACCGTACCGGCTCGGTGTTCAACAACGGGGACGCCTCGGGGTCGTTCCGCCAGTCGCTGGCCGTGCGGCAGCACCAACCGGTGTGGGTCATCGTGGACGGGGAGGCGATCCCGGAGCTGTTCGCCGACCCGGATCTCCCCTACGTACAGGCGGGCGCCACGTGCGCGACGACCATCCGCGGCCTTGCGAACGCGCTGGGGATGGACCCGACGACGCTCAAGGAAGGCCTTGGGAGCCTGCCCGAGCGGGACACCCGGGTGAGCTTCCACGGCGTCGACGACGACGTTGCCGGTGAGCTCTGCGCGCTGCCCGTAGGGTGGAGTGTGCAGAAGAGTTTTGGCGGTCTCGACGTCGACGAGGCCGGGCGAGTGCGGGACACTGCCGGCAACGTGGTCCCCGGCCTGTGGGCGGTAGGCGAGGCGGCCGGCATGGGCGCGCCGGGCATGGGCGGACTCGTCGGGTTCGACGGGAGCCTCTCGGCGATCGTGTGGAGCTCTTGGCGCACGGCGGCGGCGATTCGGGGGGAGTGAGCCGCTGCGTCGTACGCGGTGAGCCGACGCCCGGCGCGCCCAACCGAGTCGCCGGTTTGCACGCCCTCCCGCTTTCGCGTGGGCCCCTGACGCGATACCCGCAGCGCCCATGAACGCAGATCGGATGATCGCGGTGTTTCTCTCCGGCGTGCTCGTCGGCGGGGCCGTCGTGTACCTCTCGCCGAACAACGGCCTCTCGGTCGGGCCCTCGGGCCAACACCAGGGCTCCCAGACCGGGGCGGGGGGCCAGGGCCAGGGGGGGCCGTCGGGCGGTCAGAGCAGCCAGGCGGCCCAGGCCGCCACCCCGAGCGGAGACATCGGCGGCGGCGGGGCGGCCGGCGGTGGCGCATCCGGAGCGGGTAGCGCGGGTTCGGGCGGCGGCGGGGACGCTTCGTCGAGCAGCAGTACGATGGGCACCGGCACTCCAGACGGGCAGATGGCCGGCCAGGGGCCGGGCGCGCCGGGAAGTATGGAAGGTTCGGCTGGCGGCGAGAGCGGGAGCGGCCAGGGCAGTGGCGGCGGCATGATGGGGAGCGACGCGTCCTCGCAGGGGGGCGGTGGCGTCCAGGGCGGTGGGGAGATGGAGCCTTCCCCGTTGTCCGCGAGCCCGGTCTCCGGGGCGCCGCGGGGGGCCACGCGCCTGTACCGCCACCTCCAGCTCGCCCCGACCTTGTGGAAGGCCCAGGCCGAGGCGGCGCTCTCCTCCAAGGACTCGAAGATCCGCGCAATGGCCCCTGCCATCGCGGATCACGCGGCAAGCGTGCCCACCGTCTCCGACCGCCTCCCCCCCAACACCGAGATCGTGTCCTACCTGGTGGACAGCAAGCTCCTCCTCGAGAAGATGAAGACCGCCGGGATGGACGTGAGCTCGTTGGAGACGCAGGTCGACGAGGTCAGCAAGGCGCGGCACTGACCGCCCGGTTAGATCATTGGTCTTGTCCGCGTCGCCACCGCCCCCCCGCCGTCTTGTCCAGGCCTACGAACCCGCGTACCGCGCCACGATGAGCGTGCCGCTGGAGTCGGTGGAGGACCCGGTGGTGCTCCACGCGGCCGTGGATGCCCTCTCCCCCGCCGCGCGTGGGCTCCTCGATCTGCTGCTCCTGGCCGCCCCGGTCGGTGACGCGCTGCCCGAACGCCTGCGGGATGTGATCGCCCGTGGCGCCGGAGCGTTGTGGGCCGCCGCATTGCTGCTTCCACGTGCTTCTTCCTGGCACGACGGCGGGCTCCATCCTCAGCACTACGCCGGCTCCTGCCGGCTGAACCCGACGCTGAAGGACGCGCCGTTCAGCACGCTCCGGCCCCCGATCGAGGGCCAGCCGAGCTTCCCGCCGGCAGATGCCCGGTGGGACGCCGTGGTGGTGGCCGCCGCGTTGGAGGCGGTGCCCGCCGTCCTCACGCAGGATGGGGTGATCCGCCGCGACGTGGAGCGGCGCCTCTACACCCAGCTCGGGGACGACGATCATCGCTGGTCGCTCGCGCTGCGGTACGCGCGGGCGTGCGGCCTGGTACGCGCCATGGCGGGCAAGCTGCACGGGCACCCGGAAGCGCACCCGCGTCCGCCCGCCGACCTCTCGGGCCTGCTGCCCAACGCCCTCGCCGCGTCGGCGGCGAGCCTGGTGATGCGCCTCGCCCAGCCGGAGTGGACCGCCACCGAGTGGCTCGTGGGGCTGCTCTCCGGTCCCGGCCGCGAAGCGTTCTACTCGCCCATCGGCAAGACGTATCCCCAGCGCTCCGACACCTTCGATGAGCGCGGCTTCGCCGAGATCGAGGCGCCGGCGCTCGATCTGGCGCTGGATGTGCTCCACCGGGTCGGTGCGATCGACGCGGTGCGGGATCACGATCGGGTGCTCGCCTTCCGGCAGCCCCAGCCGCGTCCGCGCCCGCAGGGCGGCTTCATCCTCACGCCCGACGGGTCGCTGCTCTGCCACGTCGCCGAGCTCCGGCTCGACATCTACGGGCGTCTCTGCCGCCTCGCCCCGTTCGTCGATGGCGACGCCCTCCGGCGCCACCGTCTGTCCCGTGAGGGCATCGTCGCGGAGCTCGGCGCGGGCCACCGGGACACGCTGGACTTCCTCACCGAGCACAGCCGAACCGGCGTCGCGCCGAACCTCGCGGATCAGGTGCGGGAGTGGCAACGTTCGGCCACCCGCCTCTCCATCCTCACCGGGGTCGACGTGATCGAGGAGCCCGACGGGCGCCTGCGCATCGCCACCCCGGGGGACACGGGGCGGGTCATCGACTACACGACCCGCCCGCGCGCCCGCTTCGTGGCGTTCCAGGGGCGCCTGGTGGTTCCCGACGGGTGGGACCCGCTCGATGTTCGCGCCATTCTCGCGCGCGTCGGCACCTACGTCGGCCGCGAGGGCGACGCGCGGGTCTACGAGCCCGCGGTGCGTAAACACGCGAACCCCACGACCCTCCTCGCGCGACTCCGGGAGTTCCACGGCGGGGACCTCCCCGGCGAACTCGAAGCCCTGGTGCTCGCTGGCGCGGGCCTCGCGCCGGCCCAGGCAGTCGACGCGGTGATCGTGAAGTTGCCGACCGAGGTCGCCAGCGCCCTGCGACGGGATCGGATTGCGGGGCCGTTCCTTCGTCGGGTGGTGGGCCCCGAGGAGTCGGTGGTTCCGCGTGGGGACCTCGCGGCGCTGAAACAACGGCTGGCCG
Source organism: uncultured Pseudomonadota bacterium (assembly GCA_903921785.1). Taxonomy (GTDB): domain Bacteria; phylum Myxococcota_A; class UBA796; order UBA796; family SXON01; genus SXON01. The sequence continues at coordinate 12,538 of CAIXRH010000300.1, forward strand.
CGCTGGGCATCGCCTGGGAGGGCGTCGAGGGCTGAACGGGCGGGGAATCAGCGCTATGCTCCCCCGATGTTCCTCTACCTCCTCGCCTGTGCCACCCCCGAGCCCACCGACACCGTCGACTCCGCGACGGACACCGCCGTCGACAGCGGCGACAGCGGCGACACTGCCGACACCGGCACCCCCGACCCACGCTGCCCCGACCTGACTCCCGACGAGTGGGAGAGCGCCGGCGTGCTCACCCAGGACTGGTCGAACGGCACGGCGACCAAGACGATGGGCAAGTACGAGGGGTACACCTGGACGGGAGGAGACGGGGCGACCTACGACCTCTACACCGAGCCGGGTTGGGAAGGGGTCCGCTTCGAGCTCGACGTGCCCACCTGCATCTACGGGGTGGACGTACAGTTCGGGCAGCTCCCCGAGGTTGCTGCACCGGTCACCTTCGGGTTGTACGCCGATTTTGGCACCAACGGCATGGACTTCCACCCCGACCGGCCGTGGTGGACGGGCGCCCAGACCCTGGACGCCGGGCAGGTGGAGAGCTGGGTCAGCTACACGCTTCCCGCGTTGTACATCGACGGTCCGGCGCTGGTGTACGGCGCCAACTGGCGGGACGGCGCCAACGGTCCGGCGCTCGGGATGGACAAGGATCAGGTGGGCGACGGGAGCTGCGCAAACTGGGACGACTGCCACTCGGTCCTCAACTACCCGGACGCCGACGCGAAGAGCTACTACAACGGCACCACGTGGCCGTGGGGGTACGACTTCCTGGTACGGCTGCACTACCTCCCGGTGGTCACGGTCACCGACGAGGAGCGGTGGTTCCACGCGGACAGCACGCTCACCGCGAGCGCCAACGTGAGCTGGGGCGACTACGACGACGACGGCGACGACGACCTGATGACCAACGGGCCGACGCTCTACCGCAACGACGGCGGCTCCTTCGTGGACGTGACCGCGGCCAGCGCGGTGCAGGCGGCGGGGGTGGGCACGTCCGGCGGCGTGTGGGGCGACTACGACAACGACGGGTGCCTCGACTACTTCGGCCTCGGCGGCGGCTACACCGCGGGCGACCTGCTTTTGCATTCCAACTGCGACGGCACCTTCTCCGACGCCACCGCCCTCTCCACGATCAGCGATTGGCAGGACGGGGACAGCTGTCTCGGCTCCGGCGAACCCGAGTACTCCCCCACCGCCGGCGCGACCTGGACGGACTTCGACAACGACGGGCTCCTCGACCTGGTGGAAGCGAACTTCCTCTGCTTCGACTCCTACACGTACTACCCGGACAAGTATTGGCACAACCTCGGCGGGGGTGTCTTCGAAGACTGGAGCAGTGACCACGGCTTTGACAAGGACAATCTCGCCGGCCGGGGCGCCGAGACCGTGGACTTCGACGGCGACGGCGACCTCGACGTGATGATCGTGGACTACGTGCTCCAGCGGAATGAGTACTACGAGAACCTCGGCGATGGCACGTTCGACGAGGTTGGAAAGAACAACGGCGCGGCCGGGAACATGACCAAGGTCGGAGCGACCCAGTACTACGGCCACAGCATCGGTCTGAAGTCTGGCGACGTCGATGGCGACCTCGACGTGGACATCGTCGTCGGCAACCTCGGTCACCCGCGGTTCCACGACTTCTCGGACAAGACCAACGTCCTGCTCAACGACGGGGCGGGCACCTTCACCGACGTGGGGCTGGCGAACGGGGTGATCTACCAGGAGACCCACTCCAACCCGTCGCTCCTCGACATCGAGAACGACGGCGACCTGGACCTGTTCATCACCGAGGTTTACTCGGGCCGCCCGGTAGACATCTACACCAACGACGGAACCGCCCACTTCACGCCCGCGCGGCTCTACGCGGGCATCACCACCGAGAATGGGTGGGGCAGCGGGGTCTCGGACTACGATCGCGACGGCGACGAAGACTTCCTCGCCTACTCCCTGTTCCGCAACGACGCCGCGACCGGCCACTGGGTCGAGCTGCGCCTGGTTGGGGACGTCGCCAGCAACCGCACCGCCATCGGCGCCATCGCGTGGGTCACCGCCGGGGGCGTCACCACGATGCGGACGGTCAGCGGCGGTAATGGCACCGGGTGCCAGGACAGCGCCACGCTGCACTTCGGCCTGGGAAGCGCCACTGCCGTGGAGAAGGTGGAGGTCTGGTACCCGGGCGGGGACACCGTGGAGTACAGCGGCGTGGGCGCGGACGCCGCCTGGCGCCTGACCGAGAGCGGCGCGGTCAGCCCGCTGTAGCCCGGCTCTTCTCCACCACCTCGCGGAGGTTCAGGCCTTCGCGGGCGAGGAAGATCACGCCGAGCACCACCGTGAACACGAACTGGGTGAGGTGGAGGACGATGGCGAAGGCCCCGGCGTCGGCGGCGGTGGCGCCAAGGAGCTGCAACGCCGCGGTGCACGCCGCCTCGAAGCCGCCGAAGAAGCCGGGGGTCGGCAAAACGGTCATGCCGGAGAGCGTGGCGGTCCACACGGTGAGCGCGTCGAGCGGGCCAGCGGGCACGCCTCCGAACGCCACGAGCTGCACCTGCACCGCCACGAGCGTGAGCACCCAGATCGCCACGCTCAGGGCGAAGGCCTGCGCGGTCACAGCGGGTCGCTTCGCCAACGCGACGAGCGCACCCCGGAACTGACGGAACATCCCGCCGAGCGGGAGCTTGTCGGTGTGGCGTAGCACCGGCTCTCCCGACGCCAGGACCACCGCAACCCCGATCACACACACCAGCACGAGCAGCCCGGCGCCCTTCTGGGCGACCGCGAGCAGATCGTAGCCGCCGACCTCGACCCGGGTGGGCAAGTGCACGAACCACGAGGTGGTGAGGATCATCGCGAGCAACATCACCACGTCGAGGATGCGCTCCACCACCACCACCGCCAGGGAGTCGCCGAAGGGGACGTCGCGACGCTCTTTCACCAGGTACGGCCGGACCAACTCGCCGAGCCGGAAGGGGATCACGTGCAGGGCGAGGTAGCCGATGGTGAGGGCGGAGAAGCTCGCGCCGTAGTCGATCGGCTTGGGGAGCAGGACCCGGAAACGCTGGGCGCGCAGGCTGTGGGCGAGGAGGTACAAGCTCCAGATCGGGAGGATCATCCCCCAGCGGAACCGGCCGAGGCTGGCCTCGGCGGCCGACACGTCGATCCCGTGGATGACCCAGCCGAGGCACGCCGCGGTGAGGAAGAGGACCGCGGCGAGGCGTAGGCGCATCCGCTCAGCGCCGCGGGCGGAGGAGTTGGAGGCCGACGACCCCGTTCTCCAGCCGCTGATCACCGTCGATCCCGTAGAGCTCCGGGGGCTCGGGGCGGGTCACGTTGGAGCCGAAGAGCAGGTCCCAGACCGGCAGCGCGTTGGCGTAGTTGCCATCGCACAGCACGCCGTCGCGGGTGTGATGCCAGCCGTGGAAGAGCGGGTTGTTGAAGGCGTAGAGCCAGGCCCTGCACAGCGGGTTGCTCAGCGGGAACCGAACGTTCATGTGGGAGAGCCCGTCGGCGACGATGCCCATGCACAGCGTCGCGGGGATCACCCACTCAGCGAAGTGGCTCACGTCGAGGAGCACGCCGAAGAGGAGGATCGGGGCGGCGGTGAGCTGGAGGAAGTCCACCACGTGCATGCGGAGGCCCGCCGTGGCGTCGATGTTCTCGGTGCTGTGGTGCACGCGGTGGAACGACCAGAGGAACGGGATGCGGTGATCGGCGCGGTGAACCCAGTACTTGGTGAAGTCGAGGAGCACGAAGCAGAGGGCGAACTGGGCCCACGCCGGCAGCTCCAGGTGCGCGAAGCCCACGAGGCCGGACTCCGAACCCTGCGCGATCCGCACGCCCGCCATGGTGATCGCGAAGCGAACGGGCCACAGCAGCGCTCCGGTGATGATGTTCACCACGTCGTCGGGGAGGAAGCTCACCCCCTTCACCCGAGGGAAGAGCCAGCCGAGCCCGAGCCCGACGAGGATCATGACGGCTTGTGCGAGGGGAGTGACGAGCTGCATCGCGGACCGTTTAGCCGGCCGCGGCGCCGGTTGGGCTGCGACCCGCGCGGTTGTTGAGAGGGACTACGGTCCGCCCGACCGCGGCGTCGAGGGGCCGCCCCCTGGACCGTCGGCCGGCGCTCCGCCCCCCGGCTTCGCCTCGGCCTCCGCCGCGTGCGCCAGGAACGTGTCGATCTCGCCGAGGCCGCGGGTGATCGTGGCGGCCGCCGCCGGGTCGTGCGCGAGCACGCGCAGTCGCGCTTCGATCGCCGCGAGGATCGCCGCACGGTCTGGGCACGCCCAGTCCTGGTTGTGCAACGGCAGGTTGGTGGAGAGGATCGCCAGCGCTTCGGTGTAGTGGCCGTCACGGGCGAGGTGGCGGACGGCCGTGTTCTTGAGCTGCTTGATCGCGTAGTAGCGGATGCCGCCCGGGAAGCGGTCGAGCTCCGCGGTGAACGCGGCGACCTTGGTGGGCACGTCTGGTGGCGCGGCGGCCTCCAACGCCGCGGCGGTGGCGTCGAGCCAGGGTTTGTGCTCGGAGTCGTCGACGCCGAGGCGGGAGAGGCTGCCGATGGCGCGAGGACCCGCGAAGCCCAGGGTGTCCACCGTGCTGTCCCCGGTGACGAGGGAGCCGAGCTCCGCGGCGGAATACGGCAGCTTCGGCGAGGGCGGGAGGGCGTCGGCGGCGGTGGCGGCCGGCGCGGTTCCGGACTCCACGGCCGCGGCAGCCGTGGCGATCCCGGCCGCCTGGCGGACCACCTCCTGGGCGGTCCAATAGTCGAAGGGCTCGGTGGGCGTGAAGGGCGAGACCGCGTCCGCCCAGGCCTCCACCAGCTTCACCCTCAGCTTGTGGCGCTCTTCGAAGCTGCCGAACGCGTCGAGGTCGAGGCCAGTGGGGGCGACGACGGCGCGGGCGTCGGCGGCGAGCTTCGCCGCGTCGCTCCGGACGTCGTCGTGGGCGGTGTGGGTGGCGCCGCGCACGACCAGGGCGACCCAACGGGCGCGAAGGGGCGCCACGGTGCCGGTCGTGGGGAGGGCCGGCGCCGTGCCCTTCGCCAGGGCGTCGCAGAGGCCAGCGTCGCGGTGGGCGGCGGCGACCAGGGCGGCTCGGATGGGCTCGCCCACGTCCCCGCTGACCTGGATGCTCTCCAGCTTTGCGGCGGAGTCCGCATAGGCCTTGGCGCACCCGCCCCAGTCGCCGGACATGGCCGCGAGCCGCGCCTGATCCCGGCCGAGCACGGCGGCGTGGCCGACGACCCGCATTCGGACGTCGTCCCAGCTGGCCTCGCCGTACTCCTGGGGGTGGTCGAGGAGGCCGTGGAGGGAGTCCCAAACCGGGTTGTCCACCGGCAGCGCGAGGTCGCCACCCGCACCCCCCGGCCCCCCGGGTGCGCCACCGGGCCCGCCGGGTCCGCCCGGACCTGGACCGCCGGGTCCGCGAGGACCGCCCGGCCCACCCGCGCGCGGGCCGTGACCGCCGTGGTCCCCTTTCCCGGCCTCTCCGGCTGAGGGTTCCGTTCCGCAGGCGCTGAACAGCAGAAACAGGGCCGACGTGATCATGCGCGGATGGTAACGTTCGCGGATGCTGATCGTCGCCGCGCTCGTCGCCTGTTCGTCCCCGGAGAGGGAAACACCGCGGGCGGCGGGGCATCCGGGCGAGCCGAGGGGCCCCGGCGCGGGTCATCCGGGACCTCCCGGGGGACCTCCTGGCGGTCCCGGGGGGCCTCCCGGCAGCGCGCCCCGCACCACGCCGCCGGAGCCCGCGGATCCCGCCACCTTCTCTGCCGGGGGCGCAGGCGGGCCGAACATCCTCTGGGTGACCACCGACACCGTGTCGGCGGGCCACCTGGCGCCGTGGGGCGGGCGGGTGCCGCTGCCGACGCTCGAGGGGCTCGGCGCGGTCCGTGTGGAACAGGCGTACTCCAACTTTCCGGAGACCGCGCTCTCCCACTGGAGCATGTTCACCGGCGTGCTCCCCGAGGTGCACGGGAACGTGCCCCCCAACGGGATGAGCCGCTACTCGGGGCCCTCCATCGCAGAGCTGGCCCATGCGCGCGGCTACGCCACCGCCGCGTTCATCGGCGGGGTCACCCTGAAGGACGAGAGCTGCGGGCTCTCCAGGGGTTTCGACGTATACGACGATGACCTCGCCGCGGGCGCCGACCACCGGTCCGCGCCGGAGATGGTGGCCCTCGCACAGAGGTGGATCGCGACGCAGAAGGGCCCGTGGTTCGCCTGGGTGCACGTGTTCGACGCCCACCTGCCCTACACCCCGACCGACCCGTCGCGCTTCGACAAGGACTACGCGGGAACCCTGGATGGCACGGAGGCGAAGCTGCGCCCCTTCGCCAACGGGGCGAGCACGCCGCCAGAGCGCGACCTCGCCCACGTCACCGCGCTGTACGACGCGGAGATCGCGGAGGTCGACGCGGCGCTCCAGCCGCTGTTCGGGAGCCTACACGGCGACGAGATCGTGGTGGTCAACGCGGACCACGGGGAGTCGTTCGCGCACAACTACCTCTTCAACCACCGCGCGGTCTTGTGGGACGACGTCCTCCACGTGCCGCTCTACGTGAAAGCACCAGGTCTGAAGCCGGGCACGGTGTCGGGGATGGTCGGCCTCGTGGACTTGTTGCCGACCGTCGTCGACCTCGCGGGATGGCACGCAACGGCGCCGTTCATGGGCGTTTCTCGCGTTTCGGTGCTCCGAGGCGAAGGTGGAGGGGCGACGAAGCTCTGGGCACGGACCGACCCGTGGATGCCGCTGCTGCCGGGTGAAGCCGGCGCCCGGTTCGCGGAGCTCACCCCGACCTCGCGGATGATCCGGGAGCTCGACGGCACCCGGTGTACGTATGATCTGGGGTCAGACCCCGGGGAGCTCCACGGGGATTGTGCCGGCGGCGAGGATCGCGCCTGGACGGAGTACAACGCCGCCATCCAGGCGATGTCCAGGTATCAACGAGCCGAAGTCTCGCGCCCCGCCGGGGAGAGGCTCACCCCCGGAGAGATGCTTGAGCAGCTTGGTTACACCGACCGTCGACCGGGGAGCGCGCCGCCGCCGCCCCCGCCGCCGCCCGCGGGGAGGTGAGGGTGTCGGAGGGTGAATTGACTGGAGTCAATCTGGCTTCGTGTACGGGCGCCGCCGCGGCCTCCCGGCCGCCCGAGGGGCGCCGCGTTGAGCGGCACCGGCCGCCAGGCGGCGGTGTCGGGGCCGGGGGGCATGGCCGTCGTTGCGCCCTGTTCGGCGCCTTCGCCCTGCTCTCCGCCTGTGGATCGCCGACGGGAACCGTCGGGCCCGGGGACGCGGCGGGGGCGTCCGCCGAGGATGCAACGAAGCCCGGCGCCGCGGAGCCGGCCGCGCCTGGGGGCACCGCGGTCGCGCCTGCGGAGGCGGCGAAGGCGCCCGGCGGCGAAGGCGGCGCGGCCGTCCCGCCGGCGCCCGCGCCCACCCCGGCCGTCCCCTCGGCCCTGCCCCTCGACCGCGGTTCGGCGTTCGTCCGGGTCTCCGGGGCGGTCAGCGCCACGTACGTGCCGACGGGGCTCGACTGCCTCCCCGGCGTGGACCTCGGGCTGAGCATCCACGCCACGCGCACCTCCCCGAAGGTGCTCCCCGCGTGGTCGGCGGTGCTCCATCCGGAGTCCGAGAACACCCCGGCGACGCTGGTGGTGACGGTCGGCGAGCGGCGGTGGGGCGCCGTCGTGGACGGCTCCGCGTTGACCGCCACCGGCGGCGCGCTCGACGGCGTCCGCCTCGACCCGATGCCACGCGGCACCCGCGGGGAGCCACTGATGGTCGACGTCTTCTATCGATGCCCGGTGATGGATACGTTCTCGGTGCCGGCGCCGGTGCTGGCCACGCTCCACGCGGTCACCGGTGCCGAGAGCCGGCCCTGGAACGGGGCGGACTACGGGCGGAATCAGGACCAACGCGGCGCGTCGGCCCTCGTGAGCCGCGACGATCTCGGCGAGCGAGTTCGCACCCTCCGCGGGCGGCTCCCGGTGGGGTGGGTGGCATTCCAGGGCACGCTCCGCGACGCGTCCGAGGGCGCGGACGAGAAGCTCGGGGAGGTTGTCGTCGGCCCCGGACGCGGCGCCGCGGACATCGTCCGGCTTGGTCACACCTCCCCAGCGCACGTTGGCCTCGACGTGGAGGACGTGGCGCTGCGGATGGAGGCCTGGACGGAGAAGTACCGCATCAACGTGGTCGGCGCGGACGACGACTCCGTCGTCACGACGGTGGCCCGGGACGCGGACATCCCCGCGCTCGCGGCGGAGGCGGGCGAGTTCTGCCCGGACATCGTGCGCGACGGCCCGGGGACGGTGGAGGCGCTCACGCAGCAGATCGGGAGGACTCACCAGCTGTATTGCTGGTGGGATTGACGGGACCTCGCGGCGGCGTCCACCGCGCGCGGAGCCATTCTCGCCGACGGCGGCTCCTCGACCGCCGACGGGTCTGGGGGGCAACGCGGTCGGGCGCCACCCGCCCCTCGACACGGTCGTCGGTGGGCGCCGCGCGCTCGCCGTCCCTCCGCGATATGCGCGCACCGTGACGCGCTTCGTGGACCCCACCGAGATCGAGACGCCGGATCCGGCCCTGCGCCCCAAACGGCTGGACGATTACGTCGGGCAGGAGCGGGTGAAGGAGAACCTGCGCGTGTACATCCGCGCTGCGATTCGTCGGGGCGAGGCGCTCGACCACATCTTGCTGAGCGGGCCCCCAGGCCTGGGGAAGACCTCCCTGGCGAACATCGTAGCCGAGGAGCTCGGCGTCACGATGCGGACCGCGGCCGGGCCCACCCTGGAGCGCGGCGGCGACCTCGCGGCGATCCTCACCAACCTCGGCCCGCGCGAGGTGCTGTTCGTCGATGAGATCCACAGGTTGAACCGGGCGGTGGAGGAGATCCTCTACCCCGCGATGGAGGACTTTCACCTCGACATCGTGATGGGCTCGGGCCCCGGCGCGTCCAGCGTGCGCATCCCCCTGCAGCGCTTCACCCTCATCGGCGCGACCACCCGATCAGGGATGCTCACCAGCCCCCTTCGTGCTCGCTTCGGGATCCACGCGGTGCTCGACTTCTACACGCCCGCGGAGCTGGAGCGCATCGTGCGGCGCAGCGCCGAGCGGATGGGCCTTGAGGTGGAAGACGACGCGGCGAAGGAGCTCTCCACCCGCTCTCGCGGCACGCCCCGCATCGCCAACCGCCTGCTCCGTCGCCTCCGGGATTTCGCGCAGATCGACGGCGATGGTCGGGTCACGCTGGAGATCACCCGCGTCGCGCTGGAGCGCCTTGAGGTGGACGCCGGCGGGCTCGACGCGATGGACCGCCGCATCCTCCACACCATCGCCTTCCGCTTCGACGGTGGGCCGGTCGGCCTCTCCAACCTCGCGGCAGCTATCGGCGAGGAGCCCGACACCATCGAAGAGGTCTACGAACCCTACCTTATCCGGGAGGGCCTGCTCCAGCGTACACCGCAGGGGCGGGTGCTCACCAGCGGCGGCGCCGGCATCGTCGGCTATACCGGCAACGGGCTCTTCTCCCGATGACGCTCCTCGTGCTCGTGGCGTGCGCGCACGCCACCCCCGTCGACGGTCATCCGCCTGGCGAGGTGGTGCCGCTCCGCGTGAAGGGAACCACGTTGCGCGCCCACGTCGCGGACGACCCGGAGGAGCGGGAGCAGGGGCTCATGGGCGTCACCGTGATGGCTGCCGACGAGGGCATGGTCTTCGTCTACCCCTCGGCGGGGCTCCGCTATTTCTGGATGAAGGACACCCCGACCCCGCTGTCGATCGCCTTCTGCGACGAAGCGGGGAAGGTGGTGAGCCTCGCGGAGATGGCCGCCCTGGACACCACCCTCACCCCCTCCGGAAAGCCGGCGATGTATGTGATCGAGGCCAAC
>CAIXRH010000301.1 GCA_903921785.1 uncultured Pseudomonadota bacterium
CCGCCGCCGCCGCCGGCCCCGCCGCCGCCGGTGCCGCCCGCGCGGTCCTCGGCGAGGTTGACGCGGAGGGGACGACCATCGAGATCGGCGCCGTTCCACTTGTTGATCGCCGCCTGGGCCTCTTCCGCGGTGTTCATGTCGACGAACGCGAAGCCACGGCTCCGGCCGGTTTCACGGTCGAGCATCAGACGGACACCCTTGACCTCGCCCGACTGGGAGAAGGCCTCACGGAGGGAATCCTCCTGGGAACGGAAGGACAGATTGCCCACGAACAGACGATTATTCGACATCGGTATCACTCACTTTCGAACTTGCCTACGTTGCCGCCCGCCCCCCAGATCAGGGACGGCGCAAATGTGGGCTATAGCGACGATGGAGGGTGCGCAACCGAAAGCTCGCACAATCCGATCTTTTTGATCCGACCAACTTCTGGCAGGGGCCGCGGATAGGCGTCGGGCGTGCTCATCGAGGTCGCCGTTCCGCTGCCCGTGCACGGGCGCTTCACCTGGTCGTGCGAGCGGGCGCTGCCCGTGGGAACGTCCGTGGTGGTCCCCTATGGTTCCCGGGAGCTCACGGGGTGGGTGGTGGGTCCGGGAGAGGCGCCGCCCGGGGTGGAGGTGAAGCCCATCCGCGGCGTGGTGCGCGAGGAGGCGGCGTTCACCGAGGATCAACTCGGGCTCTATCGGTGGATGGCCGAGTATTACCTCTCGCCGCTCGGGGAGGTGATCGCTACGGCCACGCCCGCGGCCACCGGCGCCTCCACGCGCAGGATCTACCGCCCCACCGAAGAAGGGGTCGAGCGCCTGGCCGTCGCCCCGCCGCCCGGAGAGCGCGGGAGCGTCCTGCGTGAGGTGGTCTCCCGTCCGGGAGCCAGCCGCGCGGCGCTGGAGCGGCGGTTGCATGAGGAGGTCGCCGAGGTGGGGCCGCACCTGACCGCCCTGGTTCAGGCCGGGTTGGTGGCGGGAGAGGACGTGGTTCAGGAGGGTGTGCGCGACGAAGAGCTGTGGGTGATCGCCACGGGCGAGGGCGAGGCCCGGTCGGCCAAGGGGCAGGAGGTGCTCGAGCGGCTGCCCGCGCGGCTGCGGGACCTCCCGGCCGGCGTGGTCGCGGCGCTGGTGCGGGTCGGCGCGGCGCGGAAGGAGCACCGCGCGCGCATGCATGTGTCCGATCGGTCCCGGCCTCCGTCCGTCCCCCCCCCGCTCAACGCCGCGCAGTCCGCCGCGGTGGCGGCGGTGAACGCCGCCGGGGTCTACCTGCTCCACGGCGTCACGGGCGCCGGGAAGACGGAGGTGTACCTCGCGCTCGCCGAGCAGGTGCTCGCGCGCGGGAAGCAGGTGCTGGTGCTGGTCCCGGAGATCGCGCTCACGCCGCTGTTGTGTTCGCGCTTCGAAGCCCGGTTCCCGGGGCAGGTGGCGGTGCTGCACAGCGCGCTCGCGGCGGGAGAGAAGCTCGGGGAGTGGCGGCGCATCCGGGCCGGCGAAGCGAGCGTGGTCGTCGGGGCGCGCAGCGCGGTCTTCGCGCCGTTTTCAGCCTTGGGCCTGGTGATTGTCGATGAAGAGCACGACGACTCCTTCAAGCAGGACGAGGGCGTGCGCTACCACGGGCGGGACCTCGCGGTGGTGAGGGCCACCCGCGCGCGCTGCCCCTGCGTCCTCGGCTCGGCCACGCCTTCTTTGGAGAGCTGGCGAAACGCCGAGCTCGGTCGGTACAAGCTCCTGCAGCTCCTGGAGCGCGCGACCCCGCGCCCGGTGCCCAGCCTAGAGCTGGTCGACATGCGTCCGGTCGCCCGCGCCGCGGGTGGGAAGGCCCCGCTGCTCGCCCCGATCGTGGACGAAGCGGTGCGGGAGGCCCTCGCCGCGGGCGGGAAGGCCATCCTCCTCTACAACCGCCGCGGCTACGCCACCTTCGTCGAGTGCCCCGGCTGCGGCCAGAGCTACGACTGCCCCAGCTGCGGCGTCGCGCTGGTGTACCACCAGAACTCCCAGCGCATGGACTGCCACTATTGCGGCTTCCATCGGATGTTCCCGGGGGACTGTCCGCAGTGCGCCACGCCGCTGGCGCTCCTCGGGCGCGGCACCGAGCGGATCGAGGAGCAGCTCGTGGAGGCGTTCCCCGACGTGCCTGTCGGCCGGATGGACGCCGACACCACCCGCGGGAAGGGCGGGCACGAGCGGGTCCTCGGCGCGTTCGCCCGGGGGGAAACGCGGCTGCTGGTCGGCACGCAGCTGGTCGCCAAGGGGCACGACTTCCCCGACGTCACGGTGGCGGCGGTGCTCGGCGCGGATCACGTGCTCGGGATGCCCGATTTTCGGAGCGCTGAGCGCACCTGGGCGCTGGTCACCCAGCTCTGCGGGCGGGCGGGGCGCGGGTCGGTGGCCGGGCGGGTTTTCGTGCAGTCGCAGCACCCCGACCACCCGGTCTTCGGCACGATCGGGGACATGGCCGCGTTCTCCCAAGGGGAGCTGGAGCTCCGGCGGATGCTTGGCTACCCGCCGTTCTCGTCGCTGGTTTTGGTACGGATCGAAGCCGCCGATCGGTCGGCCGCGCGAGAGGCCGCGGCGGCGTTCGTCAAGGAAGCGCGGGCGTTGGCGCGGAGCTTCCCGGGGGTGGACGTGCTCGGGCCCGCCCTCGCCCCCCTGCCCCGGCTCGTGGGCCGGTACCGCTTCCAGGCGGTGCTCCGCGGCAAAGAACGAAAGATCTTCCGAGAGTTCCTCGCCCAGGCGGCCCCGACCTGGCGGAGCGCGCCGGGCGTGCGCCGCATCGTGGACGTCGACCCGCGCTCGATGATGTAGCGGTGGCGATCCGCGGCGGTTTCGAGTATCCCCGGGGCATGCGCGGACTGCTGCCCCTCGGGCTCCTCGGCCTCCTTGCCTGCGACACGGCGGCGTCCCCCGTGAACCTCACCGCGAGCGCGAGCCTCGCGGAGCTCCAGCCAGCGGTGTTCCGGGTGCAGTGGAAGGGTGCCGGAGAAGGGGCGTCCGTGGTGGCCGAGTGGGGGTACGATGAGGACTACGGGCAGCGCGTGGCGCTCGGCGAGGGCGACGAGGGCGAGGGGATCGTCCTCGGCGCCCACCCGTCCGCCACGGTGCACTGGCGGGTGGTGACCGGGGAGGGCGCCGCCACCGACGACCAGACAATCGAGACCGGGGAGCTCCCCGTCACCATCCGCTCCTTCGAGGTCACCGAAAGCGGTGACGCGCTCTCGGGCCTGGTGCTCACCTCCACCCTGGACAACCAGCGGGCCGACGCGGTGATGGTCGACCTCACCGGCACCCCCGTGTGGTGGCTTGCCTCCGACGGCCCGAAGCAGGGCTTCTCCGACGTGCGGGCGGCCGCCGACGGCAAGGGGGTCATCTACCAGGTCACCGATCCCAAGCTGGAAACCGATATCGGCACGATCATCGAGCGTGACTGGGCCGGGGAGGTCCGCGCCGAGACCCCCACGCCGGGCGGGCACCACGCCTTCGTGGAGCTCCCCGACGACCACTACGGCTACTGCATGATCGATGTGCGCGAGACCACCGTCGACGGCGAGCTGAGGATGGTGGTGGGCGACGCGATCGCCGAGATCCCCGTCGGCGGCGACCCCGCGACCGACCTGCACGTGATCTGGGACTCGTGGGATGCTCTGCCGATGCGCGCGGCGGTCGCCGGAGACAGCGGCTTCTACAGCTTCGGCCTCGACTGGATCCACTGCAACGGCCTCTCCTACGACGCCGACACCGGCAAGTACCTGATGTCCTCGTACAGCCTCGGCTCCGTCTTCCAGGTGGACCGGGCCACCGGCGCCACGGACTGGGTCCTCGGCGGCGAGGACGCCACGCTCACGCTGCCCGAGGGCCTCCGCGTCGGCACCATCCACTCGCCGGAGCGAACGGCGGACGGCGTGCGCGTCTTCAACAACCGCAACGTGGACTCGCCTCATTCACGGGTCGTCACCTGGAAGGTCGACGAGGCGGCCTCTACCGCCGCCGAAGGCGAGGCCATCGACCTCGACGGGGAATATTTCTCCCAGATCCTCGGCGACGCGACCGACCTCCCCGACGATCACCTGCTGATCTCCTGGGGCTCCTCGGGCCTGCTCACCGAGGTGGACGCGGAGCGGAACGTCGTCTGGGAGGCGTCGTTGCCGCTGGGCGTGATCGTGGGCTTCAGCGGGGTTCTTCCTTCGATTCCCGGCGCGGTGGAGTAGCGCGGCGAGGCGTCGGCGGCGTTCGCGACCGGAGCGCTCATCGTGCCCTGCCCTCCCGGTCCTTCTCGACCCTCGCGAGCCACGACCGGCGTCGGCGCCCGCCGCTGCGGCCGACGCGCCGCACCTCGCCATTCTCGCCCCTGGTGGTCCCTCGACCACCGACGGTGCCCGGGGGGAAGGCCGGTGGAGCGCCGCCACCCCTTCGCCATGTGGGTCGGGGCCGGCAACGGAGCGTCCGTTCAGAGAATCTTCGGCACCGCGACGAGCGTCCGGTCGAGGTTGGGCGACCAGTTCCCGGCATGCACCCGATCGTCGAGCTCCAACGCCGCGGAGGGCGGGACGAAGTAGTCGAACGGGAGGCGGCTTCCCTCGGGCTCGAGCCAGTCGGGTGTGTCCGGCCAGGTCGGCGCGGTGCCGGCGTCGTTGTCCGGGAGGCCGGACGGGTCGGCGTCGAGCGCGGCGCCCATGTACGCGGCGTCCGGGTTCAGGCGCACGAATTCGAAGCCGATGTCCTGGAGATAGTGCGTGAGCGCCACCACGTGCGGGTGGTCGGGCACGGCCTTGTAGATGTGGTCGGTCTGCGAGCCGGCGACGATGATGCGGAGATCGGGGCGGGCCGCGGCGAGGCTGGGGAGGATCACCGACGCATCGCGAGTCGCCCAGTACGCCTCCAGCCAGTCGGTGGGCGGGAGCCAGCTCGGACGTGCGCTGTCGGCGAAGAGGCGGTCGGACTGGGCGTCGATCACCTGAGCCAGATCGAGCGAAGGGGCGCAGGCCAGCTCACCGTCGGGGCCCGGCGCGGAGAGCATGTGCCAGGAGAACTCGTCGGGGGCGTAGTGCCCGTCGCCGTCTTCATCGACGTAGAGGACGCCGTCGAGGTCGATCTCCTGGGCGCCGAGGGGGTCTTCGGTGAAGCTGTGCCCGGCGGGGTCGAACTGGATGCGGTCGGGCTCGGTGGCGAAGGGACAGCTGGTGTTACCGCAAGAGCCCAGGTCGTACGTGGGGTTCATCTCGAAGTCGTACGACATCAGCTCCACGTCGAGGAACTGGTCGGTGTAGGGGCCCTCCCAGGCCACCATCCACTTCACGAAGTCGAGCCCCGAAGGATCGCGTGCCAACGCGCCGAACGCGAGGTTCACCCCGGCGGACATGCCGACCAGCCCGATCTCCGGGGACGCGTCGGGGATGATGTCGGCGATGTACTTGCCATCGATGTCGGGGCGGCGGCCGGCGGTCCACTCCAGGGCGGCACCGAAGGCATCCTGACTGTGAACGCCACGATAATCGAACTCACCGGTGCTCACCTGCCCGTCGCTGAAGCCGCCGGGGAGGATCACCTGCACGAGGACGGCGCCCATACGGCTCCACGGGCCGGTCTCTTGGGGCTCCAGGAAGGCGCCGGCGCTGAGGCTCCCGCGCGCGAGGAGCAGCGTGGTGCGTTCCCCGGCGTATCGCTCGGCCGTGAGGGGGTTCCAGGTGGCCCGGACGGCCAGCAACGTGCCGTCGTCCATCGGGACGCTGGTCTTGTACACCGCGCCGTCGGGGATGGTGATGGACAACTCGCCATGTACGCCCGGATCGGCGCTATCGGACGGGTCGTCCCCACTGTCGGACCCGCTGGTGCAGGCCGCGAACAGGAGCCACTGCATGGCACCGGTATGCCACGGACGCGGGGCCGCGTCGAGGGGAGTTTGTCGATCCGTTCACAACGACCGTCCCGCCCGTTTCGGGACGATTTGCGACCCGGGCGGTGACGAGACAGAGGCAATCGCAGGCGGTCGAGCGGGGTACACTCCCACGTGGACAATCCCGACACCTGGTTCTCCCTGATGACCATGGGAGGCTGTGCGTGCCTCGTGGCCGCCGTGCTCCCCGTGGCCGTGGTCGTGCTGATGGTGCGGCTCTCCACCCTCTCGCGTCAGGTGGCGATGCTGCAAGCGCGGCTGGTCACGACCGAGACGGCGTTGACCGAGCTCCGCGGAAAGGTGGTCGCGGGGCACGCCCAGGACGCGAGTCGGCTCGCGGAGGGCATCCGCGCGGCGGTCGCGGCGGCGATCGCGGCGACGCGGGCGAACGCTCGCGCGGAGGGCGGCAGTCCTCAGGCGGCGCCGGCTGCGAGGGCGGAGCCGGCCCCGACGCCGTCTGGAGCGGCGTATCCGCGCGCGGCGGTGCCGGCAGCGGCCACGGGCGCGCCTACGCC
>CAIXRH010000302.1 GCA_903921785.1 uncultured Pseudomonadota bacterium
TCCGCCAATGGGCGGCTCGCCCCACCGGCACGTTGAGTGCCGGACCCACTCCCGCCGCTCACACGGTCGCCGCCCTTGGGCTCCGCTTTCCCACGCTCCGCGCGGGACGCTCCGCCAATGGGCGGCTCGCCCCACCGGCACGTTGAGTGCCGGACCCACTCCCGCCGCTCACACGGTCGCCGCCCTTGGGCTCCGCTTTCCCACGCTCCGCGCGGGACGCTCCGCCAACGGGCGGCTCGCCCCCCGCTGAGGCAGCTCCCTGACTCCGGAATAGACTCCCCCATGGCCTCCCGCACCATCGCCACCTCCGTGGCCGTCGCCGCCGCGCCCCCCGACAACCTCCCCGAGCTGGACGCCGCGCTCGACGCGCTCCGTACGCGTTTCCCTGGGGTGATCTTCGCCCGCTACCGAGACACCGTTCCGGTGGTCGGCGAGCGCGTCTTCCTCGCGCCCGGCGCCGCCATCATCGGCGACGTGACCCTGCACGACGACGTGAGCGTCTGGTACGGCTGCGTGCTCCGCGGCGACGTCAACCGCATCGAGATCGGCGCCCGCTCCAACATCCAGGACGGCACGGTGATCCACCTCGGCGACGCCGACCCCGCGATCGTCGGGGAAGACGTCGTCGTCGGCCACCGCGCCGTGCTCCACGGCTGCACGGTCGGGGACGGCTGCCTCATCGGCATCCAGGCGACCGTGCTCGACGGCGCCCGCATCGGGAAGGGCTCGCTCGTTGGGGCCGGGGCGGTGGTGCCCGCCGCGACCGAGGTCCCCGACCACAGCCTCGTGCTCGGGGCTCCGGCGAAAGTGGTCCGCGCGCTCGCGCCGAGCGCCGAGACCTTCCACCGCGGCCTTGCGGCGAAATACGTACGCCTACAGACCAACTACCGCCAGGGCTGAGCATGCGCATCGAGATCGTCTACCCAGTGACCGAAGGTCGCCTCGTCCTGCGCACCGACGCCGACTGGGACCGCGACCTGGAGCCCGTCGAGGTCACCGCCACCGGCGCGACGTTCGACGCGCCGGTCCCAGGGTTGAACCTCGCGATGAAGCCGTGCCTCCGCCTCGGGGACACCCTCCGCTGGTCCACCGGGCCCGACTACGTGCTCTCCGCCGACGAACCCGACCCGCAGATCTACCCGTTCTTCCAGGAAGAACATCGTGGGTACGTCTCGGCCGTGCACCGGCTCGACGGCCCCGGCGGCACCTACTCCTTCCGAATCTACCACCCTCCAGGTTACGACGAAAACACCCTGCGTCGGTTCCCCGTGGTCTACATGCACGACGGGAAGAACCTCTTCTTCCCCGAAGAGGCCTTCGCGGGCGACGAGTGGCAGGTCGACGAGACGATGGACCGCCTCGACGAGATGAACGCCATCCGCAAGGCGATCGTGGTCGGCGTGTCCCCCCCGGACCGCAACGCCGCCTACACCGCCCCCGGCTACGGCCCCTACGGCGAGTTCATGGCCGGTACGCTGAAACCCTGGGTCGACGCCGCCTTGCGCACCCGCGCCGAGCCTGCGTCGACGATGGTCATGGGCTCCTCGCTCGGCGGCGTCGCGTCGCTGCACCTCGCGTGGGCGCATCCCCAGGTCTTCGGCCGCGCGGCGTGCCTCTCCAGCACCTTCGGCTACCAGGACGACCTCTTCGAGCGCATCGCCCGCGACCCGAAGCCGCCGATCCAGGTCTACCTCGACAGCGGCTGGCCGCGGGACAATTACGACGCCACCAACGCCGTCCGCGACCGCCTCGTCGCCCGCGGCTTCCGCCTGGGGGAAGACCTCCTGCACTTCTCGTTCCCGGAGGGGCTCCACACCGAGCGCTCCTGGGCGGTTCGCACCCACCTCCCGTTCCAGTTCTTCCTCGGGCGGGCCTGGACGGCGCGGCGCTGATTCGCACGAGGTCGTCCAAGGGGTGGAGGCTGGGCCCGGCCCTGCCCACCGGCCAGCGTCGGCGATCGAGGCGCCGCGGTCGGCGAGACTGGCTCCCCGGGCGGTCCCGCCCGCGGCGGCCCCGACCCGACCCTCAAAAACCCAGCGGGCGGCTGCGCGGCGAGTTGCCGGCAGCCGCCCGCGTTGCTCAGACCCCTCAGGCCACGTCGAGGTAGGCGACCTCTCCGTGCTGGGTGCGGTCGAGCCCTTCCGACTCGTCGTCTTCTTGCACCTTCACCGGGGTGATGCGGTCGATCACCCACAGCATCCCGAGGGTGAGCCCGAAGGCCCACACCGACGAGAACACGGCGGCGGCGCATTCCTTGGCGAAGAAGGTGACGTCGCCGGTGAGGAGGCCGTCCGCCCCCGCCGGGTTGAACGCCGTGGAGGCGAACACGCCGAGCAGGATGATGCCGAACAGGCCGCCGACGCCGTGAACGCCCCACACGTCGAGCGCGTCGTCCCACTTCATCTTGTTCTTGAAGGAGACCGCGGCGTAGCAGACGCCGCCCGCGAGGATGCCGATGAACACCGCGCTCATCGGGGAGACGAAGCCCGCCGCCGGCGTGATGGTGGCCAGGCCGCCGACCGCACCGGTGAGCAACCCGAGCAGCTTGGGCTTGCCCTCGGCGCGCCACTCCAGCACCATCCACGAGATTCCGGCGAACGAAGCCGCCACGTCGGTGTTGACGAAGGCCAGGGCGGTGATCGAGTCCACGCGGAACTCACTGCCGGCGTTGAAGCCGTACCAGCCGAACCAGAGCAGGCCGGTGCCGAGGGCGACCAGCGGGATGCTGTGCGGCCCGGAGTCCACCACCTTGCGGCGGCCGACGTAGAGCACAGAGGCCAGCGCCGCCATGCCCGCGATGTTGTGGACGACGATGCCGCCCGCGAAGTCGAGCACGCCCCACTTCTGGAGGAAACCACCGCCCCAGATCATGTGGACGAACGGGAAGTAGACCAGGAACAGCCACCCGGTGAGGAACAACATCCACGCCTTGAAGGTGACCCGGTTGGCGAACGCGCCGGTGATGAGCGCCGGGGTGATGATGGCGAACATCATCTGGTAGGCGACGAAGACCAGGGCGGGGATGGTGTCGTTGGGCGACGGCGTGTCGAGGTTGATGCCGCGCAGGAACGCGTTGTCGAGGTTGCCGATGATCCCGTGGAAGTCCCCCGAGAAGCACAGGGAGTAGCCGACCGTGAACCAGATCACCGTGGTCCATCCCATGGACACGAAGCTCTGCATCATGATCGTGAGCACGTTCTTCCGGCCCACCAGGCCGCCGTAGAAGAACGCCAGACCGGGCGTCATCAACATCACCAGACTGGTACAGAGCAGCATGAACCCGGTATTTCCGGTGTCGAGATGCAGCATTTTTTGGCCTCCGGAGGCTGCGCCGAAGGTATCCTTCCGCGTATGGTGCGCTACAAATCGTCACCAAAAACCGGGCCGCCCGCCCAGGCTGGCTCGCAGACGCCGGCTCCTCGACCGCCGCCGTCGGCCGGGGGGCAGGGCGCGGCGCGACCTCCACCCGCTGGACACCTCGCTCCCCGCGGTCGTCGAAGCGGGCTGCGCTGCGGCGAACGGTCGGTCCATGCTCGTCCTGCGCTCGGCCACCGCCCGCCTGGGCGTCGTCACTGGGAACGGTAGGGCACCCGCGGAGCTCACGCTGGACCCCCTCGACCCGCGCCGACCGCCGCCGACACCTGGAGGATCGAGGCCTAATCCGCCGTGAACTCCCTCACCGCCTTGCGCACGCCGCGCGCCACCCGGGCGCCCCACACCTCGGCGATCGTGTCCATCACGCCTTCGGCGAGCGGCGCGGGCCGCCGCGCGTCCCCGCGCAGGCACGGGAACCACCGCGGCGAAGGCGCTCCGTTGCGGATGTTGGCGCGGCTCACCGCGGTGAGGAGCCGTTGATCGCCGAGATCGACCACGATGAGCGGGAAGAGGCGGCACGGGAGCGGCTTCACGGTGCCCCGAGGGAGGCCGTCGGCGTCCTCGAGTCGGTGGAGGCCGCAGCGCAGCCCGTCCTCGGCCGCGACCGCGAAGACGCAGCGTTTTCCGGGGCGGCTGAGGGTGCCGGCATCCTGCCAGGTGGGCGCGCCTTCGGCCCAACGGGGATCGACCGGCGCCATCGACGCCGCGATGGCGGGAAGGTGCGCCTCGATCGCCGCGACCTCGGCCGGCGCGAGCTCCACGTCGAGGTCGGCGCAACAGGAACGGGTTCGCGGCGCGCGCCGACCAGGCGTGCAGGTGTCGGGCTCACAGGCGTAGGGGGCGGCCAACGCCGGAAGATCGAGCAGCAGGTCGCCGGCGGCGCCAAGCTGCCCGCGCATCGCGAGGCGGTTGACGTGGCCAGACCAGTCGGCTTCGAGGGGGTCGCCCTGGCCGAGCCAGGCGTCGAGGGAGAGAGCCATCCGCGCCGCTATCCTACGGCCGCGGTGTGGGGCGAAGCAGGCGCCAGCCGCCGCTGTCGGGCACCCGCCGGCCCTCGGGGGTGCGCAGCCACAGGAGCGGGCGTTCGGACTCGCCTTCCTCGACCTCGGCGGTCCACCCGGGCGCGGTCCCCTCCCCCGCCCCCACCAGCCGCAGCGCGAGGCCGCGCGGGCCCCAGCCGTACTCCACCCGCACCGGCCAGCCCGGACCCGGCGCCATCGACCCGCTGGTGATCGCCACGCTCCCGGCGGCGTTCCAGGCGAAGAAGTCGGCACGGTCGGGATCCACCGGGCCGACCGGGGCCACCACGCCGCCGCCGGTGGCGCGCAGCGGCGCGTCGAGCTCGGGCATCGCGGGGGCGCCGATACGCGCGAGCACGTCGGCGAGGTGGGCGCGGAAGAGCACGTCGAACTCCCCGGCGAACGGGGTCTCGAATTCGGGGCCGTACCACCAGAACCAGTCGCTCGCTTCGGCGCGCCAGAGCGCCCGACGCGCGTCTTCGGGCTGCACGGACGCCGCGAACGCCTCCCGGACCCGCCGCAGGAGCCGCCAGGCCGTGCGGTCCTCCTCGGCGCCGATCCAGATCTTGAAGTCGGCGTTGATCCAGCTCCCCGTGTGCAGCC
The DNA here is from genome assembly GCA_903921785.1 of uncultured Pseudomonadota bacterium. GTDB lineage: Bacteria > Myxococcota_A > UBA796 > UBA796 > SXON01 > SXON01. Next base: position 4,998 of record CAIXRH010000302.1, read on the forward strand.
GCGACACGGTGCCGGTGGCCGGGCGCGCGGCGAGCTCACCGCAGGGGACGAGCGGCGCCTTGGCGAAGAAGCGGCGGAGGAAGCCGGCACCCGCGTCCTTGTAGGACTCCCAGGGGTTCTCTCCGTCGAGCGCGAGCACGACGTCGCGGCCGGCGGTGCGCGCGAGGAGGTCCTCGACGGCGGTGTCCGCGGCCTGATCGGCGTAGACGAACCCGATCCGGTCGCTCAGGCCGTGGTCGCGGAACAGCCCGCGGAGCGGCCCGACCTGCCAGGTCGGACCCTTCCCCTGCCGCTCCGACCGGGCGAGCACGCCGTCGTCGGTGGCGAACCACGAGAACCCGGCCTTGGCGAAGAGCTCCACCGCCTCCGGGCTCACCGAGCCTTCGCTCGGCCAGAGCCCGCGCACCTCGCGCCCTACCCACGCGGCCACCGCTGCCCGCCCGGCGACGAGCTGTCCCAGGGCGTCTTCCGGCCATCGGAACGCAGGATCGTCAAACGCTCCGAGGTTGCGGGCCGCGTGGGCCGTATCCACGAGGAGCGGGAGGATCGGGTGGGCATACGGGGAAGCGCTCACCTCGGGGAGCGCGGCGTAGAGCGCGCGGAGTCCCGCCACACATTCGGCCTGACGCGCGAGCACCACGGCCTTCTCCGCCTCGGTGAACCCGGCGCCTTTCCGCCGCAGCTCCCCGAGCTCCGGAAAGTCTTCCAGGGCGGTGGCGCCGAACCACGCGAGGTTGCCCCAGACCTGCAGGTCGCGGAGGGCCGCCACGTCGAACCGTTCGCCGCGGTCCCGGCGCGCCCGGAGCGCGCCCCACCCCGGGAACCACTCGAAGGCGCGGGCGGAGCCGTGGAGCCCGTGAGTGACGAGCCACTCGGCCTCGGCCGGCGCGAGCTCGGCCGCAGGGCGACAGCACACGTCGAGGTGCACGTCGCTGCCGCCGGCCACGTACCGATCCACCTGCTCCAGCAGCGTGGGGACCAGGTTCACCGTGGCCTTGGCGCCGGTCTCGGCGAGGATCCTCGCCACGTCGCGGTAGCCACGGGTCGCGTGCAGCCGCACCCACGGCATGATGGGCGCGCCGGTTCGGGGGTGCCGGTAGTCCGGCTGGTGCATGTGGAGGAGGAGCGCGATCATTGGGGCGGCTTCCTACCACTGCTCACACCGACCGGCCGTGATCACCGCTCGCCCGGCCAGGACGCTGCGCCCGGGGAGCGGGATTCCCGGCGTCGCGAGTTGCGCCACGGTTGCCTCGGCGAGCGTGAGGGTTGGCGCTGGGTCCTGCCCCCACGGAGACCCCTACGGCGACCGCGACAACACCCGCAACGCGGCGTCGAGCGGCACGCCCGTCGCCGCCGTGAGGTCCGCGATCGTTGGATCGACGGCCACCGTGAACGCTTCGACCGACCACAACCGCAGCCCGCCGTCCCAGGCGCCGCTGGCGAGCCAGCGGCCGTCGGCGGAGAAGGCGACGCCGCCGAGGCGCGCGCGGTGGCCGCGGAGCCGGGCGATGGGCGCGCTGCCCCCGCGGCGGTACACACCCACCGTCCCGTCCAGGAAGCCGACGGCGATCAGCGTGCGTGAGGGGTCCACGCCGAGGGCGCAGGGCGTGATGTCCAGGGGGAGCCGCCAGCGGATCGTTCCGTCCGGCGCGACCTCCACGATCCCGTCCATCTCTCCGACCAGCGCCGTGTCGCCGAGCGAGGCGATGGTGGTCGTCATCCCGAAGCGCCGCGCCCAGCGCCACTGGAGCTTCCCCGCTTCAGCGGTCACGAACCACAAAGAGTCGTCGGGGCTCAGCGCGACCCCGCGGCGACCGTCGCGGTCGACCTCGATGTCCGTGAACCCCCGCCCGACCACCGTGGTGATCGGCCCGCCGCGCGGCCAGATGAATTGGCGCGGGCCGTACCCGATGAACACCGCGCCGAGGTCGTTGAACCACGCCACCCGGCGGGCGCCGGCGGGGCGTGCTCTCGCCAGCATGTGCCCCGATCGATCGTAGCGGGTGGCCTCCATCCCCACCCGCGCCACGAGGACCTCGGCGCTGTCCGCGCTGAACGCCACGTCCTTGGCCACGCCGGGCTCGCCGACCAGGGTGGCGTCCACCACGCCGCGCTCGGGGTCGACCAGCTTCACCTCACCGCTGCCGAGGCTGGCGCCCACGTGGCGGCCATCCGGCGCCCACGCGACGGCGGTCACCCCGCTTCCGAGCGGCACCTCGTTGAGCCGGGCCGGCGCGCCCGCGTCGCGATCGGCGAGGGACGCGCCGAACTGGCGGAGCGTCCCCTCCTGCGTCCAGGCGAAGGTGGTGTAGTCGACGGCGAGACGCGCCCGAAGCGTGTCGGTGGCGGTGTTCCATAGGACCGCCGTGCCGTCGGCGAGCGTGACCATCACCGAGTCGCCGCTCCAATCCGCGGACCACACACCATCGGAGCCGAGGGAGCGCCGGGCGAGGAGCGCGCCCTCGGACGAGTAGACGAGGCCCGTTCCCGAGTAGGTGCCCACGAAGATCCGGCCGTCCGCGGTGGGGACGAGACGGTAGGGCACCCCGTCACTCGCCGGGACCCGGACGAGGTCGACGGCGCCCGCGCCGTCCGTGCGCACGATCCGGCCGTCGTGGCACCCGACCAACAGGCGGCCCGCCCCGTCGATCGCCGTGGCTTTCACCACCGCGTCGGCGCACGTCCGGCTCTCGGTCGCGGTCCCGGTCGTGGTGTCCACGACCACCTCCGTGGTGTCCCGCGTCACCCCGATTCGTCCCGGGGTGAGGGTGTCGCCGATCTCGCCAGCGCGCGCGATCGGAGCGGGGAGTTCGACCGGCGCGCTGGGCGGGCGCCAGCTCCAGATCCCTCCCTCCACGTCCAGCGCCACCACGGCCTCGGGACCGGCGAACGCGAGGCGGATCGCCGCGGAGGGGGCGCGGTGGAGCACCCGTCCCGTGGCGCCGTCCAGCATGAGCAGCTCGCTCCCCGTCGCACACGCCGCGCGTACGCCGTCGGTGGACATCGCCCGGCGGCTGCACTCCGGCACCGGCACGGGCGGACGCACGAGCTCGAGGAGGTGCCGGTCGTACACCGCGGCGAGGACGCCCCGCCCGTCGGCGTCCTCGTGCCGGGCGAGCGACTCGGCCGCGAGGACCCGCGGCTCCAGCGTGAGTCCTGCGGCCAGCCCCGCCGCCGCCTGTCCGCGCAACGCCGCCGCGAACGCGACCGCCTCATCCGCCCGCGCCTGGACCGCCGCACGCTCCGACTCCTCGGCCCGGGCGCGCTCCGCGGCGGTGCGCCAGGACGAAGCGCCGATCGCGAGCGCGAAGATCGACAGCGCAACCCCGGCGACGCGGATCGGCACCCGCCACGCCCGGAGCAGCAGGCGGAGCGAGTCGGCCGCGCGGTATTCCAAGGCCGAGACCCGCCGGCCTTCGAACCACGCGAGCAGGTCGTCCGCGAAGGCGCGAGCGGTCGGGTAGCGCCGGTCCGGCGAGGGTTGGAGCGCCCGGCGGGTGATGGCCGCGAGCTCGGGGGGCGCGTCCGGGGGGAGCGGCGTGCGATGGGGAGGGCCCGGGGGGCCGCCCGCGAGCAGCTCGTGGAGCATGGCCCCGAGCCCGTAGACGTCCGACCGAACGTCCACCGACGCGCCGGTGAGCTGCTCCGGGCTCATGTAGCCGGGCGTGCCGGCAGGACCGCCGCCGGTGGCGGCCTCCTCGAAGGAGCACGCGAGGCCCCAGTCCGCCACCAGGGTCTCCCCGAATTGGCCGGTCATCACGTTGGCGGGCTTCAGGTCGCGGTGCAGCACACCCTGACTGTGGGCATAGGCGATCGCTTCGCTCACCTCCAGCACGTGCCGGACCAGCCGCAGCCGCGCGGCGAGGTCCTTCGCGGCCGCCAGTCGGTCCGCCAGGGAGCGCCCCTCGAACCGCCGCATCGCGTACCAGGGACGCCCGCTCGGGTCCACGCCTGCCGCATAGATCGGCATGATCGCCGGGTGTTCGAGGCGCGCGGTGATCGCGGCCTCGCGCGCGAGCCGGGCCGCCGCGATGGCGTCCCCCGGGTAGACCGTCTTGATCGCCACATCTCGCCCGAGGCGCGGGTCGTATGCGGAGCGGACTTCCCCCATCCCTCCCCGCCCGAGCACCCCGCCCATCTCGTAGGGGAGCCGCTCCGCGGGGCCCAAGGGGGACCCGGGGCCTGGGGCCCCGCCGGTCGAGGGCGTGGTGCGGCTCACGCGCGCCCGCCCGAGACCATCAGGTGAAGTCCTCGACGCGGTCGTTCGCGTACTTCACCAACTCCACGGTACCCGCGCCGTCGGTTCGTACCAGGTCCGCTCGGAGCCCGACGGCGCGGAGCCGGCGCCGGAGGCGGAGGAGCAGCGCGTCGAGCCGCCCACGACGCACCGCTGCGTCGTCCTCCTCCGGCCAGAGCTCGGCGGTGAGGATGCCCCAGGGCACCGGGCCGTCCATCGCCACCAGCTCCGACAACAACCGCGCCTGCATCCCCGCGAACACCACGGGCGCCTGCCCCTCGCGGGACACGTGCACGGTGTCGTAGCGGGCGACGATGTGCAGCGGGGCGCCGAAGTCGCCGTGGCGGCGGGTGGTGCGCGGACCCGCCTCCCCGAGGGGGATCGCCACGAATTGCAGGCGGGTGGCGCCGAGCTCCACCACGTCGCCCGCGTCCACCGCGCGGGTGACGCCGCCGGCGCGGAGCCGGAACCCGTCGCCGGAGCTCCAGAGGTGGGCCGCGGCGTCTTCGCGCCAGCCAGACACCAGCCGGGGCCGGGCCGCGAGCACCACGGAAGCGACGGCCGGCACCATCTGCCGGGGCAGCCCCGCGCCTTCCACGCCGAGGATGCTCTCCGGGAGGTGCACCTCGACGCAGGTGACGCCCACGCCGAGCGCCAGCTCCACCACGACGCCGGGGCGGAGCACCGCGTGGGGCACGGGCTCCCCGTTCACGGCGAGGGCGCCGCGGAGGGGGAGCAGCTGCAGCTCCCCCTCGCGCAGGCTGACCATCGCGTGCGCTTCGCTCACCCGCCCGTCGTCGAGCTGGAGCGCCGCCGCGGAGGTGCGGCCCACGAAGTCTCCCGGCACGAGGGTGGCCTCGTGACCATCGGCGCTGCGGAGGACGACGTGGGCGTGCATCACTTCTCCCCCTTACTCGACGCACACCTCGTACGGCGACACGTAGATGCTCCCCCGGAAGGTGGTGAGCCCCTCCCAGCAGCCGGTGTTGTCCACCGCGTAGCCCACGAACTCCGCCTCGATCGCGCCGGTCGTGGCGTCGGCGTAGTCGAAGCTGAGCTCGGAGCCGCTCAGCGCCCAGCTGCCGGTGTAGCCGGTGTAGCCCACGAAGGTGACCGAGCCGTCGCCGTTGAGCACGGTCTCGTGCGAGGCGATGGAGCTCGGGTAGAGCTCACACTCGAAGAACGACTCGAGGTTGGTGCCGGTGCAGTGGCGGTTGAGGAAGGTCGCGCCGGGGGTGAAGGTGGGCGCGTAGTGGCTCAGCGACGCGACGGCGGAGGAGGCGTTGTTCCCGGTGTAGGTCTCGCCGGAGGTGCTGGCGGTGGCCGAGAAGTCGATCGAGCCCGCCGACTCCGGGAGGTTCATGTAGAAGTACCAGGTGGCGGTCTTGGTGCGCTTGAGGCTGCTGGTGGTGCAGGTGAGCTTCGTGCCCGAGGTCGTGCAGTTCGTGGCGCCGAGCGTGCCCATGACCGACACCGACGGGCTGGTGTTGGTGGTGGGGAGCTGCACGGTCACCGTGACCGTGCCCGCGTCCTTGTTCCCCACGTTCTTGGCGGTGACCTGCCACTTCGCCGAGGTGTAGACGTACTGCCCGGTGGGCGCGGTGAAGGTGGTGGTGATGTCGGGGGCGGCGGCGTGGGCGGTGGAGCTGAAGGCGGCGACGAGGGCGAGCGAGAGCATGGCGACTCCTGGGTCCGGGCCGGGATGGCCCCTGGGTGAAGCCATCGTCGCCCGGGAGCCGAGGAGCCGCCACGGCTCGTCAGATCAGCGTCAGAGCCGGCAATTCAGTGCGTGGTGAGCACCGGAATCTTCGCCGCGCGGATCACGCGCTCGGCCACCGAGCCGAGGAGCACCCGCTCCACGCCGGTGCGCCCGTGGGTGCCGATCACGATGAGGTCGGCCTTGCACTCCGCCGCCTCCGCCAGGATCTCCTCGGGGGGGAAGCCGGTGCGGACGTGCGTGTGAACCTCGACGCCCTGGGGGATCTCCTCCCGGGCCACGCGCTCCAGCGCCGACTTCGCTTCGGCGGCCATGTGGTCGTTCGCCGCGATGAGCACCGCGGGCACCGAGGCGCCGTACGGCCCGACGTCCACATACGGGGTGACGCCGATGTTCACCAGGTGCAGCCGGACGTTTCCGGCGTGGGTGAGGTTCACCGCGAGGCGCAGGGCCCGCAGGGAGGTCTCCGAGAAGTCGATGGGGACGAGGATGTCCGAGAACGCCATGAGGGCTCCGCGAGGGGGAGAAACCTAACCACCGTCGGGCGTTCGGCCGCCCTCAGGCGCGGAGGAACTCCACCACGGCGATCAACCCCTCGCGCTCGGTGTACCGGACGAGCACCTCGCCCGCGGACCGCTCCCCCGTGGCGACGTTCACCCGCGACCAGGCCTCGTGCTCCACAACGTGCGGCGGCAGCAGGAGCCGCGCCGAGACCGTGGCGGCCACCTCCCGATGTTCGGCGAACATCTTGGTGTAGCGCTCGCGGAACGCGGACAGTCCTTCGATCGTGGCTTGGCCGTCGGCGTCGAGGACCCGGACGTCGGGGTGGTAGCAGGCGCAGAACGCGTCGACGTCCGCGGCGTTGTAGGCGGCGAGCTGGGCCTCGGAGAGGGCGAGGACGGCGGGCTTCTCCACTCAGCAGCCCACGTCCAGCCGCCGCACACACACCGTCGGCTCGCCTTCGGCCCGCGTCGGCACCGAGAGCGCGAGGATCACCTGACCGATCGCGTCGCAGTGGGTGTCGCAGCCGCCGCTGGAGTCCTCCACGCCGAGCTCCACGTGGATCGGCGAGCCGGCCTGCTGCGTGGCCGTCGTGGTGACGACGCCGAGCCCGCATGTGGACGGGACGACCACCAGGCCAGCCGCCACGCGGTGGTTCGAGAAGTCGACCGACCCCAGGGCGTCGCCGAACTGGAAGTCGGCCGTCCAGCCCTCCCAGGCCGCCGCGTCGGCGAAGCTCTGCGCCTCCACGACGCCGCCCACCCAGTCCGAATCGTCCACGTAGCTGGCGTTCCCGGCGTAGACCGTGTCGAACCCGACAGCGTCGCCCGCGGGGATGTCGCAGCTCCCGACGCTCTCGCCCCGCGGACCGGAATCCACCCCGCCGGAGTCGGCGGGGTCGGGCGCCGCGCCGGTGTCCTCCCCCGGGTCGGTGGCCGCGGACTGGCAGGCGAGGAAGAGGGCGATCATGGCCGCAGCCTACACCGCACCGAGCACGACGGCCATGTCCCGCCCGCCCGCGCGCCCGGCCCGCCCACCCGCCACCATCCAAGCTTCACCGGTAGTTTCTGTCGTCGGCACCGGACTTGCTTCCAGCGTCGCCATGCGCTCCCCCTCCCGCGTCGCCCTTGTCGCCCTCCTCACGACCGCCGGCTGCCGCGTGGAGCCCGCCGACAGCGACACCGTCCCCGGCCTCGCGGACCTCTCGGACGCCGACACCCTCCTCTCGACGCTCAACGCCGACGGGGAGCCCGTGATCTTCAGCCCCGACGACTCCGTCCGCCGGGTCCTCAGCGTGGGCGAGAGCGCGCTCTTCCCCGCCTCGCTCAGCCCCCGCGGCGACCGCGCTGCCATCTGCACCGCCGCGCCCGGAGAGAGCGCCGGGAGCCCACGGGACACCGTGCTCGAAGGCGAGCTCGCGATGGGCCTCGGGAAGCTCGACGTCGCCCGCGCCCTGTGCGGCGACACGATCTACGGCCCGAACGGGGACCTGGTGGCCTGGGGCGAGCAGGACGAAGACGGGATGATGCGCCTGCGGGTGACCCCGGTGGGCGACGGGCTCCGCCCGGCGGGCGACGACAAGGTCCGGGCCCGCGGGCTCTTCGCGCCGAACTTCGTGCTCGGCGGGAGCGCCGTGGCGGCGATCACCAGCACGAGCACCGACGTCGGCCCGATCGGCCTCGCCGACCTCGGCACGGGCGAGACCTGGACCCTCACCTCTACCGAGGCCCAGAGCGAGCTGGTCGCGTCCCCCGACGGGCGCTGGCTGGTCACGCCGCACGGGTATTCCCTGATGCTCATCGACGTGGCCAAGGACACCGCCACCACGATCTGGAGCTCGCTCGACGAGTCCGACGGCTGCTCGGTGAGCGACGTCGATCGTGACCCGGAGTGTTTCCTCGCCGTCACGCGCCCGAGCTTCTCTCCCGACAGCAGCCGCGTCGTCTTCATGGCCCGGCCCCAATTCGGCGACTACACGCCCGATCTCCGCGTGGTGGACGTCTACGGCGGGAGCGAGACCGTTTTCACCGACCGCAGTCACTACCGCGACAGTCCGGTGTTCGGGTCGGACGGCCTCGTCTACTGGGTGGACGACTTCACGGCGATCGGCCGCGCCGCTCCGAAGGCCGGCGCCGGGGACGACGCCGAGCTGCTGCCGTTCGGGTCGGCGAGCGGCCTCCGGGTGGCGTGGCCGAAGCGCGAGGAGTGAACGGGCCTACTCCGTGCGCCCCTTGCCCATGTAGGTGCCGAAGACGAAGTCCCACAGCGGAGAGGAGATGCCCATGTTCTTCTCGCCATCCGCGTAGTGGTGCACGAGGTGGATGCGGCGCAGGTACTTCCCGAGGGCGGTCGAGGGCTTGAAGTGGTGGGTGTAGTAGTGGGTCCAGTCGTAGGCGAGGTAGCCGAGGACGGTGCCGCCGAAGAGCGGCCACCAGTAGGCGCCCGCGACGAGCATGTAGAGCCCGGCGAGGACTGCGGCGATCGGCCAGCTCATCAGCGGCGGGGCGACGAGGCGACCGGGATCGTCGGGGAACTCGTGGTGGTACCCGTGGATCAGGAACAGGTTGAGCTTCCGCCAGCGGCTGGTTCCGGGCGACGCGTGGAACGCGAACCGGTGCAGCGTGTACTCCAGGAGCGTCCACGCCAGGAGGCCGAGTCCGAACAGCGGCACGCCCACCAGCGGGCCGACGAGGATCGACGACCACATCCCGTAGGCGATGATCCCGCCGAACCACACGATGGGGAGGAAGGGGTGGGAGGTGGCGAGCACGTTCTCCACGAAGTCGCTCTTGAACACCTTGAGCTTGAGCGTTCCGCGGTTCTTGGGGTCGGGCGGGCCCACGACGCCATCCCAGCGATCGATGGCTTCCTGGCATTCCGGCGTGAGGTCGAGCAGACCCATGGCACTCTCCGCGGCCGCGCGCTGCAAGAACCGGGCCGCACGTTCTCGACGTCCCCGGCCGTTCGCCCACCCGCCGATGGTCGTAATCGCACACCCGTTGGGCGCCCTGCCCCACCCCGTTGACACGCCCCACCGGGTTAGCCGACCGCCCCGTGCCACCGCTCCCGACCGCCAACGCCGACGCCATCCGCCGAGCGCGCCGCATCCTCGACCCCTTCGTTCGTTACCACCGGTTCACCGTGGAGGGCGTGGAGAACGTGCCCGCCGAGGGTCCCTGCCTGCTGGTGGTGCACCACTCGTTCGCCACGTACGACGGGTTCCTGCTTGGCGGCGCGATCTTTGAACACACCGGCCGGCTCCCCGTGGGCCTCGGCGACGATCGGATCTTCCAGCTCGGCCCCCTCGCCGATGCCGCGCGAGCGATCGGCCTCGTCCCCGCTTCACCCGACGCCGGAGAGCAGGCGCTGCGCGCCGGGCAGCTCCTCGGGGTGGCGCCCGGCGGGATGTGGGAGGGGATCCGCTCGTTCCGCGACCGTCGAAAGACCCGCTGGGAGGACCGCAAAGGTTTCGCCCGGCTGGCGCTGCGCACCGGCGCCCCGATCGTGGTGGCCGCCTGCCCCGCGGCCGACGACATCTTCAAGCTCTACCCGAGCCGCATCACCGACGGGGTGTACAAGCGCGCGCACTGGCCGGTTCCGATTCTTCGCGGCCTCGGGCCAACGCTGATCCCCCGTCCGGTCAAGCTCACCGGCTACTACGCTCCCCCGATCTACCCGCCACCGTACGATCCCACGCGGGAGGACGAGCAGGTGGAGGCGCTGCGCGACGAAGCGATGCGCCGGATGGCGGAGCTGCTCCAGCGCCCCTGAATCGGACGCGCGCTGCGATTAGCTTCCCGGCGTGATCGCCTGGCCGCTGTTCGTCGTCGCCGCGCTGGAGCTCTATGTGGGTTGGGCGCTGCCGTGGTGGCTCGGCTGGTTCCCGATCTGGTGCGGTGTGGCCACGTTCTTCGTCGCCGTGGCCTACGTGGTTCAGCGCCCCGTATGGCTCGGCAAGGGGCGTTGGTATCGCCGCGCGCTGGCGCCGTACCTGTGGTTCTCGCAGTCCGTCGCGGCGGCGGCGCAGCGCGGAGGGTTGGTCGAACGACAGGAGGTCGTGCCCGGCCTCTGGGTCGGCGGGTGGCCGCGAAAGGGCGCTCCGGGCCTCGCGCAGCTCGACCTCACCGCCGAGCTCCCCCGGCGCGGCGACGCCCACCGCTACCGGGCGATCCCGATGCTCGACGGGGCCACCCCCCGGCGGGAAGACTGGGAAGCGGCGGTCGAACAAGCGCTGGCGTGGCGTCGGGAGGGCTTCGACGTCCTGGTGCACTGCGCCTACGGCCACGGGCGGAGCGTGGCGGTGGTGGTCGGGGTGCTCGTCCGGGAGGGGCACGCGCCGCATGCGGCGGCCGCGGCGGAGATGGTCACCCGGATCCGGCCGAGGGCGCGGATGAGCCCGGGGCAACGTCGCTTTGTGCAGACGGTCTTCCCCGGTTGAGGCGCTGTTTTTGGGCGCCATACCCGGTCGGTGACGCGAGGACGGGGGCCAGGCGCAACGACCGTCGGTGCCCGCTTCCAACGCTCGCCGCGGCGGCGCCGCGATGCGCACCGGACCCTGCCCGCTTCCGGATGGGCCCAGCGCATCGCCCAGATGAACCTAAGAAATCCGACGGGGCATCGACTCGGGCTGGCGCTCGCCTCGCCGCAGCGCCGCGAGCTCGTCGGGGAACCGAGCCACCGCGGCCGCCCGCGCCTCCTCCGCCACGAGGTCGAGCCAGGTTCGAACCCGCGCGTCGCCCCGACGCACCGCCCAGCTCTCGCGGCCCTCCGCCACCAGCCACTCCCGATGCCGACCCAGCGCCTCCACGACCTCGGCCACGCCCTTGCGATGCAGGGCGCTCGCCGCGAAGACCGGCGCCTTCCAGCCCGGCCGCGCGTCGAGGTGCACGGCCAACTCCAGCTCCCGCACCAGCGTCTCCGCGCCAGGGCGATCGGCCTTGTTCACCACGAAGACGTCGGCCACCTCAAGGAGGCCGGCCTTCATCGCCTGCACCGAGTCGCCGCTCTCGGGGGTGAGCACCACCATCACCGTGTCGGCCACCTCCATGACCCCGAGCTCGCCCTGGCCGACGCCGACGGTCTCCACGAGGATGAGGTCGTACCCCACGGCGTCGAGCACATCGACGATCTGGGCGGACGCCCTGGACAACCCACCTGCGTGCCCTCGTGCGCTCAGCGAGCGGATGTAGACGCCGAGGTCGAGCGCGTGGGCATCCAGCCGCATGCGGTCGCCGAGGATGGCGCCGCCGGTGAACGGCGAGCTCGGGTCCACCGCCACGACGCCGACCCGACGGCCCTCCGCGCGGGCTTCGGCGATGAGCCGGTCGGTGAACGTGCTCTTCCCCGCGCCCGGCGGGCCGGTGATGCCGATGACATGCGGCGCGCCCGGCGCGAAACGGCGCCGGGGGACCAGCGCGCCCAGGGCCGCGTCAACACCCAAAGCCCGTCCTTCAACCAGGGAGATGAGGCGGGCGAGCGCCCGGCGCTCACCAGAGACGGCGCGGCGGGCGAGCTCGAGAGGGGTGGGAGGCACGGCGCGCGCTCATAACGTGGCGTGCGAGGGTGGATGGAGCGGGATAGCCGCGGCATCTTCCCGGAGTGTGCGTGGTGAATCGGATGATCCCCTTCGTCGTGGTCCTGGCCGCGTGCGGCGGCTCTACTGCTTCGGTGGAAGGCACCGCGGGCGATGTCTCCTGGGGCGACACGGACTACGTCTACGTGGGTTCGCGGTACATCGTCGTCTCCGGCGTGGAGATCGACTGCCGCGACATCGACTGGATCGATCGCACCTACGACGACGGCGTGAACCCCGCCGGGATGGATGTGGCCACGCTGCAATTCACCTTCGCCTCGGGCGACGCGGTGGAGGCCGGCAAGTTCTCCATCGCCAAGGGCGCGGCCGTGCAGTCCACCATCGTCCACGTCTCCGGCGACACCACCCACATCTACGATGCCACGAGCGGCATCCTCCAGGTCGACAGCACGGAAGACGGAGGCACCACCACGGGTAGCTTCGACTCCGTCGTGTTCGACGATGGAGGCACCCTCTCCGGCACCTTCACCGCTCAGTGGTGTGTAAACCTCAAGTCCTGAGGCCGACGTGAACCTGCTGCTCGCCCTGCTCTCGCCCGCCTGGGCCGCCGACGTCCTGGTGCCCGAGGCCACTCCGGTCCAGATGTCCGACTTCTCCGTGTCGTACATGGTGTACGGCCTCGTGGTGTCGGCCCTGGAGAAGAAGGGCCTCGACGTCCACGATGGCGACGAGATCCGCGAATGGGCGGGGGACAAGGCCGATGCTTGCGCCGACGTCGACGCGTGCCCCGCCAACCTCTTCCCGAAGACCGACGCCCGCCTCGCGATCGTGCTCTCCATCGGCAGCGGCAAGAAGGGCCTCAACGTAGAAGCCCGCCTCTACGGCGCGGATGACGCGTCCCCGCTGAAGGTGGTCCGTGAGACCCTCGACTCGGGCGGCGAGGCCGACTTCAGCAAGCGCCTCGCGAAGACCGCCGCCGACATGCTCCCGCTCCTCCCCGAGCGGGAGATGCCGAAGAAGAAGGTCTCGAAGTCCCACAGTGAGGACGACGAAGAGGAGGCGCCCAAAAAGAAGAAGTCGTCCACCGACGACGAAGAGTCGGGCTCGTGGTCGCAGAAGTACGCGCACAAGGACGAAGAGGAAGAGGAGCCCGCGCCCAAAAAGAAGTCCAAGTACGAAGACGACGAAGAGGAAGCGCCCAAGGCCAAGAAGTCCTCGAAGTACGACGAAGAGGAAGAGGAGCCCGCGCCCAAAAAGAAGTCCAAGTACGAAGACGACGAAGAGGAAGCGCCCAAGGCCAAGAAGTCCTCGAAGTACGACGAA
>CAIXRH010000303.1 GCA_903921785.1 uncultured Pseudomonadota bacterium
AGCCGCCGGTCCAGCCGGGCGTCGTGGAGGTCCACCTCCCCGAACTCCTCTTCACTCCAGCGCTTCGGATCCATGAAATTCTCCAGGAATCCCGGATCACCCGGCAGCATTGACTTGTCAAGAAGTCACTAGTGCTCAGAGCGCGGGGAGTCGGGTTGTGCCTCGGCTTCTGCACGACGGGGGCGTGTATTGCGACGGGTGCGCCGCGGCGAGGGGGAGGCTCCGCCGGAGTACCGGTGTCCGGGACCACCGGTTAGGGGCATGGCGGATTCGCGAGGTGTCCCTGGCTCGTCCCCGCGAGGTCCCATGCATGGTGTAGCGCCGCGAATCTTGTTGGTCGAGGACCATCAGGTCAACGAGCAGGTGCTCACGCTGTTCCTGCATCGCATGGGTTGCGAGGTGGAGACGGCTCACGATGGAGAGGAGGCGCTTGCCCGCGCCGTGGAGGCGTGGGACCTCATCCTGATGGACCATGGGCTTCCACGTATGGACGGTTTTGAGACGACGCGGGCGATCCGCGCGCTGACGGGCCCCTGCGCCGCCGTGCCCATCGTCGCGGTGACCGCCTACGCTTCGTCGGAGCACGAAGCCCGCTGCTTCGAGGCCGGGATGAACGGGTGGTTGCCCAAGCCGGTCGACGCGGGGGAGCTGGCGTCGGTCCTGGAGCTTCACCTCGGGTGGCCCGCCCGGACGCGCATGGCGGGCGATGGGGCCATCGACGCCACGGTGATCCAGCACCTCACGGCGCTCGGGGAGCCGGACGATCCCAGCTTCTTCCCTCGGCTGGTGCGCTCGTTCCGCGCCGCGGGCGAGCAGACGCTCTCGGGCATCCGCGCGACCCTCGAGTCGGGCGACCTCGTCAAGCTCCGCGCGCTGATGCACCGGCTGCGGGGCTCGGCGGCGACGATCGGGGCGCTGCGGCTGAGCCGAGCGTGCGAACGCTGGATGCGAACGGGGATTCCGGTCGCGGCCGACCTGCGCTCGCTCCAGGCCGAGCTCGATCAGGCGTGCGCGGCCCTTGACGAGGTGGTGGCGCGCGGGGCCGGGTTCCGGACCCCCCGTTGACGTGCCGCCCCTGGTGAGCGCGCCCGCGATCCGGTACGGGGGCGCAAACCCGGAGGCGCCCGTGATCGTGCTGCTGTTTTTCTCCTGTGCGGATCCTGCGCCGGTCACGGTCGAGCCCTCCGGGCCGCCCGCTGCGGCCGCGGTCGCGCCCACGCCCGCTGCATCCGTCCCGAGCGCGCCGGCGGCGCCCGACCCCGCGGCTGCGCCGCCCGCCGACCCGGCCCGTGAGGCGGCCGACGAGGCGTTCAACACGGCGATGCGCGCGTTTGAAGGGAACTCCCCGTCCGCGGATGGCCCGATTCGCGCGGCCCTCGCTGCCTACCAGGCCTTGCCCCAGCTCGACAGCGACGGCCAGTTCCACGAGGCGCTCCTCCAGCACGCCCTGGGTGACGAGAAGGCTGCGCGCGCCACCGCCGACACGATCCTCGCGGCTCACCCCAAGCACGTGCTCGCGCTCGACGTGGCGGCGCGCGCCTCGGAGTCGCTCGGCGACAAGGCGGCGGCGCGCAAGTACTATCAGGCGATCGCCGAGGGGCTCGACCAGCCGATGGAGCCGCTCCCGGAGTTCGACGACCACGCCCGGCTGGTGCCGAAGTACCAGGAAGAAGCGGTCCGCTGGCTCACCGCGGACGGGGGATGACCCCGGAGGTCCTCCCGATCCTCTTCCAGGACGAGGCGCTCGTCGCGGTGAACAAGCCGGCGAACCTCCTGGTGCACCGCAGCCTGGTGAGCCGCCACGACGTACGGTTCGCCGTGCAGATCGTCCGCGACCAGGTGGGTCGCGCGGTTCACCCCCCGCACCGGCTCGATCGGGGCACCTCGGGCGCGCTCCTGTTTGCCCTGGACCGCGATGGCGCGCGCGCCCTGGGGGAGCAATTCGAGAGGCGTGAGGTGGGGAAGACGTACCTCGCGGTGGTGCGCGGGGTCCCGGAGCTGGAGGGGTTCATCGATCGGCCGCTCGCCCGGGTGGTGGACCCCATCGAGGGCGACCTTCCGCCGGGGCCGCCCCAGCCGGCGCTGACCCGTTGGCGTCGCCTCGCCACCGGGGAGATGCCCTGGGCCATCGACCCGTATCCGACGAGCCGCTACTCGCTGGTGGAGCTCACGCCCGAGACCGGGCGTCAGCACCAGCTGCGTCGCCACCTCAAGCACCTCGGCAACCCCATCGTCGGCGACGGGACCTACGGAAAAGGAGTCCACAATCGAGCGTTTGCGGAGCACCTCCACAGCCATCGGATGTTGCTGCACTGCTCCAGGCTCACGTTCGCCCACCCGGTGAGCGGCGCGGCGATGGCGATCGTGGCGCCGTTGCCCGCGGACTTCTCGGCGGTCTTGGACGCCTTTGGATGGACGGTGGAGACCTGAGCCGCGAGATCGGAAGCGTGCCGAAACAGGCGGTTGGTCTTTGTGTTTGGTCCCGCAGCGGGCTGCGCCCGCCGCTCCC
>CAIXRH010000304.1 GCA_903921785.1 uncultured Pseudomonadota bacterium
CGGCGCTGCGCGCCACCTTCTCCCGGAGGGAGAAGGGTTGATTGCACGCAGGTGTATGCGGCATTTTGTGGGGCTTCTGGTACGCGCCGGCCGCGGCGCACGACACCTGCGGCGCCATTCTCGCCCCGGCGGCTCCTCGACCACCGAGGCTCCCGGGGGGCAGGCCGGTCGGGCGCCTCCAGCCCTTTCACATCCCCCCTACTCCGGGCAGCGGCCCCCGTAGATCACCGTACAGGCATCGGTGTGCTCCGCGGCGCCGAACGACTCCAGGCCGCTGAGCGCTTCCTCAGGTGCCATGACGACGATCGCGAGCAGTCCGACCGGCGCCAGCGTCGGTGGGGGCGCGGGTGGGGGCGGCGGAAGCTGGCGCAGCGCGAGGCGGCCGGCGAGGGTGTCGGCGAGCTCGCCGTAGCTGGCCTGGAGCCGGCGTGTGGCGCCCGCGACCGTGGCCGCGGGGAGCGTCGGCAGCCGCGCGAGCTCCTCCTTCGCCGCCGCCAACGCCGGGCCTGCCGACTCCAGCGGCACCTGGAACGACGCGCCCGCCCACCCGCCGCTCCGCCCCGCCCAGGCCGATCCGTGCTCGGCGCTCACGTCGTACGCGTACGTTTCGCGCTCGCGGAGCCGCTGCACCAGGACCGACTGGAAGTCGCCGGCGAGCAGCACGTCCCGGACCGCATCGTCGGGTCCGGACGCCCAGACGAGGCCGATGGTGGCGCGGGTCTCGCCGGGGTTGTCCACGAGGAGGAGGCGCGGCGTGGCGGGGACGGCGGCGAGGGGAGGGGCCGGTGAGACATCCGGTGAAACGTGGAGTCGGGCGCGAGTGTGCTCCACCAAGGTGGTCCAGCTCTCGCCGAACGCGTCGACGGCGCCGGTGGCGACGAGGGACGTCCACTGGAGCGGGTCGTCGACGGGGCGAGGCGGGTGGACGAACAGGGAGAACCGAGGTTTGATCGCGTACGGCGCGCGGGTGGTCTCGCCGGCGGCGAGGCGCAGGGCGGCGTCGAAGACGCGGGTCGGGGCGCGCCAGGCGTGGCGCCACTCGCGGCGTACGACGCGTCGGGCGGCGGCGTCGAGCGGGGGGAGGGGCGACGCCATCGCAGCGTCCAACGCGGCGAGTCCGGCCGGCATGCTGGTGGCGAGGCCGTCGAGGGCGACGGTGCAGCGGGCGTAGGTGCAGCCGGCGTCCACGCGGAGGCCGCCCTGCGCGACGCGGGGGTCGGCGCGGAGGCGGGCGCCGAGATCGTCGACGAGGCGGGACTCGGCGGCGAAGGCGAGGTCGTCGGGGCGGCGGTCGGCGGCGAGCTCTACGCGCACCAGCGGCCCCTCGGTGGAGATCGGGAGGAGCTCGGCGACGAAGCCGCTCACCACGGCCTCCGGGCGATCCCGGGGATCGGCGGGGCGAAGAGCGTGTCCGGGGGGACCACCGCGAGCACGGTCGTCGCTTCCGGCTCGAGCCACCGCGCCGCGGCGTGCTGCGTCGCCGCCGGATCGAGGTGGATCCACGCGTCGGCTTCGTCCGCGAGGCAGTCCGGGGCGCGGTCGGCGAGCACACAGCCGGCGGCGGCGCGGGCGCGAACGTCCAGGCTGCCGACGGCGCGGGCGAGGTCGGTGAGCTGGGCGATGCGGGTGCGGTCCACGGAGCCGGGATCGAGGCCGTCCCGGGCGATCGCGGCGATCGCCCGGCGGATCGACGTGACGTGGCGGTGCATGCTCCACCACGTGCCGCGGCGCTCCACCACCAGCTCGCCGCACCCCGCGCCCGCCGAGAGCCGCGCGCCGCCCATCCACCGGGCGATGGCCTCCAGCGCCACCCGATCGGGGTGGTCGCGGCCCGGCACCGGCCACGCGAGGTAGACCGCGCCCTCGGCCACGTTCGCCTTTCGCCAGGTCACCGCCGGGGGGCCGGGCTCACAGCCGGGATCGCCGAGCTTCGCCACCGGACGCGGCGGCTCGGGCGTCGTGGTGCCGGCGAACGCCGCTTGCAAGGCCGGGGTTACGGCGGCGGGGTCGATCTCCCCGGCGAGGACGAGCACCGCCCGGTCGCGCAGGATGAGCCAGCGGGCCTGCGCCTCCGCCACCGTGGAGGCTTCCGCCGGCGGGGACTGCGGGTGCCGCGACCACGGCTCGCCGGCGCTCCAGAGGAGCTGGTCGAGCCAGGGGCGGTCCAGGCCGTGCGGCCAGTCGATCGTCTCCGCGAGCTCCTGCCGGACGATGCTGCGCTGGCGGACGACCGCGGCGTCGTCGATCACGAGGCCGCGCCAGCGTTCGCCTTCGAGCTTCACCAGGGCCAACGCGTCCTCCGGCGCGCTCACCGGGACGGTGGCGCCCCAGCCCATGCGCTCCCGGTCGGTCCAGCCGTCGGAGGTGCCGCCCAGGGCGCCGAGGCGCTCGTCGAAGTCGGGGGCGTCGGGCGCGCCGATCGGCCCGAACGCGAGGTGCTCGACGAGGTGGGAGAGCCCGAACGCCGCTGCCGCTTCGTCGTTGGCGCCGGCGTCGAAGAGCCACTGGGCGGTGAGCCGGCCGGCGCCGGGCTCCGGCGCGACCACCACCCGCGGACTCCCAGGGATCCCCACCATCTCCGCCGGGAAGTGCCAGGCGGAGGCGTCGGGGAGCGGGACGCCCACCCTAACTCCACCACTCCAGGCGGAGGTCCTCGAAGCAGGCGTCGTGGAGGCGGATGTCGGTGAGCTCGGCGGTGGTGAGCGCGTCGTCGGGCTCGCCGCGGCCGCGGGCGTCGGCGATCGTGCAGGCGCGGTCGAAGCGCGCGAGGTGCTCGCAGAAGCGGCGGTAGCCGTAGTCCACGGCGCCGCGGGTCTTGATCACGAACTGCCAGTCGCTCGCCTGGAGCAGCAGGAGCTCCCGCCCGGCCATCCGCAGCGGCTCGGCCACGGCCGGCGAACCCCGCCAGTCGAGGCGGTGGAGGAGGTCGAGGAACCGGTCCTCGGCGCCGTGAGCGGCCTCCCACATCCACTTCGTCTCGTCGTTGAGCCACACCCGGTGATCGCCGCCTTCTCCCCAGCTGCCCTCGGGCAGCGAGACGACCTTGTCCGCCGGCCACTCCCTCAAGACCTGCGAGACCGTGCCCGGCCGCACCACGTCATCCCCGGCGAACGCCGCCATCACCTCGCGGATGAACCGCGGGCCCTCGTGCCACCAGTGCCCGAAGAGCTCGGCGTCGAACGGGGCGACGACGGTGCCGTGGCGGCCGGTGCGCTCGTGGTGGCGCTTGAGGATGCTCTTGACCACGGCGGTGAAGTGTTGGGCGTGCGCGTAGACGGCGCCTTGCACCTCCTCCGGCGCGTAGGGCAGCTTCGCGCCGAGGTCCGTCTTCGGGGCGGTGACCCGCCAGTACCGGAGGCCGTCGCGGCCGTGGCGTTTGTGGAACTCCAGGTAGCGCCCGTCCCCCGGGTAGCCCACGTCGCCGCTCCACACCTGCTCGCTCACTTCGGGGTGCCGGGCGAGGGCGACGAGCCGGCCGGGACCGCCGTCGCTGCTGATGAGGTGCGGCTCGAGCACGCTCCGCCAGCCGCGGGTGTCGTCCCAGGTGGCCTGGTCCCAGGGGACCTTGGTGAAGCCGCTCGGGGTCTGGGTGCCTTCACTGCGGGCGCCGGCGAAGAGGTGCGCGTCTACGAAGAAGAAGCCCACGCCTTCGTGGCCGAAGACCTCCTCCACCCCGGCGCGGTGGCGCGGGGTCTGGTCGCCGACGGGCGACGTCCACGGGCCGCCCGGCCGATACGCACACTCGGGCAACCACGCACCCGCGGGCCGGAAACCAAGGCGCCGCTGGCTGGTGTGTACGCCAGCGCGAACCTGGGCCCGTGAGCACGCGTCGTGCTTGATGAGCGGCATGTAGCCGTGGGTCGCGTTGCTGGTCAGGATCTCGATGGCGCCGCGCTGGGCGAGCTCGCCGAAGGCGCGGGGGATGTCGCGGCCGATGCCGTCGAAGCGGGCTTGAAGGGCCCGGAAGTGGTGGTGGTGCTGCTCGGCGAGCCAGGCGAGGTGGAGGTCCCCGCGGCCGGCGAACTCCGACTGGTCCCGGGTGGCGCGGTCGGCCTGCTCGGACAGCCACTTCGCGAAGCCGTCGGTGAAGCGGGGGTGGCCGAGCTGCTCCAGGAGCACCGGCATGAGCCCGAGGGTGACGGGGCAGCTGCCGTCGGCGAAGGCGTCCAAAAGCGGGAGGTAGGTCTCGGCGGCGGCCTCGAAGAGCCACACCTCGCCGTGCGGCCAGTGCCCGTGGTGCAAGACCCAGGGGAGGTGCCCGTGGAGCACCAGACAGAAGCTACCGATGGCCACCTAGGCCTCCAGGGAGACGGCGATCTCGAAGCGGCGGCGTTCTTGGCCCCAGAGCTCCAGCGGCCACCAGAGGTAGATCGCCACGCCCTGGTGGAGCGAGGCGATGCCCCTCGGGGAGCGGCTGACCGTCTCCAGCGGGAAGTGCCACACGCGCGCCGGCTGCCGGGGCGAGAGCGTCACCCGGTAGCCGCGGGCCACGTCCACGAAGGACAGCTCGGTGAGCTCGTCGAGCTCGCCGGGCGCCTCCAGGTTCACGCGGCGACCGCCGGAGGTCTCGAGCCACTGGTCGGGGCCGCGGGCGCTGTCGAGGTTCAGGTCGATCCCCACGGCGAAGCGGGTGCGCACCGGCTCGTGGTAGCGGTTGGCGATCTCGTACCGGGCCTCGAAGAGCGGCATGTCCTTGGTGAAGACGAACCGCTTCACCACCCGCACCAGCCGCAGGGCCGTGCCCTCGATGACGTTGCCGTCCCGCGCCAGAGACACCGCGACCTCGTTCTCCTGGTCGTCGTTGACCGAGAGGAGCTGGTAGTCGGCGCCCACGAAGTCGCCCGCTTCGGCGTAGCGGCCGAGGCGGAGGTTCTCCAGGGTGGTCTCGGGGGCGAAGAAGTGGTCGACGAAGGCGCCGCGCACATGGCGGTCGTAGTTGAGCTTCGCGGCGAGGTTGCCGGCGGCGAGGCGCACCGCGCGGTCGGACTCGTCGATCGTCACCTCGTCGGTGTCGTCTTCGTCGTCGATGATGAGGGTGGAGAGGTCGTCGCGCTCTTCCACGAGCATCGGCAGGTCTTCGCCGCGGAGCACCGCGTCGTGGTGGGGCTCGCCCACCCGGGTGCGTACGTTGAGCAGGTTCCCGGGGATGGTCCACGAGTCCAGCTCGGTGATGGTGCCGCCCTGGGAGGGCGAGACGAAGGCGCACATGGCGGGGGTGCGCACGATGACCTCGTTGCGCCCGTCGCCGTCGTAGTCGCCTTGCTCGACCACCAGCCGTTCGGCGTCGCCGAGGGCGATGTGGACGCCGTACTCGGCCCGGATGAGGTTCGCCCAGGCCTGGTGGCGGATGTCGCCGAGCTGGGCGCCCACGTCCGTGCCGTGCACATAGGCGCTGCCGTTCTGGCCCCGGTAGAGGGCGGCCGTGGCCTCGTCGAGGGCTTGCAGCAGCCCCTCGTGGTCGTCGTTGCGCCGGGCTTCTTCGCGGAGCATCGCCCGCAGCCGCGCCACCTCCCGGGAAGTACGGAGCATACGCCGGTGGAGGCGGAGCACCTCCGGAGAGGACGCCAGCGTGGCCTCCCAGCCGGGAATACGTAGGAACGGGGCGACGCGCTGGAGCGAGGGGTCGGTGCCGCGGCGGACGTCGGCGAGCAGGGTCTGCCACGCGGCGCCCGCGGAGCCGCCGAGCGCGGCGGCCGCCACCGAGGACTGCACGCTCGCCGGCGGGTACACCCGCCCGGACGGACGCATCCGGTCGAGGACCGTGCCGAAGTGCGCCATCTTCAGCCACGGCGACGCGTCGGAGAGCGCCTGGAAGAACCGCCGCACCCACGCCCGCTCGCCGGAGAAGCTGCGGGTGGAGGAGCTCTCCAGGGCGGCGCCGAAGTCTTCCCCGCGCACCGCGATGGTGATCACCCGCTGGCCAGCGCGGGCGCGGGCAGCGAGGTGGTCGATGATGCGCTGAGGGCTGGCGCCCGGGATCATCCGGGAGAGCACGGGATCGGCGCCGAAGAGGGCGAGGATGCTGCCTTCCCGCTCGGCGAGCCAGTAGCCGTCGCCGGTGGCGCCCGGGCCGAGCTGGGCGGTCTCCAGCACCGAGTACTGGATGCCGAGGCGCCCGAAGATGCGCGGCGCGACCGGGTCCCAGGCGTAAAACGGCAACCACGCGCCGCGGATGCGGAGATCGGCGTGCTGCCGCCACCACCGCAAGGAGACCTGCGCCTGCCCCACGGCGTCCCGCTCGGGGAGGCTGGGGAGCACCGCGCCGCCGTGGAGCCCGCCGAGAATCTCCAGCCGGCCGCTCGCGACGAGCTTCACCAGCTGCTCGATCCGCTCGGGCGCGTGGAGCTCCAGCCATTCGAGGAGCTGCCCGCCCCAGTGCATGCTCAGGCGGAGCCAGGTGTGCTCCTCCAAAAGATCGAGCATCGGGAAGTAGGCCCGCTCGCAGGAACGCCTCACCTCCGGGCCTGTGGTGCCCGGGGGTTGGGTGTTGGTGATGCAGAGGACGAGCCCGAGGTTCTGCACGGTCCGAGCGTACCGCGAACCGGCGGGCGGGGCGAGGGCTCGCGCCCTCGACCCGTGGCTTCCCCGGCTCTGGGGCGGATCGGTCGGTCGCTCGGGACGGCGGGCACGGTGGGTGGCGGTGGCGCGGCGGAGGGGCGGGCCGCTCCGGTGGCGCACCGGCGGGGCGGGCGGCGTGGGCGGGGCTGCCCTCCGGGAGGGCGACGATCGGGGTTCCCCCTCCCGGCCCTCCTCCACCGTCGCGAGCCAGGACAAGCGTCGGCGGGCGCCGCGGCGGCCAAGCTCGTGGCCGCTCACGACCCGATCGGTCTGACCCCTCCGGGGTTTCTGGCGGGTGCCGGCGCGCTGGCGGCGGGAAGAAGAAAACGATCGGCATGGTCCATCGGCGGGTTCCGGTACGCGAGAGATGAGCCGACAACGCGGTGAAGCCGGAAGCGGCGGGAGAAACGCGATCGGTCTGACCCCTCGGGGAGACCCCTCGGGGACTTCGCGGACCGTCGGCGCAGCGGGACAATGGGCGCCGCGCGGCGCATGCGCCCCCCGGCGGCCACGCGCGAG
>CAIXRH010000305.1 GCA_903921785.1 uncultured Pseudomonadota bacterium
CCGCCCACCGCCGCCAGGACGATCCCCGCGACGGGCAGGAGGTTCCAAGCCAGCGTGAGCCCGTCGCCGCTGCCCAGCCGCCCCAAGTGCGCCGCCGCGCCGAGCAGCCACGTGGGGAGCGGATCGATCACCGGCCAGCGGGACGCTCCCGCCGTGAGCGCGGTGCCGGTCGGCCACGCGGGCCACGCGTCGGCGGCCCAGCCCTGCACCCAGGCGTGACCGAGCGTCTCCGCGCCGGGCGAGCCCACGAGCTGCCCCTGAAGGATCGCCGGGCCGGCCAGCATCGCCGCGAGCACCGCGCCGATCACCGCCGCGCGGAGGACCTCGGCGCGCTCAGGTGCCGAGGGTGTTCCCACAGAAGGTGAGCTCGGTCGTGTAGCCGGACGAAGCCGAGATCACGTGGCGGGTGGCGATGATGTAGTACTTGCCGTTGTGCGGCATGTTCAGGCCGTCGAACTCGACGATGGCGCCGGCGTAGAGGGCGTCGTCGCCGTCCACGATGCAGGTGCCCTTCGCGAACTGCCGGGCGAGGCGGTTGAGCTCGGCCTTGGCCACGTCGGTCGCCATGGACTGCGAGGCGATCGGCACGTCGGTGATGTAGGCGATCTGCTCCCCGAAGTGCGACTCGGAGAGCGAAGCGCCGGCCTGGCCGCCGCCGATCGTCTCGATGTCCCCGGAGGTGGCGGTGCCGACGATCTCCTTCTTGGTGCGGATGTCCCACCCGCGGACGACCACCTTGGTGACCTGATCCTGGGAGTTGAAGTTCATCCGGAGGCTGCGGAGGTTGCTCCCCATGGTGATCTTCACCGGGGAGGTGCTCAGCGAGGCCTTCTTGAAGTACAACGTGCCTTCGTCGACCGTGACCTGGAAGTTGTTGCGCGCGGCCAGCCGCTTGAGGAACGCGAGGTTCGACTCATTGCGCTGGATCACGTAGTCGTGCGTTTCGTTCGTGGGGTCGGCCTGCACGGAGAGCTTGCTCTCGGCGCCGACGGTCTGCGCGATGTCGCTGTCCTTCTTCTGGTTGAAGGTGCGGGTCTTGCGGCCGCGGCCGAGGCGGTGGGCGTTGTCGAGCGCGCGGATGGATACGGCGGTGACCCCGTCGACCGTCCAGGCGGGCTCCAGCCCGATGACCTCCCCCTTGAAGAGGACCCGGGAGCCGGCGCCCATCTTCACCTCGATCGCGTCGCCGATCTTGGCCTGCCACTTGGGCGCGCCTTCGTCGCCGGTGAGCCGGAGGGTGAGCGATTCGACCATGTCTACGTGGTCTTCGACCACGATGGACTCCAAGCCGTCCGCGCTCGGCTGGGTGTAGGTGGTGCCGCCGAGGGTCACCTGGTAGCTGGTGGCGCTACGCGTCGAGCCGGCCATGGTCGCCTCCGATCAGAAAAGCTTCTTGAGGGCGGACTTCGCCGCCTGGCTGGCCGCGCCGGTGACGGCCGAGGTGGCCGCATCCGCGGCGGCCTTGCCCGGGTCGCGGCCGGAGAGGGCGGCGCTGACCGCTGAGGACGCCGCGCCGGTGGCGGCGTTGCGGACCGCGCTGGTGACGGCGCGCTCCAGCTCGCTGCTGGGCACGGAGAGCACCTGACCGGTGAGGTCGGCGAGCGGGTTGGTGATCCCGTTGGCCTTGGCCACGGTGCGCATGTCGGAGCCGGACGCCGCGGCGACCTGGCTCAGGGTCTGTCCGCCCTTGACGTCCACCAGCTTGATCTTGGCCGCGCTGAAGCGGTCGGACGAGCCCGAACCGGCGAAGTCTTCCACGATCCACTGCTTGAGCTTCACGCTGCACCGCGCGCGGACGGCGGTGCCGGAGCTGCTGAACATCAGGTAGGTGGCGTTCACGCTCTCGATGACACACTTCATCTTGAAGGTGCCCCAGGAGAAGGTGAGCGCGGGCGGACGCTGCTTCTTGAGCTCCGCCGCTTCGCCCTGCTCGGGCTTCACCGTGGCGTTGGTGAGCGCCATGAGCTGATCCACCCACACCGTCTGCACGTTCGCGCCGTCGGCGGTCGTGTCGAAGATCAGGTCGAACGACGCGGTCATCGGCGCGCCCTTCTGGAACTGGATCGCGTTGGAGGACTTGCCCTGGTTCTGGGCCTCCTGCCACGTGACCGCCTTCTCAACCCGGAATTCCTTCGGGTTGTACTGGACTTCGAACTTCGACCCGCCGCCATCGAGCGGGGTGAACGTCGCCTTGGAGTTGTTACCAGGTGCCAGATTCATCGCCATCCTCCGTCCGCCGTTCCCGGCGATGTTCGAGCTCGCGGTTCACCACTTCCAGGACCTCGCGCGAGAACACTTCGATGTCCAACTTCGTGTTGCTGCCCGACGCGCCGATCGGGGCCGAGCCCTCGGCGCGCGCGGCCGCGGTGTCTTCCGCCATGCGGACCTGGCGCTGGGCCTCGGAGAGGCGGCGCTCGTTCTCCGCGAGGTGGATGAGGTCGGTGAGCCGCTTGACCAGCTTGCTCACCCGATCGTCGCCTCCTCCCGAGCTCTTCACGATCGCGGAGCTGCGCACCGGCCGGGTGCCGCCGCGGCGGACAAGCGCGCTCGACGCCACCGGATCGGCCGCACGACGCGGCCTCAGCACGCTGGCTTCGGGCGCCTGCACGTCGGGAGCGCGCGTACGCAGCAGCTCGGCTTCGGGGCCGGCGGCGGGCGAACGGAGCTCCTGGCGGAGCTGCTCCACCACCGCCCGCATCGGCTCGTTCATCGGCACGGGGCCGGTGAGCTCGCCCGCGCGGGCTGCGATCACCTGCACCACCTGCTCCGCGGTCGTGGCGCGGGCCAGGGAGTCGAACAGGCCCTGCGCCGAACGGACGCGGGGCGTGCCGTCGGACCGGGCGGCCCAGGTGGGGGCCTCGGCGCCGAGCTGCTCCGTGGAGACCTCGGCGAGGGTGGTCTCCAGCCGGGCGCGCGGCGCGCGCCGGGCCGCCTGCTCCGCGACGTCGGCCGTTTGTGCTTCGCCGGGCAGCCGCTCGGTGGCCCCGCCGCGTACCCGCGGCGCGCCGATGAACGTGCCGCCTTCCACCGTGCGCGCGGTGCGGGCCGGGCCGCCGCGGGTGCCCGGGGCGCCCGTGGTCGCGCGGCCGAGGCCCGTGCCCAGTTGGGCGGCGGGCTCGCCGATCGTGGGGATCGCCAACGTGGCGGGCACCGGCGCGACGTTCATGGCGCCGCGGTAGCCGGTGGCGCGGGAGATCCCGGCGCGGGCGGCCATCCAGTCGGTCGGCCGGGCCACCTCGGTGGGCGCGGCGCTGCCGCCGGCCACGAAGCGCACCTCGGGGGACCGGGCGGGAGCCCGGGCACCGGGCACCGGCGCCGCCGTGGACACCCCCACCGGACCGGTGATCGCCGGGATCACCGCGAGGTTCGGCATCGCCGCCGCCACGCGGGCGGACACATACGTGCCCGACGGCGTACGCACCGGCGTGCTCGGGCTCCAGGTGGACTGCACCAGCCCGGCGGCCTGCAGCTCCGCCAGCGCCTCCGCGGCCGGCGCCTGGGCGAAGATCGCCTCCGGCCCCCGCGGCGACGCGCCCCGGGCGACCACGGCTGCGATGGAAGCAGCGCTGCCGCCCGTGCCGCGCGCCGCGGCGCTCGGCAGGGTGGACGACGCGCGCCGGGCCGTCGGGGCGGCGAAGCTGCCGACGAGCGGGGCCTCGGCGACCGTACGCGCCCAGGAGAGCGGACCGCTCCGCCGGACCTGTCCCCGCGCGGGGGCCGCAACCGCGGCGCCCGCCTCGCTGCGCTCCGCCCGCCG
>CAIXRH010000306.1 GCA_903921785.1 uncultured Pseudomonadota bacterium
GTCGATGGTCGGCGGTGCTTGCTGGGCGTGGGCGGCGGGAGAATGGGGCGCCCTGAGTCCCCTCATCCGGCGCTTCGCGCCACCTTCTCCCGGGGGGAGAAGGGTGGGAATATCCGCTTTTGAGCTACGGTTTGTGGTGGCGCTGGTGCTGGTTTCGTGCCGTGGAGTGGGGCGCGGTGCGTCCCCTCATCCGGCGCTTCGCGCCACCTTCTCCCGGGGGGAGAAGGGGAGGAAGTTGCCACGGTGGAGCCAGATTCGATGACGACGCGGGTGCCCGCGTCGTGCAGCGGTTCAGAGCGCCGAGGTGTCCACGTCGCGACAGTCGAGCGGGATCACCTCGAGCTCGACCGTGAGGCGGCCTTCGGGGGTGACCGTGGCGTCGTCGGCGATCCAGCCCTCGCCGTCCACGGTGACGGCGGCGGTCGCGTCGACCTGCTCCTGGGTGAAGGCGTAGAGCACGAAGTCCACCGTCTGCTCGATGTCCGAGGAGGGGTCCACCCGCACGTGTTCGCCCAGGGTGATCGGCACGTCTGTGCCGGAAGGCGGCTCGTCCGCGACCGTGGGGAGCGCGTCGGACACCCCCTCGCAGGTCGGATCGTCCTCGGGGATCGCGTAGAGCCCCGCCCCCGGCGGGTCCGACGGCGTGCGCACCATCCCCTCCACCGCCACGTTCACCGTGAGCGACACCTGGAGGTCGGGGTCGTCCGTCGCCCAGTAGCGGTGGACCGTGACGCGGAGCACGACCGGTTGGGCGGGGAGGACCGGCGGAAGCTGGGTCGCGGCCACCGAGGCGAGCGCCGGCCAGGCCTCGGTCCGCCCGTCCACGCCCTGGTCGGTGACCGGCGTCGTGGCGACGCTCGCCGCCAACCCGACCAGGGCGACCGTGGCGGAGAGGACGCGGCGGAGGCGGACGTAGGCCATGAACGGGAGCTTAGCCGCGCTCGACGCGTATCGCCGCGACTACCGCTGGATCTCCGGCCGCACCCGATCTTCGGTGTAGCCGGGCGGGACGGTGAGCCCCTTGGTGTAGATGCACCCGTTCTCCACCAGCTTCCCGTCCGTCGTGGCTTCGAACTTGGCGGGGCGGGGGCCGCCGGGGTCGATCGGCACGCCGATCTCCCGGGTCTTGAGCACCTTTCCGTCGAGCTCCCAGAGGCCTTCAAAACCGATCATCCCGCTCCAGGCACACTCGGTGCCCACCGGGCAGGGGTCCACCAGGTCGATCACCGCGTAGCGCTGAAAGGGCTCAAAACGGACATTGCGGGCGTAGGTGCGCCCGCCGCACGCCGGGGACGTCCAATTGCCGACGAAGCTCACGCCCTGCACCTTGCCGAGGAGCGTGTCCTCCTTGTGGGCGTCCGCCGGCGGGGGCGGCGGCGGGGTCGGCTCCTGGGCGCAGGCGAAGAGCAGCAGGAACGTCAATCTTTTCCTCCGAGAGGAGAGTCCACCCAGGCGGTGCCGGTGAGCTCCATGCTGTAGGCACCATCCGCGGAGGCGGCCACGGTGCCGACACCCTCGTCGAAGTGGAAGAGCATGAAGGTGTCGTCGTCGTTCTTGAAGATCTCGGTGGGAACGGCGAAGTCGTCGGTGTAGCGGAGGGTGCTGGAGACCCGCACCTCGTCGAGCACGCCGAAGAAGCCCTCGGTGGCCTCGTTGGAGCAGCCGACCTGCACGCGGTCGTCCGGGCTGTCGCCGACGAACGCCGGGGTGCCGCCCACGCCGACCTGCGCGCCGTCCACGAACAGGCGCACGGTGCCATCCGCACCGTCGTAGGTGCCGGCGACGTGGTGGAGCACGCCGTCCATCACCGTGAAGGGGTGGCTGGCGCCGACGCCGTCGGGACCGACGGTGAAGATGACCTGCCCGTTGTCGGTCTCGCTGAGCTCGAAGACGCCGCGCCAGACCACGAAGGGCCGGGCGTCGTCGTAGGCGTCGGGATCGCCGCGCAGCCACGTTTCCACCGTGAAGGTGGTGGGGGGGGCATCGGTGAGGTCTACCGTACCGCAGTCGGGCGCACCGTCGAACGAGAGGGCGTGCGGCCCCGACTCGTCGGTGGCGCAGGCCTGCAGGAGAGCGAGCAGCAGCATGGCCAGGAGGATATCCGCGCCTCGCGGGGGGCGCATGGTTCGCACCGGTCTGGAACGACTCTTCGACAACCTCGGCGGCCTCGCGGGCAAGCGCGTGGGCGTGGCCTGCAACCACACCGCGGTGAACCGCGAGCTCGACCACCTGCTGGACCTGCTCAAGGCCCACGGCGTGCCGGTGCGCCGCATCTTCACCCCCGAGCACGGCCTGCACGCGACGGCGCAGGACATGATCTCGGTGGACGGGGAGGACGCCCAGGCGGCCGTCGTGTCGCTCTACGGCAAGACGGTGGACACGCTCCGCCCCAAGCCCGAGCTGCTCGCCGACCTGGACGTGATCCTCTTCGACATCCAGGACATCGGCAGCCGCTACTACACGTACCAGGCGACGCTCGGGTACATGATGGAGGTGGCGGCGGGCACGGGCACCAAGATCGTGGTGCTCGACCGGCCGAACCCGATCGACGGAGTGTCCGTCGAGGGCAACGTGGTGGAGCCCGGCTTCGAGAGCTTCGTGAGCGCCTACCCCCTCGCGGTGCGCCACGGGATGACGATGGGCGAGCTCGCCCTCTACTTCCGGGACGTGCTCGGCATCCGCTGCGAGCTGGAGGTGATCACCTGCGAAGGCTGGGATCGTTCCACCTGGTACGACCAGACCGAGCTCCCGTGGGTCTTCCCGTCGCCGAACATGCCGATGCTGGAGACGGCGACGATCTACCCGGGGATGTGCCTCATCGAGGGCACCAACCTCTCCGAGGGCCGCGGCTGCACCCGCCCGTTCCACCTCGTCGGCGCCCCCTGGCTCGACGCCACGGAGCTCCAGCGCCTCTGCCGCCTCGGCGCGGCGGACGCCGGCCTCGAAGGCGTGGCCTTCCGCGCCGCCACCTTCGAGCCCCGCTTCCAGAAGTTCGCCGGGGAGCCGTGCAACGGCGTGGAGCTGTTCATCACGGACCGCTACCGCCTCAACGCCCTGCTCCTCGGCCTCGTGGTGATCGAAGCGGCGCTGCGCGCGAACCCGGTGCAGTTCAAGTGGCGCACCGAGACCTACGAGTTCGTGGACGACCCGATCGCGATCGACCTGCTCCTCGGCAGCAAGGAGGGCCGGGTGGCGCTGGAGTCGAAGATGTCCATGCGCGAGCTGGTAGACCGCTGGGCCGCCTCCCGCCCCGAGTGGGACAAGGCGCGCGCGAGCTGCCTGCTCTACCGGTAACCGCGTGCCGCTCCGCCACTTCGTCCACACCGCCCCCGGCGTCACGCCCACCCGCTGGGCCTGGGTGCTCCACGGCATCCTCGGCTCTGGCCAGAACCTCCGCGCGGTCGCCAAGCGCCTCGCCGCCGACCTGCCCGAGTGGGGCTTCGTGCTCCCCGACCTGCGCCACCACGGCGAGAGCCACGATCTCCCGGGCCCCGACACCCTCCGCGCCTGCGTCGCCGACCTCGACGCGCTCGCCGCCGACCTCGGCATCGCCCCCCGCACCGCCATCGGGCACAGCTTCGGGGGGAAGATCGCCTACGTCTGGGGCGAGGTGCACGAAGCGCGCGGCGAGCCGGTGGACCGGGTGTGGGCGCTGGACGTGCCGCCCGGGCTGCCGGTGGGTCCCGCCGCCGAGTCCTCCGAGGTGCTCCAGGTGGTGCGCACGCTTCGGGAGCTGCCCCAGCCCCTGCCGCGGCGCGACAGCATCGTCACCGAGCTCACGGCCCGCGGGTTCTCCCACGCCACGGCGCTGTGGATGACGACCAACCTGCGCCCGGCCGACGGCGGCTACGTGTGGCGGTTCAACCTCGACGGGGTGGAGGCGCTGCTCCGGGACTACGCGGTCACCGACTGCTGGCCATGGTTGGCGTCCACCGAGCGGCGGGCGCGCGTGGACGTCGTGCAGGCGGGGCGCGACCCGCGCTGGACGCCCGAGGAGCTCGGCCGCTTCGGGGGAGTTCAGAGGTTGAACCTCCACCGGCTGGAGACCGGCCACTGGGTGCACGTGGAGGACCCGGAGGGGCTCAACCGGCTTTTGGTGGGCGAGGGGCTCGGGTAGGCGCGGGCGCCTGCGACGACGACGCACGAGGGTGTCGAGGGGCTGGTGGGGCTCCACCGGCTTGCCGCCCGGACGCGTCGGCGGTCGAGGAGCCACCGTCGGCGAGAATGGCGGGGTGGGCGGGCGCGGCCGCCGGCTGGCGCACTGTGGCTGGCCCACAGTGGGCTGAGCCAGGACGGGCGTCGGTTGCGCCGCGCGGGCTACCACTTCGAAGCGTCGTCCCAGGGGATCGCGAAGCCGGCGAGGATGTAGGTCTCCCCCTCGTGGTACGGGTCGGCGAAGATCCACTCCGGCAGGCCATCCCCGTCGAGGTCGGTGATGTCCTGGAGACCGTTGAGGGCGTCGTACCGCGGCGTTCGGAGGTCGGCGATGTCGATCGTCCCTCCCGATGCGAGCGGCCTGGAAGGCACGACCCGCCCCGTCCAAGTCACAAAATCGCGGGAGCCGTCGCCATCGACGTCGGCCACCCACGCGTGCGGAGCCGAATCATGGCCACAAACCTGAACGGTGACCCAGCCGTCCACGTCGCCCGAGGGGATCCCTCCGGAGAGCACCAGCGCGCAGTGGGCGCCGGCGGAGTCGGTGCTGCCGAGCAGGTCGTCGTCGAGGCCGTCGCCATTGATGTCTCCCGGGGCACTCGCCGCGTCTGGGGTTCCCGCGAGCCGGCCGTCATCCGTCATACCCGCCGAGAGCGGCGCGGCGAAATCTTCGACGTGTGCCTCGCCCGCCCAATCGGAGCCGGACAGGTAGTACACCAACGAGTCCAGCCCCGTGGCGTGTGCCGACATCACGACCTCCGCGCACCCGTCCCCATCCAGGTCCCCGACGAGCCGGGCGCGCTGGATGTCCGTCTGCTCTTCATCCGCCCACATGGAGGGGGAGTCGGTGAGCGAGTGCTCGCCGCTCACGTCGGGATCGCCGGGCACCAGCGTGAGATGGTCATGGGTGCCGTCCACCGTGCGCACCAGGACGTCCGCGCGCCCGTCGCCGGTGACGTCCCCCACGCTGCCGTCGATGAACTCGTCGAGCTCGAGCCCACCCCCATCGAGCCACCAGGCTTGGGCGCCTTCGTCGTAGCGGAGCGGGTCGGCCGGGAATCCCCCCGTCCGCCCGGGAAAGAGGAACACCCCACCTTGGAAGCCGCCCAACGAGTCCGTGGTCAGCCACAAGTCTCCGATTCCATCTCCCGTCCCGTCGGCGATCGGGAGGGGAATCGAGCCGACAAAGCTTGGATAGGCAGAGGTCCAGCTCGGAGGCGCCCAGGTGCTTATTGGGGTGCGCATCGCGAGTGAAAGCGTATCCACCGCGTTCAGTGAGTCCGACTTGTCGTCGAGGAATCCCTGCGGCACGAGGTCCGGGATGGCGTCCCCCGAAACCTCGCCAATCCTCACCAGATCGGGGTGCAGCGAGCCTTCCCCGCTCTGGATCCACCACGACCACATCGCGCTCGCTTCGCCCATGGTCGAACACGAGCCGTTTGGGATCGGCTCCCCGTCGCAATCCGCATCAAGCCCGTCGCAGTAGTCGGGGGCCCCGGGGTAGACGTTGGGGCGGGTGTCGTCGCAGTCGCCGGCGTCGGGCGTGTAGCCGTCCCCGTCCGCGTCCACCAGGGAAGGGTCCACGACGGAGTCCGCCGTGTCACCGGCGTCCGCTGTGTCGCCAGTGTCGGGTCCGGTGTCGTCGTGCTCGGCGGTCTCCCCGAGACCCCTCGCGGAGTCGTCGGGCGAGGAGGTGCCGGAGCCGCACGCGAGGAGGAGGATCACCACGTGAGCTCCCCGCGCCAGGTGCCTTGCCCCAGCGTGCCCACGATGAGGTAGCTCCCCGTCCCGTCCGCGGAGGCGTCCGGGACACTGAGCTCGGACCAGGCGGCGGACTTCGCTTTGCCCACGGGGTAGCTGACCGGTTGAGGACCGGCGAACGCCAAGGCGGGGTAGCCCATCGTCCGGGTGACGGAGAAGCCGGAGGCGTTGCCCTGGACCAGCAACGGCCACGGGTAGTCGCAGTCGAGGTGCCCGCCCACGAACGCAGGGCCGAGGTTCTTGTCCCAGGTGGCGCATTCGCCATAGCCCCAGGCGCTGAGAGAGGGAAGGAGGGCCCAAAGGTCGGCCACCTGGGGGTGGGAGGCCACGGCGCTGATGTCTTGTACATGGTGGGTGGGGTCCACAATCATTGTGAGCGAAGCCCCGAGGTCCACCGTGTCGAGATCAAAGAGGCACGCGCCGCCGTATAGGTGATTCCAAACGCCACCGCCCGTTCGGCTGTAGCTGCCGAACAACATCGCGTCGTCGCCGGTCGCAGACGGCACGGCACCGACCAGGGAGTGAGGCGCTACGGCACAGGCGGCCGGATCGTCTCCCGCAACGGCAGGGTAGCTGTACCAGGTCCAGGTGGCCGCGACAGGGTCCGCCGTCGTCGGGGACACGGTGAACCGGACCCGGGCCAACGAACACGCCGAGGGAACGGAGTACGTCAGCCCCCCGACCGTATAGAGCAGATCATACGTCGCCGAACCCGTCACGCCTTCCCACACGCTGTCTACACCAGGATGAACCAGTTCGAAGCTCACGAGCGTTCCGTTGCCCTGCGCGCCGTAGGTCACCCGCTCGTCGCAGCTCTCCGCGCCGCCATCGAAGGTGATGGCGTGCCAGGTGCTCCCATCGTCGATCGTTACGTAGAGCCCGCCGTCGGTGGTGTAGAGGCCACCGGCGTCGGCGGCGCTTGTCGGCCCGAAAAGTACGACCGCGGTGTGCTCGTTGAGCGCGCGGACCTCCATGGGGTGGCCGTAGCTGGCAAAAGTCCCGTCTTGCAGGTCGCCGAGGCGGCTAGGATCGGCGGTAGAAAACGCATTGCTCGGGGGCTTCGCGCCCAGGGTGGGGTCGAACTGGAGGGCCATGTGGCTACGGTCGTAGTCGACACACACCCGTGCACCGTATTCGGGGTGACCGCCATCTCCAGCGTGGAGGTCATCCACCGCCATCCCATCCCACCCCGCCCCGGCGTATCGCCAGGTCGTGCCGTTGTCGGTGGTGCGAACCACCCCCATGAACTGCGGGCTCCAACTCTCGGCGAGGGTCGCCCATACGACGGGTGCGGCCGGCCCCTCCTCCGGATCCTCGCGGGGCACGACAACGACGCTATTGGCGGAGGTGTTCCATCCGTCCCACAAACAGTCCACCGTAGAGGTCTCCAGGAGCGTGCCCGCGTCCACCGAGTAGTGCACGAGCCCCTCATCGCCGACTGCGCTCCATACGTGGCCGTCGGGGCCCGTGGCCACCTCGGCGACCGGCACGCCCTGGAACGCGAGTTCGTTGGCGTTCTGCGCCGGGAGGTAGTAGAAACGCACGTCGCCTTCGGGTTCGATGCCGGTGTCGACCGAGCTGGCGTCTCCGATGAGATCGTCGGACCAGTCGTCCGCCAGCCCCCACACGTACCAGAGGTTGACGCCCGAACCGAGGATGGCGGAATCCGCCGTGTCCAGCCACACGCTGTCCCAACTCGGACCCGGCGCGGACCGGGAGGGGAACGGTGCGGCCCGACTCCCGTCTGCCGTTGAACCGAGCGGGCTCTCCGACACGTAGAGGTCGTTGTCCTTTCTCCAGGCTTCGTAGGTGTCCGTCTCCCAGCCGAAGTGGCCGAGCTCACCCGTGTTCACGGGCTGCCACCAACCGGTGGCGTTGAACAGGTCGTCCGCCAGGATCCGGTACATGCGGTCGATCTCATAGTGG
This sequence comes from uncultured Pseudomonadota bacterium, assembly GCA_903921785.1. GTDB lineage: Bacteria > Myxococcota_A > UBA796 > UBA796 > SXON01 > SXON01. The sequence goes on from CAIXRH010000306.1 coordinate 7,843, forward strand.
CGGCCCCAATTGGCTGGGACGTGTGCGAACACCCACTCCCCGTACGGGTCCATCGAGATTCCGGTAAGTGCGTCGCCGACATCCCCGAGACTCGCTTCGCCCTCCAGTTGGGGGAAGTCGGCGATGCTGGCCAGCCAGGGGACGAAGCTCACCTCGAGGCCACCGCCGGGAGCGTCGGCGATGCGGAGTTCGTGTATTCCAGCGTGTTCGTATGTGCATTCGGCGTCGCCGATGCCGTCCTGGAGCACCGCACCGTCGCCCAAGACGTCCTTCGTGAGCGTGTTCTCTTCATACGTGCTCGCGCTTGCGGGCCGAGCCCCCCCGTCGGCCACGAGCACCCCGGCCCAGGCGGGCGCCTCCTGACTGTAGGCATGCCACAGGTCCTCCTGAAGGTCCCGCACGTCCGCGCCAAACCAGTCCTCATCGAAGTCTTCGTCTTCGGCGAGGTTGGCCACCGTGACTTCGTGGCACGAGGCGGGGTTCCCGCCTGCGCAGGTCGGGTTGGCGTGGAGTTGGCACACGAACAGGGTGCTGCCCGGAGTCGGAACGGAGTCGTCGAGATCGGCGATACGGGCGCGGTAGCCCACCACAAGTGCCTGGGATCCACCCTCGGTGTCTACGCGCAACAAGGCGCCGACATAGGCGTGCGGGAGGGCGTCGCCTATGTGCGGCAGAGGGCAGATCGAGCTTCCGTCCCACAAGGAGACGCCGATGTTGTAGGGCGCGTCGTTTGCGATGTACACGGGCTCGCCCGCGGTGGCCGGGAGCGACTGCGGTTGCAGGTGCTGCCCACCTCCGTGCTCCCACGTCCGCTCCATGTGGGCACCCGGGCAATTTGTGATGAGGTTGTACCCGCCTACGTCGTCGGTATAGTTCGGGGTGGCGGGCGGCGTGACGGTCGGTGGCCACTGGGCCATTGTGGACCCAAGCTGCTCCCAACTCGCTCCATCGTCGTTCGAACGCCAGAAGCCGCCAAGCACCGTGGTCGCGTAGCCGCCGTCGTCGTTGTTGGAGAGGGCGGTCTGAAACGGGCTGGTTTCACCTGATGCGTCACCGGTGAGCGCGAAAACCTCACCCGACTGGTCGCCGATGGGGAGGATGCCCGAGACACCCAGGGTGCCGCCCATCATCAGCGAGGTGTTCCCCTCCCCGTTGGAAGCGTGCCAGCCAGCGCTGTCCCACACGCCGAGCCCGGAGGTGTCCGTGCCAAACCACACCCGGCCATCGGCGGCGGGAACGAGCGAGATCACCTCGTCGGCGATGGGGTTGCGGGTGTCGCGCCACGTGACGGTAGCCTCCCCCGGGGGGCCGAACTCCTCCAGATCATCCTGCACCTGGATCCAGTCGATCGTGACCCGACGGTGGGCCGGGCACTGGACGCGAAGGGCGGTCAGGGTCGCCGGGATGGCGTACGCGCCGCCGAGGCCGATCACGTGGACGCCCTCACCGGGCAGGAAGTCGCCCAGCCACCCTCCACCGATTTGGGCGGTGATGGTGCACGGCACGCCGGTCCCCTCGTCGGCGCTCACCTTCACCGAAAGCGCAGCAGCCACGTTGAGGGGGATGCTGACGGATCGCGTGGCCTTGGAGATGGAGGTGGCGGCCGTGTCGCCCACACGCATCAGATCGAACGCCGCGCCCCCAGAGGACAGGAAAGCCACAGCGCCGCTCGTTGCCCATTGGGAGGGCGGAAAGTGGCCGTCGATCCACATGGGTATGAGTCCCCGACGGCCATCGCAGTTATCGTCCACCGTGGAATCGGGGTCCTCGTATTCGCCGGGGTTGATGTAAGCGCCGAACAGCACGCTGTCGTCGCAGTCGCGAACGGGGAAACAGCCCGGGTGGGCTCCCGCGAAGCCGTCGCCATCCTCGTCGCAGACTGCCCGCGCGTGGCCGGCCACGAGAAGGCCGGCCAGAATGATGCACCACCTTCCCGCAGAGTAGCATTGACGAGCCATCGGGACCTCCAAGGGACCACGCAGTCAAGACTCCCGGCCATCGTACTCCAGAGCCGTGACGACGTCCAGCGGGACACGGAATGTTCACGCACACAGCAGCCGCGCCCGCCCCTGGGCACCCCCCTCCGCCTCTGCGTCGGGCCCACCGTCGTCGTCCGCGCCGTCGCCAAGCGCCTCGCCGCCGACCTGCCCGAGTGGGGCTTCGTGCTCCCCGACCTGCGCCACCACGGCGAGAGCCACGACCTCCCGGGACCGGACACCCTGCGCGCCTGCGTCGCCGACCTCGACACGCTCGCCGCCGACCTCGGCGTCGCCCCCCGCACCGCCATCGGGCACAGCTTTGGCGGGAAGATCGCCTACGTCTGGGGCGAGGTGCACGAAGCGCGCGGCGAGCCGGTGGACCGGGTGTGGGCGCTGGACGTGCCGCCGGGTCTGCCGATGGGCCCGGCCGCGGAGTCGTCCGAGGTGCTCCAGGTCGTGCGCACGCTGCGGGAGCTGCCGCAGCCTGAGCACTAGTGACTTCTTGACAAGTCAATGCTGCCGGGTGATCCGGGATTCCTGGAGAATTTCATGGATCCGAAGCGCTGGAGTGAAGAGGAGTTCGGGGAGGTGGACCTCCACGA
>CAIXRH010000307.1 GCA_903921785.1 uncultured Pseudomonadota bacterium
GCGACCTGCCGGACGGCGACCCGCGGGTGGTGCACGCGGCGCGGGACCGGGCCCTCGGCCGGGACGTGGCGCTCAAGGAGGTGCAGCCGGCGTGGGCAGGCAACGCGACCGCTCGCGCCCGCCTCGCCCGCGAGGCCGCGATCACCAGCCGGCTGGATCACCCGGGGATCGTGGCCGTTCACGACGCCGGCACCCGGGCCGATGGACGCCCGTTCTACACGATGCGCCTCGTTCGCGGCCGAACCCTCGCGCGTGCGGTCGCGGACGCCACCTCCCCCGACGCGCGCCGTCAGCTCGTCCGCCACCTCCTCAACGCCGCCGATGCGGTGGCCGCGGCCCACGACGCCGGGATCGTCCACCGCGACCTGAAGCCGGCGAACATCCTCATCGGCGCCCACGGCGAGACCCAGGTCGTCGACTGGGGGCTCGCTACGCCCACGGCGGCCGCCGCCGCGCGCTGGGCCGACCTCCCGGCGGTGCAGACCCACGGGCCCGTCGGCACCACGGCGTTCATGGCGCCCGAACAGGCGCGCGGCGAACCTCCCGATCCCCGCCACGACGTGTGGAGCCTCGGCATCACCCTCTCGGAGCTGTTCGGCGGACCGGCCCGCCTCGGGCTCCCCGCGGAGATCGGGGCGATCGTCGCCCGCGCTACCGCGGCCGATCCGTCGCTCCGCTACCCCGACGCGGGCGAGTTCGCCGAGGACCTGCTCCGTTGGTTCGAAGGCCGCCGGGTCGCAGCCCACGTGTACACCCCGGGCGAGTTCCTGCGGCGGACGGTGGCCGCGTACCGTCTCCCCATCGCGGTTGGCGCGGCCGGCTCGCTCGCGGTTGCGGCGGCGGTGGGCGTGGGCTGGGCGCAGACCCAACGATCGCTGGAGCGGGCGTTGGCGGCGGAGAGCGGCGCGGCCGAATCGCTCGCCGACCTTCAGCTGGAGCGGGCCGTGGAGGCCACCCGGGCCGGCGACCGCGAGCAGGCCGAGCGCCTCGCGCTCACGGTGCTCCAGCGCCGTGAAGACCCCCTCGCTCGTGGTGTTTTCGCCGCGTTCGGCCGGGCAGAGCGCCCGGCGCTGGTGTCGGACCGGCCTGGTTTCAAGTGCGACTGGTCCTTCGTCGCCGATGCGGAGGACGTCTACTGTGGAACGGCGTCCGGAGTGAGCCTGATCCGCTCGGGAAAGGAGACGTGGTCCATCCCCCGCCGCGCGGACGGCGGCGCGCTCGTCGGGGGGGACCTTCTGGTCTGGGACGGCTCCGGGGGCACCGCGCGGCTCGACCCGGCGACCGGCGCCTGGCAGGCGGAGGTGCCGCTCAGCGGAACGGACTGGACGCCACAGGTCCCGCCGCGGCACCAGTGGGTCGATGGCGCGGTGTTCCCCCTCGCCGAAACGCCCCACTCTCCATGCTTCGACTCGATGCGTGTCGCCGCGGTCTCGCCCTCCGGCGCCGTGGCTGGCGTCTGCGGCGACGGCACGCTGCTGATCGGGCGCGTCGACGGCGGGGCGCTCCTCCAGGTCCCCTCCGACCTCCGCGGCGACCACGACGCGTCCTCCCTGACGTGGACGCCCGACGGGCGGCTGGTCGCGGGCAGCCTTCGCGGGCGGGTGGAGGTCCTCGACGGGACGACCGGCGCGGTCATCGCCAGCGGCATGACCGCGTTGGGCGCTATCAACACCCTGGTGGTCTCCCCCGACAGCCGGCTGGTCGCGATCGGTGGTACCTCCGGCGGCGTGGGGCTCTGGCGCATCGACGGGGCATCCTTGGTTGGAGAAGTGCCCGCGGAGCGGCCGCGGGCGTTCTCCTTCGTCCCCGACGGGCTCCTGGTCCACGACGGCCGCCTGCGGACCTGGCGCGTGCCCCAGGGGAGCCCGGCGCTGATCCGCTCCAGCGCGGGCATCGCGGACGTCGCGGTGTCGCCCGACGGCGCCACCATCGCCGCCGGAGGCGGAGCAGGGACGGTGCTCACCGCCTCGCTCACGGACTGTCGGATTCAACGGACCGTCCTCGGGGATCGGGTGGTCAAGGCGGTGAGCTACGCCCCGGGCGACGGCACGCTCTACGCGTCCGGCATGGACGAACCGTTCCTCGCCGCGCTCGGTCCGGACGGCTGGCACCGGTTCACGGGCGCCCGCGCGCTGCGCCGGTTCGCCGTGCGTGCGGACGGCTCGGTGCTCGGCTTGGACCTCAGCATCGGCCTCTTCCGATGGTCGACCCCCGCGTCCACCCCCGAGCTCCGGGTCCCCGATCGGGCCTTCGGCGACCTCGAACGCGACGGGGACACCCTGGTGACCCTCGACGACGACGGCGCCATCGAGCGCCTCGACGGGACCCTCGCCACGACCCTGCGCACGGACCCGGACGCACGGGCGGTCGCGCTTCGCGGGCGCCGTCTCGCCGTCGCACACGCGGGCGACGTGGAGCTGTGGGAAGGTGACCAGCGGAGATGGACGCTCGCCGCGGCTGGCGCCTCGCTGCTCGACGTGGCGCTCTCTCCCGATGGAACGCGCGTCGCCGCCGCGGGCATGGACGGCCTCGTCCGCGTCTGGGACGCGGACACGGGCGCCCTCCTCGTGGTGCTCCCCGGCCACACCGAGCGGGTGGTGAGCGTGGAGTTCCTGCCCGACGGAGACCTCGCGTCCGGGAGCTGGGACAAGACGGTGCGCATCTGGGAGCTCTCTGAGCTCGCCCGTCCCGCCTCGGTCCTCGCCGAAGACGTGGCGGCGGCGTGGGGCACGGCGCCCGCGCGCTGAGCGCGGGTCGCTCCACTCCGGGCTACCTTCCCGGTCATGCGCGCCAGCGTCCGCCTCCGGCTCCCCGACGGCACCGCCGAGACCCTCTACGCGGGGGACCTCATCGGGCGAACCTGGGCAGCGGCGCTGCGCCTGGATGATCCCGACGTCTCCGAAGCGCATGCGATGGTGAGCCTCCGCGGCGAGCGCCTGTGGATGTTGGCGTTGCGGCGCCGCTTCACCGTGGCCGGCAAGGCCGTCGACAGCGCGCCGCTGGAGGCGGGGCTGGAGCTCCGCCTGGCCCCCCGGGCCACCCTCGTCGTCGAGAGCCTCACCCTCCCCGACGCGGTGCTCGGCCTCGAAGGCCAAGGACTCCCGACCCAGGCGCTCCCGGGCACCTGCTCCCTGGTCCACGACCCCCACCCCCGCCTCGCGCCCGGCTCGGTCGCCGGCGCCGAAGCGGTCTTCTGGGACAGCGACGGGGAGTGGCGCGTCCGCGTCGGGGAGGCCACACGCGCCCTGCTCCCCGGGGACCGGGTCGAGGTCCCCAGCGGCACGTTCCGCGCCGTGGCCATCGCGCTCTCGGCGGTGGGCGCGAGCGCCACCCGGGCGGACGACACCTCCCCGCTACGCATCGTCACGTCCTTCGACACCGTGCAGATCCACAGGGCGAAGCAAGAAGTTTTGGTGCTGGTCGGTCAGCTCGCGCGTGTGATCAGCGAGCTCGCCAGCGTCCAGCAGCCGATGTCGTGGGAGGAGCTCGCGCGCCCGCACTGGCCCCAGATCGAGGACCGGGACGCGCTCCGGCGCCGTTGGGACGGGCTGCTCGGCCGGTTGCGCGAGCGCCTGCGCGAGAGCGGCGTCCGCCTTGATCTGGTGAGCTCCACCCGGATCGGCCTCGTCGAGCTGGTGCTCCGCGAGGGCGACGAGGTCGTGGATCGCGCCTGAGCTGGAGCCGGCCCGCACCATGCCCCTTCCCGATCCCGAACCCGCCGCCGTCCAGGCCGAACATCCGGCGCCGCAGGGGGTGCCGAGGTGGACGTGACGTGGACGCTCGGGCGCCACACCGCGCTGCTCGCCGGGTCCGCTGCCGTCGTCTCGCCGACCAACGGCTCCCTGACGTTCCTGGTGGGTCCCGCGGTGCGCTTCTCTTGGCGGCGCTTCAGCCTCGACCTCGGCGTACAGGCGGCCTTCGGGCCGAGCGTCCGCCTCGGCGAAACGGACGCCTTCTTCACCGGCGTCGCCGTGATCCCCGCGCCCACGCTGGCGTTCCGGTACGGATTCGGAGGCGGCTGATCGCGCCGCCGAGGGCGGGCGACGGTGCGGCGCCGCGCCCGATCGCGCGCGGCCGCCCGCGGCCCGGTTAGGTGGCGGCCCGCTCCGGAGCGCCCGTGAACCCCGACCGCTTCCACCCCAAGCACGCCATCCGCATCGTCACCGCGGCGTCCCTGTTCGACGGGCACGACGCCTCGATCAACGTGATGCGGCGAATCCTCCAGCAGCTCGGGGCGGAGGTGATCCACCTCGGCCACAACCGCTCGGTCGGCGACATCGTAGACGCCGCGATCATGGAAGACGCCCAGGCCGTGGCAGTGAGCTCCTATCAGGGCGGGCACAACGAGTATTTCCGCTACATGGTGGACCTGCTGCGGAGCCGGGGCGCGGGGCACATCAAGGTGTTCGGCGGCGGCGGCGGCGTGATCATCCCGGAAGAGATCCGGGCATTGCAGGCGTACGGGGTGGAGCGGATCTACAGCCCGGAGGACGGGCGCCGCCTCGGCCTGCTGGGGATGATCCAGGACCTCATGGAGCGCGCCGACTTCGACGTGGTGCACGCGGGCGGCACTGAGCTGGCCGGCGACCTGGCCAAGGGCAGCGTCAACGCGCTGGCGCGGGTGATCACCCGGATCGAGGCCGGCGAGGCCGACGATGCCCTTGTTGCCGAAGTGGCCCGGCTCGCCGCGGCGAACCCGGCCCCGGTCGTCGGGCTCACCGGCACGGGCGGCGCGGGCAAGTCCAGCTTCTGCGACGAGCTGGTCCGCCGCTTCGTGGCCGACTCTCCCGACCGCAAGGTCGCCGTCCTGAGCGTGGACCCCACCCGCAAGAAGAGCGGCGGCGCGCTCCTCGGCGACCGCATCCGCATGAACGCGATCGTCCCCGGGCGCGTGTTCATGCGCTCGCTCGCCACGCGCGGGGAGAAGGGCGAGCTCAGCGCCGGCCTCAACGGCGCGATCACCGCCGCGAAGGCGGCCGGCTACGACCTGATCATCGTGGAGACCAGCGGCATCGGCCAGTCGGACGCCGGCGTGGTCGACCTCGTGGACGTGCCGGTCTACGTGATGACGCCCGAGTACGGCGCCCCGAGCCAGCTCGAGAAGATCGAGATGCTCGACTACGCCCAGCTCGTGGTGCTCAACAAGTTCGAGCGCCGCGGCGCCGAAGACGCGCTCCGCGACGTGCGCAAACAGTACCGTCGCAACCACGAGGCCTGGGGTGCCAAGGACGAGGAGCTGCCCGTCTTCGGCACCATCGCCTCGCAGTTCAACGACCCGGGCGTGAACTCCGCGTACCTGGCGCTCCTGGCGAAGCTCGTAGAGAAGACCGGCAAGCCCTGGCCTTCCACGGTGCCAGACCCCGGCACTCGCGCCAGCCCTCCCCGTCGCCGCGTGGTCCCGCCGGCCCGCGAGCGGTACCTCGGGGACATCGCCGACACCTGCCGCGGCTACCGCGGTCGCGCGGCCGACAACGCCGACCGCGCGAGCCGCCGCCAGGCGCTCGCCGCCTCGGCGGACGAGCTCCCGGAGCTCGCGCCCGCCCTCCTCCAGAAGCGCGACACCATCGTGCTCGACGCCGACGCCGCCTGCGCCCTCGACGCCTACCCGGCGTTGGTGGAGCGGTATCGCCAGGACACCTACACCTACACCGTGCGCGGGAAGGACATCACCCAGCCGCTGGTGACCGAGTCGCTCTCTCACACCCGCATCCCCCGCATCGCCACCCCGCGCTTCCGCGACGAGGGCGACATGGTGTGGTGGTCGATGACCGAGAACTTCCCGGGCTTCTTCCCGTATACCGCCGGGGTGTTCCCGCTCAAGCGGCAGGGCGAGGACCCCAAGCGCATGTTCGCCGGCGAGGGCGGCCCCGCCAAGACCAACGCGCGGTTCCACTACCTCTGCGCCGGGGAGCCGGCGAAGCGGCTCTCCACCGCGTTCGACAGCGTCACGCTCTACGGCGAAGACCCGGCGGTGCGGCCGGACATCTACGGGAAGATCGGCGAGTCCGGCGTGAGCGTGCCCACGCTCGACGACATGAAGATCCTCTACGGCGGCTTCGACCTCTGCGCGCCGTCCACCAGCGTGTCGATGACCATCAACGGCCCGGCTCCGATCCTGCTCGCGATGTTCATGAACACCGCGATCGACCAGCAGATCGAGGCGTTCGCCAAGAAGAACGGCCGCGCGCCCACCGACGACGAAGCGACCAAGCTCCGCGGCTGGGTGCTCCAGAACGTGCGCGGCACGGTGCAGGCCGACATCCTCAAGGAAGACCAGGCCCAGAACACCTGCATCTTCTCCACGGAGTTCGCCCTGCGGATGATGGGCGACATCCAGAGCTTCTTCGTGGAGAACGACGTCCGGAACTACTACTCGGTGTCGATCTCGGGGTACCACATCGCCGAAGCCGGCGCGAACCCGATCAGCCAACTCGCCTTCACGTTGAGCAACGGCTTCACCTTCGTGGAGTACTACCTCGCGCGGGGCATGAAGATCGACGACTTCGCCCCGAACCTCAGCTTCTTCTTCAGCAACGGGCTCGACCCCGAGTACACCGTCATCGGCCGCGTGGCCCGGCGGATCTGGTCCGTCGCGATGAAGGAGCGCTACGGCGCGGACGAGCGGAGCCAGAAGCTCAAGTACCACATCCAGACCAGCGGCCGGTCGCTGCACGCCCGCGAGATCCAGTTCAACGACATCCGCACCACGTTGCAGGCGTTGTTGGCGCTGTTCGACAACTGCAACTCGCTGCACACCAACGCCTACGACGAGGCGATCACCACCCCCACCGAGGAGTCGGTGCGCCGGGCGATGGCGATCCAGCTCATCATCAACAAGGAGCTGGGGTGGGCGAAGAACGAGAACCCGCTCCAGGGCAGCTTCATCGTGGACGAGCTCACCGACCTCGTGGAGGAGGCCGTGCTCCGTGAGTTCGAGCGCATCAACAGCCGCGGCGGCGTGCTCGGCGCGATGGAGACGCAGTACCAGCGCGGGAAGATCCAGGACGAGTCGCTGTTTTACGAAGAGCAGAAGCACGACGGGCGGCTGCCGATCATCGGCATCAACACCTTCCAGGACCCGACCACGCTCGCCGAGAGCTGGGAGCCGCCGCCGATCGAGCTCCGCCGCAGCTCCGACGCTGAGAAGCAGGCGCAGATCGACGCCGTGGCCACCTTCCAGGGCAAACACGCGGACGAGGCCCCGGCGGCGCTCGCCCGCCTCCGCCAGGTGGCGCTCGACGGCGGCAACCTCTTCGCCGAGCTGATGACCACCGTGCGGGTGGCCTCGCTGGGGCAGATCAGCCGCGCGCTCTACGAGGTCGGCGGCGAGTATCGGCGGAACGTGTAGGGTGAAGGCTCGGGCGCGCTCGCTCCGCCTCCTCTTCAGCCTCGCGATCACCGCCGCGGTGATCGCCGGGGCCGAATTCACCTTGCGCGCGGTTCGGGGCCCGGTCCCGCCGCCGCCGCTGGTGCGGCAGATGTGGGACCCTACGGAGACCGCGTTCACCGAAGCCGACGGGATGGCGTCTGCGGCGTACCAGGGCCGGGACTTCGTCGCGCCGTTCGCCATCCAGCCCACGCCGGGGCGGCCGCGGGTGATGGTCTTCGGCGAGTCGAGCGTGCGCGCCGGCAGCAACCTCCCCGCGGCGCAGGAATTCCCCGCGTTGTTGGAGGGACGCCTTGGCGACGCCGGCGTGAACGCCGAGGTGCTCAACCTCGGCCGCATCGGCCTGGACTCCCACGCCATCCGCACGCTCGTGCCCGAGGCGCTGCGCTACCACCCGGCGGTGGTGGTGTACTACTACGGCCACAATGACATCGGGAACGCGTACTTCCTGGCCCGCTACTCCTCGATCAGCAGCGCCACCACCGCGCACGTGCGCGCCTGGGCCCAGCGGTTCCAGGCCTATGCGTCGCTGCGAGACCTGGTGATGCCCGCACCCAAAGCGCCGGACCACCCCCCGATCCCCGTGCAGCCGGACGAGACCCAACGCGCCCTCGCCGCCGCCGAGTTCTCGGCGAACCTGGAGATCACCGTGCGGGCGACCCAGCGGGCAGGCGCGAAGGTGGTGCTCGTGACCTCGATCAGCCGCGACGGCCTCTACGAGTCCAACACCGCCGTGTGCCCACAGCAGGTGCCGCAGGGCATGTGGGTCGTGAGCCGCACCGGGTACGTGCTCCACCCGCAGATCATGAGCCGGGGCGAGGCGGACGCGGCGGCCGATGCGGCGCCGGACTGCCCGGAAGCCCGCTTCGTCCGCGGGTGGTGGCGTCAGGCCGACGGCGATCTGACCGGCGGCTGGGCCGACCTCCGCGCCGCGCGGGACCTCGATCCGGTGCCGATCCGCGCTTCGGAGGGCATCATCGCCGCCACCCGCGCCGTCGCGGCCCACACCGGGGCCACGCTCGTCGATCTGGTGGCGGCCGAAGACGGAATCAAGGCGGAGACGATGAACGACTGGTTCATCGATCCCGTGCACCCCAGTGCGACGGGTCACCGCGAGCTGGCCGACGTGCTCATGCCGACCGTTCGCGCGCTGTTGACGGAATGATCGACGGGCTGGAGCCCGCTCCACCGCCCTGCCCCAAGGACCCGTCGGTGGTCGAGCGACCGCCGGGGCGAAACAAGCGAGACCGCCGGCCCCGCCGACGCCTGCCCTCGCCATTCTCGCCGCGGCGGCTCCTCGACCGCCGAGGCCTCCGGCCGGGCACGCCCTCCGCCCGACCGCCGCTCACCCGACGTGACTCGGCGTACTACTTCAGGTACTGCCAGCGCAGCTGCACCCAGCCGCCCTCTTCCCGAGTGCTGCCGCCGGTGTTGCACTCGTCCTGGCCCTCGCCGGCGTAGTAGGTCTCGACCACGACCTTGAGCACGTGGCCGTCCTCGAGCTGCACCAGCCAGGGGACCATCGTGGTTTCCACGCACGACACGTAGGTCCACCATTCGATCATCGCGGTTTCGGGATCGCCGATGGGATCGACGCTGAGATTGCAGCTGTCGTCGTAGAAGTTCTCGGTCTCGAACTTGCCCTTGATGTCGTCCACCGTGACGGCCGCGTAGTCCTTGCCGGTGACCTTGTGTACGCCCACGCAGCTCGGCCCGGAGTCGCCGCTGTTGAGGCGGATGTTCACGCGCTTGATGCCGAAGGCCCAGGTCATGTCGGAGAGCGAGTCGTCGTCGTTGATGTCGACCCGCTCGGCACCCGTCTGGGTGAACTTGATGTACGTCCACGGGTTCTTCGACGAGGCCGACATCCCGCCGGCCGTGGCGTCCACCAGGGTGACGAAGTCGGCGCCGTCGCTGGTCGTGGTGACCTCGCCAGAGCTCACCTTGTCGTCCTGCATGCCGAGCTCCTGCATCATCTCGTCGATGCACGGCGGGTCGACGGGCTCGGTGCAGACCGGATCCTGATCGGGGAGGCCGCCGGTGTCGCCGCCGCCGGTGTCCGCCGTGTCGCCGCCGCAGTCGGGGGAGCCGGCGCAGTCGCTGTCGTCGCAGTCGAAGGCGCCGTCGGCGTCGTTGTCGGCCGCGTCCGTGCACTCGCCGGGCTCATCGCCCTCGACGTTTGCCGGGGTGCCGCACCCGAAGGTGAGGAGCAGCGGGAGTGAGAGGGCGAAGCGCATGCGATCTCCGTGTCGAGGTCGCTGCCGTATCGTGTCGCGCGAGCTACCGTTAGGGCATGCTCCTCACCCTCACGCTCAGCGTCGCGCTCGCCCGCCCCACGGACGGCTCGGGCATGTGGACCTACGACGAGTCCGACACCATCGTGTCGTGGGACGCCCCCGGCGGCCGCGTCCGGGTCTGGTACAGCACCAGCGGCACCAACGCCGTGTTGGCCACCGACGCCGACTCGGACGGAACGCCGGACTTCGTGGAGGACGTCGGGGTGACCGCGGAGGAGGTGCTCGACGGCTTCCGCGCCCTCGGGGTGGACGGCCCCCTCCCCGACCACGGCGTGGGCGGCGACGACCGTCTCGACGCCTACCTCGTGGACTTCGCGGGGAACGCCGACGGGAACTGGGCGACCGAGGGCTGCGACGGCTCGGCCTGCTACGGCTACTTCCAGATGGAGAACGACTTCTCCGGGTACGGCTACCCGAGCGTCGACTCGGCCGTCCGCGTGCTCACCAGCCACGAGCTCTTCCACGGCGTCCAGGCGGCCTACGGATCCACCGACGCGGTGTGGTTCCTCGAGGGCACCGCCACCTGGGCGGAGGACTACTTCGAGCCGGAGATCGAGGACTTCCTCGACCTCTGCGGCGGCTACCTCGACGACACTGGCCGCTCGCTCAACGAGCCCCCCTCCGGTCCGGTGCCCGCCTTCGCCTACGGCACCGCGATCTGGTGGTGGTTCCTCACCGACCGCTACGGCGACGACGCCATGGTCGACCTGCTGTATGCGATGGGCGACTCCACCGACGACGACTCGCTCCTCGCGGGGATGGAGGCCGTGGAGGTTGCCCACGGCGGCACGCTCCACGACGACTGGGTGACGTTCGGGGAGTGGAACCTCGCCACCGGCGTCCGCGCCGGCACGGTGGAGAGCTACCCCTTCGCGGGCGAACTCCGCGGCATCAAGGCCGAGGCCGACGGGGCCTCAGTGCAGGACGAGAACCGGTTCTACCCGCTCTCCACCACCTACTACATGGTCGAGACCGAGGCCGAAACGCCGCTCTGGGTGGCCACCGACGCCGAGGGCGCCGACCTGGTCCTGGAGGTCTTCCCGGTCGAGGACAACGGGGACATGGGCGAGAAGATCGCCACGTTGGCCGCCGATGCGCAGGCGCACGACCTCGGGGTGTCCGCGCCGGGCAAGTACTGGCTCATGGTCAGCAATCCGACGCTGGCGGCGAACTCCACCAAGCTCACCGTGTGCTTCGGCGCCGAGGCGGACGCCGCCGCGTGCGCCGCGATGGACGACACCGGCGGCGACACGGCAGACACCGGTGGCGACACCGCGGACAGCGGCGACGCCGCGGGCGCGGACACGGACACCGGCGGCGAGACCCCCGGCGGCTGCGCCTGCGACCATGGGGGAGCCCCCCCGTCGTTGGCGGCGGGCCTCGCAGGCGCCGCGCTGATCCTCACCCGACGCCGGCGCTGAGGTCCGGTGGCCTGGGTGCTGCTCCTGGCCGCGTCCTGCCGACCGGCCGCCCCGGCGCTCGGGCCCACGCTGCGTGAACGGTTCGGTGAACACGACTTCCTCACCCCTCGGGACGCGCCCCCTACCGTCGCGGTCGTGGCCGGGGGCACGATCGACACCCGCGCGGCGACGTGCGGCGCGTGCCACGCCGACCACCAACACGAGTGGGGCGCCACCACCCACGCCGCCGCGATGCGCGACCTCCAGTTCTTCGGCGAGCTGGCCAAGCCAGACCAGCCGGTGTGGTTGTGCCTCAACTGCCACGCGCCGACGGCGCCCCAACGGGCCGAGACCGTCACCCTGGACACCCACCTCGCGGCGGTGGACAGCATCGCCTCGGTGATCGCCTCCCCGAACCCTGACTACGACCCGGCTCGAGTCGCCGAGGGGGTCACCTGCGCCACCTGCCACGTGCGCCGCGACGGCGACGGGCAGGGCGTGGTGATCGGGCCGCGGGGCTCCGGCCGCGCGCCACACCGCGTCCGGGTCGACCCCGACGCCCTCCGCGGCATCTGCGTGAGCTGCCACAGCCCCGGGGACGTGGTGCTCACCCCCACGTTCCCCTGCTGGTTCAAGACGGCGGAGGAGCTCGCTTCGGGACCGGACACGGCGCGCAGCTGCGTGGAATGCCATATGCCGGAGGCGACACGCCCGGCGGCCGCCGGCGGGCCGGACCTGACGCTCCGGCGCCACGTCTGGGTGGGCGGCGGCATCCCCAAGACGGTCGAGGGCTACGGTTTGCTGATGGAGCGCGGCTGGTCGAGCGGGCTGACGGTGGCGGTGCGGGCCGGCGAAGGCGGCGACCGCGGGACGGTCTCCGTGGCGCTCACCAACACCGCGGGTCACTCGCTCCCCACGGGCGATCCCGAGCGGTTCCTCCGCGTCGAAGCCCGCTTCGAGCGCGCCGGAGCCACCGTATCACGCGACGTCCTCCGCGTGGGCCAGACCTGGGACTGGGGTGACAGCGCCACCGGCCGCCCCGCCCGCCGCACCGAAGACGCCCGTATCGGCCCCGGGGCGACCCTCACGTGGCCCGCGAACGCCGACCCATCCGGCGCCGACACCCTCGTGGTCGAGGTGCTCAGCGTCCGCCTCACGGTCGAGAACGCCCGCGCCCTCGCCGCCACGAAGCTCCCTCCGTCGCTGCTCACGCTCTGGCCCGAAGCCGAGGCGGAGCTGCCCGAGCTGGCCACCCGCTACCCGATGGCCACCTGGGTCTATCGGGGGACGTATCCGCTTCCGGGCGGCGCGTTGCCGCCCGCGGGGGGGGGTGAGCTGGCGCTGGAGGCGGAGTCGCAGGCGGCGTTGATCGCCCGCTCGGTCACGTTCGCCGCCCTCCCCCTGGAGCTCAAGGCGCCCGCGCTGTCGACACCCTGAGTCCGGCCTCAACTTTCGCCCGCGCCGACCGATGAGGCCGGCATGACGTGGTTGCTGCTCGCGCTCGCCGTCGCCGCTTCTCCCGCGGAAGCCGCCCGGATCAAGGACGTGGCCGCGGTCTACGGGATCCGCGAGAACTCGCTCATGGGGTACGGGCTGGTCGTCGGCCTGAACAAGACGGGGGACAGCCAGCAGAACGCGGCGACCATGCACTCGTTGGCCGCGCGCCTGAGCCCGCTGGGCGTACCGGTCACCGAGGCGGACATCAAGTCCAAGAACGTGGCGATCGTCCTGGTCACCGCCACGCTTCCCGCCGGCGCGCGCCCGGGGACGCACCTCGATCTCACGGTGAGCTCCGCGGGGGACGCCCGCTCCCTGGAGGGGGGCACGCTGCTCCTCACCCCGCTCATCGCGCCGAACCGCATGGAGATGGCCTCGGCCCAGGGGCACATCCTGGTCGGCGGGTACTCGGTGGAGGGCGGGGGGAACGAGACGATCAAGAACCACCCCACCGTGGGCATGGTGCCCCGCGGCGGCATCGTGGAGAAGGAGATTCCCGGCCAGCTGGACATCGGCGAGCAGACCACGTTCGACTGGGTCCTCGATCAGCCGGACTTCACCAACTCGACGCGCATGGCCACGGTCGTGAACGCGCTCCTGGGGCCGGACACCGCTCGCGCGGTCGACAACGGCACGGTCCGGGTCCAGGTGCCTGACGGCTGGCTCGGTCGCCAGGCGGAGCTGATCGCGACGGTGGAGTCCCTGGAGCTCCCGCTCGACCACGTGCTCAAGGTGGTCGTCAACGAGCGTACGGGAACGGTGGTCATGGGCGCGGACATCCCGCTCACCCCGTTGGCGATCGCCCACGGTGGGCTCTCGATCGAGGTCTCCCGCCAGAACGAGGTGAGCCAGCCGAACCCGCTCGCCAAGGGCGAGACCACGCCGGTGACCAACACCGAGGTCCGCGTGCGGGAGGAGAAGGGCAAGGTGACCCTGTTGAAGGGCTCGACCGTCGGCGACGTCGTGGGCGCCCTCAACTCCATGGGGGTGACCCCGCGCGACCTCATCGTGATCCTCGACGCGATGCGCGCCGCGGGAGGGCTGCAGGCGGAGATTGAGTCACGATAGTCCGTCTCCAATGTGACGAACAGGTTACGGAGGGGCCGTGATCCGCCTCCGGGTCCATGATCCCACTGCTCTTGAGCTCCAGCTCGACGTCCCGTTCCAGTCCGGGGGCGCCGACCTCGAAGTGTGGTTCTTCCTCCCCTCCCAGCTCGGGGTGGACGATCCGGGGTTCGATCGCGACCGGTTCTACCGCGAGCGTACCGCCTACGTCCGCTTCGAAGCCCCGCGCCGACTCCTGCTCGAAGCCGACGCGCTCCTCGGCGCGCTTCGGGTGGATCGGGCGCGGTTGTCGGCCGGCACCGCGTCGCCGTCGGTCGAAGCCGCCGCCGTCCGGGCGTTGCGCCTCTATGGCGCCTGCGTGCGCGATCAGCTCCGGGAACGTCGTCAGGAGGCGGAGCATGCTTCGGCGGTGGGGCGCGAAGCGGCGGTGCGGGCCCTGGTGGAAGACGGCGAGGCCGTCCTCGAACGGTATCGGTCGACCATGGCCTCGATCACCCGCCCGTCTTCGAGCTTTGCCACGGCGCTTCGCGCGGTCAACGACTACCTCTCGATGCAGACAATCGAGGTGTGGTTCCGCCTGCATGCCTCGTCACCACACCCGGTCCTTGAGGCCGCCATCCGCAAGGAGACCGGCGCGCGGATCACCTCGGGCTTCCACGGAGAGCTCGCGGAGGCCGACGCCGTGGACAACGAACACTTCGTCACCGAGCTCAACCGACTCAAGAAGTACATCCTCTCGGTACTGCACCTCCGCTTCGTCTCCACGCACCGCACCGAGGCCGCGCAGGACCTCGCGTTTGGCCTCGCCGCCGCCCTGGCGATGACCGTGGCGGTGTTCTTCCAGCTCGTGGCGCTGTGGACCGTCGGCACCCCCGGCGGCCCGCGCGACTGGGCGTCCCTCTCGATGTTCCTCGCCTTCGCCGTCGGCGGGTACATCCTCAAGGACCGGATGAAGGACCACCTCAAGGGGTGGTTCGCCCGGCGCCTCCCCGGGTGGCTCTACGACCGTCGCGTGGAGCTCTGCCCCGAGGGAGAGGACACGGTGCTCGGGCACGCCGAAGAGACCGTCCGACGACTGCATCTCCCGGAGGTGGCCGCGGACGTCGTCGCGCTACGCGACCGGGGGGAGGACCCCATCGAGCTCGTCGTGCGCGCCTCAGACGACGTCGTGCACTACCGGCGCCGGCTCCGCCTGCTCCCGACCCTGGTGGCCCAGTGCCCCGAAGCCGACGGGGTGGAGCAGATCCTCCGCATCCACGTACGGGATTGGCTCCGCCGGATGGATGAACCATCCCGCGCGCTCTACCAGCTCGACGACGACGGCCACGCCCACCGCATCCACGGCCCGAAGACCTACCGGATCCCCGTGGTGATCCGGGTGCAACGTGGCGGAGAAACCGACATGCTCCGCCGGGTTTTGGTGCTCTCCCGGCAGGGCGTGGTGCGCATCGAGGGGTAGCCCCTACCCGCGGACGAACGGCAGGTAGCGCGGCCGCCAGAAGTGTTTGCGCACCCAGGACTCCGCCTCATCCGGGCCGAAGTTGTGCGTGCCGGCCACCCCGTCGGCGAAGGCCTGCTTGATGACCGCCGTCGCCACCCGGATCGAGACCTCCTGCAGCTCGCTCACCGGCGGGTACACCAGGCCCTGAGCGAGGTACTTCTCCTCGGTGTAGGCCGCGAGCGCCTGCGAGCCCACCATGACCATCGCGTCGGTGACCTCGGTGGCGTTGCAGAGGATCGCCCCGAAGCCGAGCCCGGGGAAGATGAACGCGTTGTTTCCCTGGCCGATCTCCTGCGGTTCGCCGCCCGCGAGCTGCACCGGTGCGAACGGGCTCCCGGTAGCGACGATGGCCCAGCCGTCCGTCCACTTGAGGATGTCCTCGGGGGTAGCCTCGCAAGAGGTGGTGGGGTTCGACAGGGCGAAGATGACCGGCCGCTGGGTGTGTTCTGCCATCAACCGGGCGTGCACCTCGGTGAAGGTCCCCGGCTGGCCGGAGAGCCCGAGGAGCACCGTGGCCTTCGCGCCGCGGATGGTCTCCTCCAGGTTCGGCGCGCGCCCGGGGGCGCCCCAGCTCGCCACGTCCGCCGCGGACTTGGCGAATTCCTGCTTGTAGTCCTCCATCGGGCGGTCATCGACGAGCAACCCCTTGCTGTCGAGAACGAAGATGCGCGCGAGCGCCTCTTCGCGAGAGAGCCCGTCGTGGATGAGGCCGTCGCGGATGGCCATGGCCACGCCGCCGCCGCCCGCGCCCGCGCCGTACACGATCACCCGCTGGTCGGCGAGCCGCTCCTTCCGGAGCTTGCAGGCGCTGATCACGCCCGCCAGGGCCACCGCACCGGTCCCCTGTACGTCGTCATTGAACGACGCGATGCGCTTGCGGTACCGCGCCAGGACGGTGAACGCGGTGTCCTTCGAGAGGTCCTCCCACTGGAGGATGGCGCGGGGGAACCGGGCCTTGATCGCGTCGACGAACTTGTCCATGAACGCGAGGTAGGCCTCCCCCTTGAGGCGTTTCTCGCGCACGCCCACGTAGTCCGGGCTCTCCCGGAGGTCGGCGCGGTCGGTGCCCACGTCGAGGCCCACGGGCAGCGTGCGGTAGGGGCTCACCCCGCCGCCCGCCGTGTACAGCGAGAGCTTGCCGATCGGGATGGCGAGACCACCGTAGCCCTGGTCCCCGATGCCGAGGATCGCGGAGGAGTCGGTGGCGACGATCATCCGCACGTCGTCATAGAAGCCGTTCTGCACCGCCTCGTGCGCACGGTCGATGTTGAAGGGCGAGAGGGACAGCCCGCGGGCCATCTGGAACAAGGCGGAGAACTGCTTCACCGCGTCGCCGACCGTGGGGGTGTAGATGATCGGCATCATCTCCACGAGGTGGCGCTCCACGAGGGCGTAGAACAGGAGCTCATTACGCTCCTGGAGGCCGCGGAGGTACTGGTACTTGGCGATGGGGGAGGGCTCACGCGAATACGAAGCGTAGACCCTGGCGATCTGCTGCTCCAGCGTGGCGATCTGGGGCGGGAGCAGGCCGTCGAGGCCAAACTCCACCCGCTCCTCATCGGAGAAGGCGAGGCCCTTGTTGGTGGCCGCGAAGCGGAGGATCGCGTGGCCATCGACGAAGACGCGCATCTTGAGCTGCCCGTCGGTGTCGTGGAAGGTTTCGAAGAAACGACTGAGCCGGGCCATCGTGCACGCTCGAGGAGGCGCCACGACGTATCCGACCAAGCGGGTCGACGTCAGCGTCCCGGGCCCCGCGGGCGTCAATGGCGCGTGAGGGACCACGCTGCCGCGATGGCGAAACGGTCGCTTCCGACCAAGCCGCCGCCGGGACCGGTTGCGGGCAAGTCGGTACGCAGCTACTTCGACGCTCGGTCCCCTCGCCTCTCTCAGAACGTCAGGAGGGCACCTCCCCCTACTACGAGGAACCACCATGGGCGCCAAGGCCATCTGCGTCGGCATCAACAAGTTCGCGAAGTACCCCCAGTTCACGCTCAACGGGTGCGTGAACGACGCCAAGGACATGGCTGGTCTGTGCACCTCCCTGCTTGGCTTCAAGGCGGCCGACGTGACGATCCTCACCGACGCGCAGGCCACCAAGGCCGCCATCATGGGCCAGCTCACCGCGGCCGTCGCCGACGCAAAGGCGGGCAAGATCTCCTACCTGCTCTTCAGCCTCTCCTCCCACGGAACCCAGGTGCCCGACACCAGCGGCGACGAGCCGGACGGCGTCGACGAAGCCTTCGTCCCGTACGACATCGCCGAGAAGAACGGCCAGTGGGACCCCGCGCACGTCATCAGCGACGACGAGCTTCACGATCTGTTCCAACAGCTCCCTGCGTCCGTGCTCCTCGAGGTGTACCTCGACACCTGCCACAGCGGCACCGGCCTCCGCGGCCTGGAATTCACCCTGCACGCACCCCGGGCCCGCTTCGTGGCCCCGCCGACCCCGATCAACCCCAAGAAGCTCAAGCCCGCCAAGGTGCGCGGCTTCAGCCTGCAGCGGGCCGCGGAGGCCCCCGCCACCCACCAGATCCTCTGGTCGGGCTGCAAGGCCGACCAGACCAGCGCCGACGCGTACATCTCCGGCCGCTACAATGGCGCGTTCACCTACTACTTCGTGAAGTTCACCAAGGACAACAAGAACTCGCTCTCCCGCAAGGCGCTGGTGGCCAAGATCCGCAGCGCGCTCACCGCCGGCGGCTATTCGCAGACGCCCCAGCTCGAGGGCAACGCCTCCAACCGCTCCAGCGCCATCGTCTACTGAGCGGCGCTCAGCGCCGAACGCCCAGGAACAGCCCGCGATCCTTCAACAGGCCGTCGGGCTCGAAGCGTACGTCGAAGCCCGCGTCGGCGAAGGCGCGGAGCATCGTCGGGCGTGGGCACATCCACAGCCGGTGGTGCTCCACGAAGTGCTCCACCGGCTCGCCCGGCCGCCCCACCAGCCAGTGCATCGCCATCACCGAATGGTCGCCTTCCCGGCCGGAGATGTTCACCCGAGCCAGCTTCAGGTCGGGGCGATCGTACGTCGCCATGTGCGGGCGACCCTCCACCCAGGCTTCACGGGTGAGCCAGGGCTCCACAATGAGCGCACCGCCCGGGCGGATCGCGGCCGCGAAGCTCTGGGCCGCGGCACGGAGCGCGGCTTCGTCGAGCAGGTAGCCGATGGAGGAGAACAACGACAGGATCGCGTCCACCGGGGGGTCCACCGTGAAGGCGGTCATGTCGGCGGCGAACACCGAGGCGTTCGGAGCCTTCTCCGAAGCGATCCGAGCCATGCCGGGGTTGAGGTCGAAGCCCGAGGCGGAGTAGATGTGGCGCAAATGGACCAGGTGGTTCCCGGTACCACAACCCGCTTCGAGCACCCGGGAGCCCGGCGCGATGCCGAGGGAGCCGAGCAGCTCGGCGAGGCGGATCACCTCGGCCCGATAGTCCTTGAAGCTGTAGATCGCGTCGTAGAGCTCAGGGCGCCGCGCGTAGATGGTGTCGTCGGACATCAGCCCTCCGCGTAAGCGTTATCCCGCCTTGCCCGGGCGGGACCACCGAATCGGGTGGCGATTCGGACAGCCGGGGCGCCAGACCGACGTCGGCGCAGCGGAGGACCGCCCGGCGGCGCCGGCGGGCCGAGCCCGCCGCGAACGGCCGCGGCCCGGGGGAAGGCAGCCCGCCGCGGCGCCTGCGAGACTACCGGGGTTTGCGCCCCACCCACGCCGCCACCGCCCCCGGCCACACCCCGAAGTCGAGCGGCGCCACCTCCGCCAGACCGGCCTCCGCCATCCAGGCTGCGACCTGGGCTGGGGCGTGCACCCCCGCGCCCCGCGTCCTCAGCGAGAGGTTCAGCGCGTAGACCGCGCGCGCCACGTCGCGGTCGGGGGTGCCTTCGGCCAGCGCGTCGACGATCACGAGCGTGCCGCCGGGCGACACCGCCTCCGCCAGGCGAGCGAGGAGCGCCGCCGCCCGCGGCGGCGGCTCCAGGCGGAGCACGTTCGCGAGGATCACCACGTCCGCCTCGGGGAGCGCCACCTCGTGCATGTCCCCCGGCACGGTGCCGATCCGATCGGCGAGCCCGCGGGCGCCGGCCGTCTCCCGGAAGACCTCCAGCACGGGCGGCAGGTCCACCCCGGTGAGCGTGGCGCCCGCGGCCCGCTCCAGGAGCGAGAGGCCCCAGACGCCCGAGCCACAGCCGACGTCCACCACCCGGGCGCCCAGGGGGACGCGAGGAGCGAAGGCGGAAGCGAACGCGGCCGAAGCGCCCGCGAACATCCCAGCGAGGCCCGCGACCGTGGAACGGTAGGCTTCGCCCCGCTGCGCCACGTCCCCGTCCATGGACCAGGCCGGCACGCCGGTGCGCACGTACTGGGCTGTGCTGGCGAACAACATGGCGGTGAGCGTGAGCCCACCGGGGAACGCACGGTGCATCGCCGCGAGTTCCGGAGCAAGGGCGTAGGCCTCGCCCTCCCGGATCGCCAGGCGCGCGGCCACCAGGACCTCGTAGACCCGGGCGGTAGCCGTGGGGTCCACCCCAAGGCGGGCCGCGGCCGTCGCCGCCGTGAGGCTGCCCTCGGCCACCAGGCCGAGCAGCCCCGTCTCCACCGCGGCGCTCACCGCCGCCGCCAACCCCAGCACGTCCCCCGACTCGATCGAGATCATTGCACGCCTCGTGATTCCATGTCACTATAGATGACATGAACGACAACGGCAAGCCCCGGCGGACCTACCGCAGCGCCCTCCGCGAGAAGCAGCAGGGCGAAACACGTGAGTCCATTCTCCGGGCGCTCGGGGAGCAGATCCTCAACTCCCGGCCCGGGGAGTTCTCGCTTCCCGAGGTCGCCGAGCGGGCAGGCGTCTCCGTACGAACGGTCTACCGTCACTTCGGCAGCCGCGAGGCGCTGATCGAGGCGCTCCAGGAGGATGCGGTGCGCCGCGGCACGCCGCCTCCCCCCACCACGCTCGACGAGCTGATCGCGCTGCCGCCCGTGCTGTTCGCGTCGTTCGATGCCCACGCGCCCTGGGTGGAGGCAATGCTCCGCGCCGGCGCCGGCTCCGCCATCCGCTCGGCAGGCAAGCCCGCGCGCATCGCCCTCTTCAAGGCGCTCACCGCTCCGGCCGTCGCCGGTCTGCCCGAGGCCGAAGCCGCCGCCACCCAGGCGCTGGTGAAGCACCTCGTGAGCGCGGAGACGTGGCTCGCCATGCGGGAGGACTTCGGGGTGGACGGGCCCACCGCCGGCTGGGCCGTGAGCCGGACACTCCAGGCGATCTTCGCTGGGTTGGAGGGACGATGATCGTCGATCTACGAGAGGTCGGCCGGGCGGACGGCGCCCGGGTCGGGGGCAAGGGCGCCAGCCTCGGGGAGATGCTCCGGGCGGGCGTTTCGCTGCCGCCGGGCTTCGTGGTGGAGGCGGGCGCCTACCGGGCCGCGGTGGCGGCGGCGGGCCTCTGGCCCGCAATCGAGGCCGCGTTGGCGGCGCCCGGGGTGCCCGAGGGGGAAGCCGCGGCGTGTGAGGCGGCGTCCGAACGTATCCGGCCGTTGTTCGAGGCAGCGTGGCTCCCGGAGCTCGACGCGGCGCTGGCGGCGCGGGTCCCCGCACTCGGCCCCGTCGCGGTGCGCTCCTCCGCCACCGCCGAAGACCTCCCCGACGCGAGCTTTGCCGGCCAACAGGAGACCTTTCTCGGTGTCTGCGGCGCCGAAGCCGCGCGGGACGCGGTGCGCCGCTGCTGGGCTTCGCTCTGGACCGCCCGGGCGATCTCCTACCGGGCGCGCCAGGGCTACGACCACGCGGAGGTCGCGCTCGCGGTCGTGGTGCAGCAGATGGTGGTCCCAGAGGTTGCGGGCGTCCTCTTCACGGTCGACCCCGTCAGCGGCCGCACGGACGAGATGTTGCTCAACGCGAGCTGGGGGCTCGGCGAGGCGGTGGTCTCGGGGATGGTGACCCCCGACAGCTGGCGCCTGGGCCGCTCGGGCACCCTGGTCCGGGAGACGAGGATCGGCACGAAAGAGCGGAGGATCGACGCGGTGGAAGCCGGCGGCACCGAGACGCGCGAGGTCCCTCCAGTGGACCGCACGCGGCCGTGCCTCGACGACGCCGCGCTGCGGGCCCTGGTGGCGCTCGGCGAGCGCGTGGAGGCCTGGTACGGCGGGCCGCAAGACATCGAATTCGCCTGGACCGAGGGCAAGGCGGTGCTCCTCCAAGCTCGCCCCGTGACGACCCGGGTTGCCACGGCTCCGTCCTACTCGGCGACCCAGCGGCGCACGTTGGACGACATCCTGGAACACTACCCGGCGCCGCCCCTGCCGCTGGACGAGGTCGCCGTGGTCGAGGGCTACGAGGCCCTCCAGGCGATGCTCCGCCTCAGCGGCGCCGGCCTGCCCCACGCCCGGGAGGTCATGACCATGGACGCCGACGGCGTCTTCCGGGTGAACCCGCCCTCCGTGCGATTCACCTGGGGCGTCCTGGGTCTCCCCGGCGCGCTGCGGGCCGGCTGGCGCGCCGAGCCCGACGCCTGGGCCCCTGCGGTCGCCAGAGCCGAAGCTGCGGTCCACGGTCAAGCCCCCACGAGCTTGGACGATTCGGGGCTCGCCAGCCACCTCCGCGCCGCCCTCGACCTCGCTTCGCACATCGCGCGGGTGCGCTTCGTGCAGGTGATCCTCCCGATGGCGCTCCGCGGCGTCTGGCTCACCGTGCTCAGCCGCGTCGCGCGCCACCCGGTCGATCCGTTCGACTGGCTCGGCGGGCTGTCGTTCAAGACGGTCGAGGTGGAGCATGGCCTCCAGCGCGTGGCCGACGTGGCGCTGGCGGCGCCAGACGCCCGAGCGGTCTACCTCACCCGGCCTCCGGGCGAGGTCCGCGCGGCGCTCGCGGCGACGCCGGGCGGCGCGACGGTCCTCTCGGCCATCACCACCTTCCTCGTCGAGCACGGCGCCCGGACCTCCCGGGTGTACGTCCCCTTCTCCACCCGGTCCTGGGCCGAAGACGACACGCCGTTGCACGCGCTCGTCGCGGCGATGGTGCGGGCGGGGGAGCCCGACGCGGCGAACACCCGCGCGAAGGCGGCGGCGGCGCGGCACGAGGCGGAGCGGGAGCGCGTGCGGGAGCGGCTCCCCGGCTTCCTCCGCGGCACCTTCCGCCGTACCCTGGAGGCCTACCGCCGCGCGCACGTCGGCCGCGAAGCCACGCTCTACGCCATCGAGCGGGCGTTCGTGGCCGCGCGCGCCGCGGCGGACGAAGCCGGGCGCCGGCTCGCGGCCCGGGGCGTCCTCGGCGCGGCCAGCCACGTCGTCTACGCGCGGCTCGCCGAGGTGGAGGACGCACTCGCCGGAAGGGCGGGCAACCTCCGCAGCGTCGTGGGGCGCCGACGCGCGCGCCGGGAGCTGGCGGTGGCGACGTGGCGCTCCCAGCGGGCGCCGCCGAAGGTCACCGCAGGGGTCGCGGTCGCCGGCGTCCCGGGGAGCCCCGGCGTCGCCGAGGGTCCCGTTCGTATCGTCCACGACGTGGCCGACTTCGGGCGGTTGCAGCCGGGCGACGTGCTCGTCTGCCCCTACACCGACCCCACCTGGACGCCACTCTTCGGCCTCGCCGCCGCTGTCGTCGCCGACACGGGGGGCCCGCTCTCGCACGCCGCGATCGTGGCGCGGGAGTACGGAATCCCCGCGGTCCTCGGCACCGAAGCGGGGACAACCGCCCTGAAAGACGGAGAGCGCGTCGTCGTGGATGGCGCCGCGGGCACGGTACGGCGGGTGGCGACGGGTTAGCGCGGCGCGTCCGCGAGGTCCCCGATGTCCCGCCACGCCCTCCTCTCCGTCTCCGACAAGACCGGCCTCGTCGACTTCGCCCGCGGGCTGGTCGACGCCGGCTTCACCCTCCTGAGCACCGGCGGCACCGCAAAGGCGCTCGCCGAAGCCGGGCTCCCGTACACCAAGGTCTCCGCCCACACCGGCGCGCCCGAGATCATGGACGGTCGGGTCAAGACGCTCCACCCGAAGATCCACGGGGGCATCCTCGGCCGTCGCGGGATCGACGACGCGGTGGCCGCCGAACAGGGAATCGCCTGGATCGACGTGGTGGCGGTGAACCTCTACCCGTTCGAGGCCACGGTCAACCGCGGCGCGCCGCCGGACGAGGTGATCGAGAACATCGACATCGGCGGGCCCGCGATGGTCCGGGCTTCCGCGAAGAACCACCGGTGGGTGTCCATCGTGGTCGACCCCGCGGACTACCCCACCGTCCTCGCGAAGCTCGGCGAAGACGATGTGGAGCTCCGCAAGCGCCTCGCCGGCAAGGCCTACCGGCACACCGCCTGCTACGACGCGATGATCGCCTCCTGGTTCGGTGCTCCGGCCGACGAGCCCTACCCCAAGGAGACGGCGATCCCGCTCCGCCTCGCGCAAGGCCTCCGGTACGGGGAGAACCCGCACCAGACCGCGGCCTTCTACACGACGCCGCTCGAAGGCGGGCGGGCGCTCGGCCGCGCCTCCCAACTTCAGGGCAAGGAGCTGTCCTACAACAACCTCGGCGACCTCGACGCCGCGGTGCGCATCGCCTTCGATCTCCCAGGTCCGGGTTGCGCGATCATCAAGCACGCGAACCCCTGTGGCGCCGCGGTCCACGCCGACCTGCCCACCGCCTACGCGCTCGCCCTCTCCGGCGATCCGGTCAGCGCCTACGGCGGGATCCTGGCGATCAACCAGCCCGTCACCGGGCGGGACGCCGCGGCCATCCTCGCGAGCAAGACGTTCTACGAGGTCATCGCCGCCCCCGGCTTCGACGCGGACGCGAAGGAGCAGTTCGCAAGGCGGGTGAACCTGCGGCTGATGGAGCTCCCGGCCGACTGGGGCGCGGGTCTCCCGGCCGCCCGGGATGTGAAGCGGGTCCACGGCGGCTACCTCCTCCAGGACTGGGACATCGGCGCCACCAGCGCCTGGTCGACCGCGCTGCGGGAGCCGAACACGGACGAGCTGGCCGCGCTCCGGTTCGCCTGGGCCGTCTGCGCCAACGTGAAGAGCAACGCCATCGTGCTCGCCCGCGCGGCCGAGGGCGGCTTCGTGCTCAACGGCGTGGGCGCCGGGCAGATGAGCCGGGTCGACAGCGTGAAGCTCGCGGTCAGCAAGGCCACCCGCCCGGTCCCGGGGAGTGTCCTCGCCTCCGACGCCTTCTTCCCCTTCGCGGACGGCGTCGAGGCCGCGGTCGCCGCCGGCGTGCGCGCGTTCGTACAGCCCGGGGGCTCCAAGCGCGACGAAGAGGTGTTCGCCGCCGCCCGCGATGCGGACGCCGTCATGATGCTCACCGGGGTCCGCCACTTCCGGCACTGACCGGGCGAACGCGCGGCGCCCCGCGGTTGCGGTACACTCTCCACGTGTCCACCGCGACCACCCTCGCGTGTACCCGATGCGGCCGGCCCGTCCCGGTGCCGCCCGAGCCCACGACGCGCGCCCCCCGCTGTAGCGGTTGCGCTCCAGGCGCGACGAATCAGGTCTTCGAGGTCCTCACCGCGACGGGCGCAGTCTCGCTAGACGTGGCCTCGATCCTGGATCGACTCCGTGTCGGGCAGGTCCTCGGCACCGACTGGATCGTCGTCGGCGGGCGGCCGATCCTCCTGGCGGCGCACCCGGAGTTCGCCGCACGGATGGCTCGCGGCGAGATCGCCGAGGCGATCCCCCTCCCCCCGCCCACACCCGCCCCGAAACCTGCGCCGGCGCGCGCGCCGCGTCGACCGCTGCCGTGGGGCCGCATCGCCTCCACGTTTTTGGGTGCAGGGGGCATCGTCGCGCTCGCGCTGCTCGGGTGGTCCCTCCGCGGCCGGGTCACCGACCTCGCACGTCGAACCGGCGAGGTCGTCGCGCCCCCTCCCCCGTCGGAGGGGGCCGCCGCGCCGCCAGCGCCGCTGGATCCGTCCAAGCCGCCGCCCGACCCGCTCGCCAGCGTCGCGGCGGAGGTCGGCCCGGTCGAAGAGCCGCCCAGCCTCCTCGTCGCCCAGGCGATCGGAGCGCTCGCCAAGGGCGGTCCCGACGCGGAGACCGAGGCGTTCGCCCTCGCCCGCCGCGCCGTCGCCCGCTCCACCGCCGACCCCGACGCCGTGGCGCTCCTCGCGGTCCTCGCCGCCTGGAAGGCCGACGCCGGGCTGACCGTTCTCGCGGGGGAGCGGGCGGTGACCCTCGGCAATGGCGGACAGGCCACCCAGCTCGGCCGCGCCGCCCTGGCCCTGGGGAACCACGACGAGGCCGGCGCCGAGGCAGCCGTCGCCCCCTGCGCCCACGAGGGCGACGCCCTCTGCCGCTATGTCGCGGCCCGCGCTGCGCTCCTGCAGCCCGCCCACCTCCCGGCCGGGCTGCTCGCGCTCGACGATCTGGCCGGCGCCTGGCCCCAGAACCTCTCCATCCCCCGCGTCGCGGCGCTCGCCGCGGTCGCCGCCGACACGCCGGACGCGGAAGGCCGCCTCGGCGCGCTCAAGGCCACCGACCCCGAGGTGCTCGGCGCGCGCGGCGAGCTCGCCCTTCGGAACGGGGACCTCGCGGCCGCCAAGACGATGGCCGCCCGCCTCGGCGACGCTGCCCCGGTGCCCCTGCGCATCGGCGTGGCACGGGTGGCGGTGAACGCGGGCGAAGGCAGACAAGCCCTCGCCCTCGTGCAAGGGCAGGAGGGCGTCGACCGCCACCAGAAGCAGGAATTGCGCTTGATCGAGGCGCAGGCCCGCTACCTCGTCGCGACGAAGGACCCCGCGACGCTCCCTGCCGCCAAGGAGTCGGTCACCCGACTTCTGGAGCTCGGCCGCACCGACCCGGCGGTCTCCCAGGTGCGCGCGCTCGTCGCCCACCTCGCCGGGGACCGCGCCGAAGAAGCCAAGGCCTGGGACTCCATGGACACCAGCCGCCGCTCCGGCCCGGAGCTCGCACGGGTCTTCAAGACCCAGGCGGCGCTCCTGTTGGACGCCAACGTCCCCGGGAGCGAGATCCAGCCCACGGCCGAGGCTGCCCGCACCGCCGACCCGAGCGACCCCTACACCCACGTCTGGGTGATCCACGTCCACCTGCTCGGGCACACCAAGGGCAAGGCGCTGGAGGCGATGCGTCGGGCCATCAAGGACGTGGACGGACAAACGCCGCGCCGCCGCAGCGACCTCGCGACCCTCGAGACCGGCTCGCCCGCCAAGGGCCTGCGCGCCTACGTCGGAGAGTCGCTGGGGAACGACGCGACCCTCGCCACGCAGCTCCCCCTCGCCGAGGCCGTCGCCTCCTGGCTCGCCGGGGACCTCCCCAGCGCGAAGGCCTCGCTCGACCGACTCCCCAACGTGGCCGACACCCCCGAGGCGCTCGCCCTGCGCGCGCGCCTCCGGATGGCCGGAAAGGACCGCGCCGGCGGGCTCGCCGACTGGGACGACGTGGTGGCGCTCCGGCCGAAAGAGTCAGCGTGGTTGCTCGGCTCCCTGGCCGCGCACGTGGAGGCCGGCAAAGCACGGGAGAGCCGGCCGCTCGCCGAGCTCGTGCGCGCATCCAAGAACGTCAACGCGCTCGCTCCCGCGATGCTCGCCGAGGTCGCTGCCGCCAACGGCGATCGTCCGGGGGCGATCACGCTCCTGTCCGACGCGCTCACGACCGATCCCCTCGACATCCGCGCCCGTGCCCGGCTAACGGAGCTGCGCTCGGGGAAGTGATGCGCGTCGTCGTGGTGGGTGGAGGGGGGCGGGAGTCGGCGCTGGTTCGGGCCATCGCCCGCCACGGGCACTCGGTGTGGGCAACCCACGCGAACCCCGCGTTCGCCGGGCGCGCCCAGGTCATGCCCGGGGACCCCGTCACGGTCGCGCGCACCGTCGCGGCCGAACTCGTGGTGGTCGGCCCGGAAGCGCCGCTGGCCGAAGGGGTCGTCGACCGGTGCGAAGAGGCGGGGATCGCCGCGTTTGGTCCCTCCGCCGCCGCCGCCCGGCTGGAGACCAGCAAGGTCCACACGAAGAACCTCGCGCTGAAGTACGACCTGCCCACGGCCACGGCGCACGTCGTCCGCGCGGGGGACGGCTTCGTGGTCGACCAGCCCTGGGTCGTGAAGCTCGATGGCCTCGCCGCCGGCAAGGGGGTGTGGGTGTGCGACACCGCCGCCGAAGCCCGTGAAGCGCTCGCCGCGGCGTTCGCCGCCCGACCCGACGCCGAGGTGCTCCTCGAAGAGCGCCTCATCGGCCCGGAGCTCAGCGTCCTCGGGCTCTGCGACGGCGAGCGGGTCGTGCCCCTCCCCGCCGCTCGCGACCACAAACGTCGCTTCGACGGCGATCTCGGCCCCAACACCGGGGGCATGGGCGCGATCGCCCCCGTTCCGGTGACGCCCGGCATGCTCGCCGGCTGCCACGACGTGCTCCGCCGCGCCGTCACGGCGATGGCCGCAGAGGGCACCCCGTTCCGCGGCGTGCTGTACGGCGGGTTCATGCTCACGGCCTCGGGACCCAAGCTCCTTGAGTTCAACGTCCGCTTCGGCGACCCGGAGTGTCAGGCGATCATGGCGCTGTTCGACGAAGACCCCGTCCCGTGGCTCCTGGGCGCCGCAAAGCGCCGACTCCCCGACGGCTCGCCGCGTTTCAAGGACGCCGCCGCCTGTTGCGTGGTCGTGAGCGCCAAAGACTACCCCGAGGGCCGCGCGAACACCCCGATCCTCCGGCTCCCGGCCGACGCAGCGGACCTTTTGGTCGATCAGGCCGGCACCGCGCTCCACAACGGCGAGCTCTGGGCCACGGGGGGCCGGGTGCTCTCGGTCACCGGGCTCGGGGCGACCCCCGCCGACGCCCGCGCCCGCGCCTACCGCGGCCTGAACGAGGTGGAATTCGCCGGGGCGGCCTGGCGCATGGACATCGGCCGGTGACCCGAGGCGAGCTGGAGCGGTGTTTCGGACGGCTCACCGAAGAGGACGCCGCGCCCGGCCTACGCATCTTCCAGCCCGCGCGCGGCCATCGCTACGGCGTCGAGGTCTACGCGCTCGCCGGCTTCGCCCTCGGCCTCGGCGCGCCCACGCCCGTTCCCCGCGCGCGCACCGCCGTCGAGCTCGGCTGTGGCAGCGGTGTGGTGAGCCTGCTCCTCGCGCGGCAGGGGCTCTCGATGCGGGCCTGGGACCGGGACCCCGGCTGGGTGGAGCTCGCCCGGGCCAGCCTCGCCCGCTCCCCCGGCGCCCGCGGCGGCGCCCGATTCTCCGTCCGCGACGTGCGCGAGGCCCAGCGCGCCGTCCCCGCCGACGTGGTGGTCACCAACCCCCCGTGGTTCGATCCCGCCACCGGTCCCCTGGCCGAAGACCCGCGCCGCGCTGCCGCCCGCAGCATGCTCCACGGCACGGTCCAGGACTTCGTGGAGATCGGCCTGCGCCTCGCCCCCCGAGTCTGCGTGGTCACCCGGGCGGAGCGCCTCGCCGAGCTAAGGCTCGACGGCGCCTACGTCGCTCGGCGTGCGTGGCTGCCGGGGGGGAAGGTGGGGCTGGTGGAGCTGCGCCGGGGTGCCGGGGAGACGGTGGAGGAGCCGCTGGACGCCGAGGCGATCACCGCCGCGTTGCGGCAGCCCTGGCGGGCGGCGCGGCCGGGGTAATACGGCTTCGCCCTGATGGAGCTCGCTCGCACGCCGCAGCCGACGCCGAGCGAGCCCGTGCAGCAAACAACAGCGGGCTTCCCGGCATCGCGTGAAAACGCCGAGGCAACCGTGGCGCAACTCGCGACGCCACGAATCCCCCCCAGCGCCGCGTCCTCGCCGGGCGAGCGGCGATCACGGCCGCCCGGGGTGAACTACCGAAACGGCCGGGTCAGGTTCCCATCCTTCCGCCCGTCCGCGTGTTTGTAGACGTAGTCGTAGACGTCGTCTTCCCGCACCACGACCTCATCCCCCGGCTGCAGCCCGACCACCCCGTTCGGTGCGGTCACCAGCGGACCCGAGAGCTCGCCACCCGACCAGCGCGCCACCTCGATCCAGAGGTATTCCTGCCCCCCCGTGCCGGTGGTGAACGGCGCGGAGATCGCGAAGTGGTCGCCGCCGGGGAGCCCCGCCGCCCAGGCGGCCTCGTAGGTCACCAACGAAGCACGCACTTGTGCGCGCGCCTCGGCGAGCGAACGCGGCGCAGGGCCGGTCGAAGGCGCGGGCACGACCGCCGGGACCGAAGCGGGCCCCGCGAGGGGCGGCCGGAGTGTTTCGGGGGCCGGAGCGCCCGGTGTCAGCGGCTGCGCACCGTCCGGCCGCGCGGGAGCGGCGACAGGGACGTCCGGTTGCGCCGGCACGGGCGCTTCGGCGGCCACGAGCGGGCCGTCGTCCACCGTGACCTCCCCCGCGAAGCGCACACGGAGCAGGCCGTCCTGGGGATCGTCCTCCCGGGGCGTCGCCACGCTCAGCTTCGCCACGCCGCGCGCCGTGTCCGTGTTCACCGTCACCTCCGGGGCGACCTCCGGGAGCGGGTGAAGGGTCTCCGCGATGGCATCGAGGGCCCAGGCCACGTCGCCTGCGGCGTCGGGGGCCACGTCTTCCACGACCAGATCGAAGTCGCCATAGCGGCGGAGCCCGCGGGTCACCAGACGGAGCCGGACCTCGTCGTCCTCGCTCATCGGCTCACGATCGACCACGAACCACGACTGGACGGAGCCGCGGGGGTCCCGCGCCGCCCAGGCGTCGGCGCCGAAGAGCATCTGGGTGTCGAGGTCCTCCACCCACCCGCCCGTGGATGCGGCGACGGACGCGAAGGCCGCGTGCGCCGTGGCAAAGGTCTCAAACGCCTGCTCCCGCGGCCCCGCGAACCAGGCGAGCACGACCTCCTTTGAGGCGGAGAGCGCCGCGGGGTCCTGCACGCCCTCGCCGAACTCGTCGACGAAGTCCGGGTCGGGAATCCCAAACTCTTCGCCCGCGATGCCCATGATGCGCGCGGGCTCAGGAGCGTGCTCGGAGAACTCGTCGGTGGCAGGGATGGGGGCGAGCGCCGTGTCGAGCGCGTCGAGCACCTCTTCCCCGCAGGTGGGGTTGCAGTACAACGCGAGGGCGAACCTCGCGTCCGGCACGATGGGGAGCGCGCCGGGAGCGGGGTCGGCGGCGAAGGAGACGGCGGCGAGGAGGGTGAGCATGGTGGGGTGCCGGGTTGGACACCTATTCCGGGAGGAAGCGTCCGGCGTGATACGTCCGCGCCGTGGGCCAGGTGCCGGAGCTTCCGTCGGAGGTGCTCGATCGCCTCGCGGGGTGCGAGGCGGTGAGGCTACAGGTGGGGCTGCTCGGCTCCAACGCTCCGGTACGTGCGGTGGCGGTGCCGGTGCGCGGGCAGCTCTTCGTGCTCTTCCGCCCCACCGCTGCGGCCCGCGCGCAGATGGAGACCACGACCGTCGCGTCGATCATGGCCGAGGCCGACGACGGGACATGGAGCCTCTTGAGCCGGGGCCGGCTCCTCCACGGGCGAACGGCGCAGGCCGACAGCCGGCGCAACGAGCTGGCCCACTGGGTGCCCGACGACCAACCTGCCGCGTGGATCGCGGGGCGGTTCTATGCCGAGCACCTCGACTACCAGCGAGAGACCCCCACTGGCCGCACCCGCGCCAGCGGCCCGCTCCCCGGCGTCGCCCCCTTCGTTCCGTGGCGCTACTACCGGGACCTCGCGTTCGACCCCTTCCAGCTCTGGTTCCTGGTGTCGGGGGTGCTGATCGCGGGGGGGATCTTGTGGATGGACGCGGAGGACGCAGGCACGCCGCTGGTGCTCGTGCTCGCGCTCCTCGCCGCCATGCTCCCCGTGATGGCCGGACGCGTGCTCCTCGCGCCCATGGATCTTGAACGATGGCGCGCCGGGAAAGAGAACGACGATTCGCTGGGGCTGCTCGCGGAGGCCCGCCTCTCCCCTGCGGAATACCACAAGGACGGCCTGAAGCTCACCGCCGCGGCGGCCGTGGCATGGGCCGGGCTGGCGCTCATCGCCGGGGGCGCGGTCACGGCTCTGGTATCCTTGCTCAGCGGCGCGCCGGTCCTGCTCCTCGGCATGGCCGTCCGTCGTCGGTTCGGGGGAGCGAAGGAGGATCGAGGATGAACGTCTGTCTGCGAGGATCGAGCCCGGCCACGATGGTGGCGGGGATTTTGCTGCTCTCGCGGGCGCGCACCTTCGGCCAGCGCATCCGGGTGGACATTCTCGGCGACCCTTCCGAGATCGGCATCGTCACCGGGCCCGCGGTGCTCCACTCCGCCCCGCTGGCCTCGTGCGGCGTCGGTCGTGAGCTGGGCAGCGGCGCGTTGGTGGTGGTTCCGGGTCCGAGCGCCGCGCCGCTGGCGGTGAGCCTCACCCCGGATGGCCGCGGGGGGTGGTTCGAGGTGGCCCGGGAGGGGGACGGCGAACACCCGGCCACCCGCGCGCTGCTCGCGCTGCTCCGCGAGCCCCCGGCCGGCCTCGCGCCGCTGGCCGCGCAGGTCACCACCGGGTTCGCCGCGCTGGGGGTCGCCCTGGAGCCCGCGGTGCTCGACCTGCTGTTCGGCGCCCCGGTCGCGCCGCTCGCGCGGTTGGCGGTGGCGCTGCGCGCCGGGCGAACGCTCACCGGACAGCGGGGCGCCCCCGTCACGGCGGCCCTGATCGGACCACTCGCCGAGGGCATCGACGCGGTGGACGCCGAGGCCACCCTCGGGCGCCTCCAGCCCGACCTCGCGGCCCCCCTCGCGGCGCTTCGGGCCCACGCGGGACGGCTCAAGTCCGACGGCTCGCCCGCGCTCGCCCTCTCGATCGACGAGCTGCTCACCCACTTCGGACTCCTCCCCGTCGGCGGAATCCTCCCCCCGCTCGACCCGGCGACGGACGCGGTCGCCGTCGGCCTCGCCCGGGCGATCAGCGCGACCAGCGGCCGCGATCAGGCGCAGGTCGCGCTGCTGGACACCTACCGGTTCCTCGGGGGGGGCTTCGTCGCCAAGAGCGACTGGGTCGTGGACCTTCCGGCGGACGCCCCGCCGACCGAGCGCCTCGCCCGATGGCGCTGGTTCTGCACCCAGGTGAGCGAAGCGGCCGCCCGCGTGGACCGCATCTGGCGCGACCTCGTCGACCCCCCGATGTGAAGGTCGGCGCGGCCCCGCGGTCGCGCCGCCCTTGACACGAGCCGGTTCGACAGGCACTCTTCGATCATTGGCGAAAGGAGTCCCGGTTGGCGGGCCTCGATCTCATCCGACTCAGCAAGACGATCCACTACCTGCTCCGCCATCCGGCCCCCACGGGCCTGGTCGCGGACGCGGAGGGCTGGTTCGTGCTCGACGAAGTGGCCCGCGTGGTCGGGCGCACGATCCGCCGTCCGGTGGCGCTGGACGACATCGACGGAGCTACGCGCTGCCTCATCGGCGGACGGATGGAGATCGAAGAGGGCCGGATCCGGGTGGTGCTCGGCGGGCCGTCCGAGCGATACGGCGGTCCGGACCTGCTCTTCCACGCGGCGCCGCGCGGGCGGCTCTCGGTGTACGAGCGGGAAGGCCGCGTCTCCGCCCCCACGGACGCGGGGATCCACCTCTCGCGCCAGGAGTCGAGCGCGTGGCGGGTGGCGCACCGCACGTTCGTGGACCCGGTGGTGCTGGTGATCGACGCGGCACGCGCCCGTCGGGACGGCGTGAGCTTCGCGCGCGCGCGCGCCGGGTTGTACCTCGCCTCGGCCATTCCGCTCCGACACGTGCTCAACCTCCGCGAAGGCTACTCGGAGCAGGCGAGCGCCGGCGGCTTCGTGGTGGACTGGTCCTCCGGGGTGCCGCGGGTGGCGCTCATCCGGGTCGCGCGCCGCCACGGGATGACGTGGGAGGTCGCGAAGGGAAAGCTGGAGTATGGCGAGCCGCCCGCCGTCGCGGCGGTGCGGGAGGTCCGCGAGGAGATGGGCGTGGACGTGCCGGTCGGCCAGATCCGGAGCCTGGGGAGCGTGCGCTACGGGTTCTACACCCGCGAGGGCACCCCGCGGCTGAAGACGATCTACCTCTTCCTCATCGAGCTGGCCGAGCCCTTCTCGGCGTTCAAGCCACTGTCTGAGGAGGGGATCGAGGAGGTGCGCTGGTTCGCGCTCACCGAAGCGCTCGCGGTGCTCTCCCACCCGAGCCTCCGCACCACCCTCGGCCGCCTGGTGACGGCCCTGGACGAACGCGCCGACGAGCTCGGGCTCCCGCGCACCGATGTGCGGGTGCAAGGCGAAGAAGGATGAGCCAGCTCGACTTCTATTTCGACTTCGCCAGTCCCTTCGCCTACCTCGCGGCCACCCAGGTCGGCGCGCTCGCGCGCCGCACCGACGCCGAGCTCACGCTCCGGCCGCTGCTCC
Organism: uncultured Pseudomonadota bacterium; assembly: GCA_903921785.1. Classification (GTDB taxonomy): domain Bacteria; phylum Myxococcota_A; class UBA796; order UBA796; family SXON01; genus SXON01. Next base: position 33,382 of record CAIXRH010000307.1, read on the forward strand.
TGGGCGGGCTCTTTCGCGAGGTCGGCCAGGTGGATGTGCCGATCGCCGCGATGTCCGAGGTGAAGCGGCAGTACACCCTGCGCGACCTGCAGCGGTGGGCGACATGGTGGGGCGTGCCGCTGGCGTGGCCGGAGGCGTTCCCGATCCGCACGGTGCTCCCGCTGCGGCTGTTCCTCCTGGAGCCCACGCTGCCGCGGATGGAGCGCCTCTTCCGCGCGGCGTGGGCCGAGGGCCGGGACATCGGCGAGCCGCGGGTGCTGCTCGACCTCGGCTTCACCGCGGCCGAACTGGAGGCGGCGCCGAGCCAGCGCGCCCCCCTGCTGGCGGCCACGAACGCCGCGCGCGACCGGGGCGTCTTCGGAGTCCCGACCTTCGTCATCGACGGCGAGACGTTGATCTGGGGGCAGGACCGGCTCGAGATGGTGGAGCGCGCGCTGCGCGGCGAGCCGCTCGGCGGGTAGCACCGGCCCCTGGCGAGGGCGCGGGCCGACGCTGGTTTTGGCTCGCGACGGTGGAGGAGGGCCGGGAGGGCAGGGCAAAACCAGCCCTTCGAGCCCAAGGTTACGCCCATTCCAAGCTGAGTGTGGTGCGCTCGCGCTACCCCGCGAGACGGAGCTGGCCGGCGCGGAGCAGGTCGCGACGGGTGGCGTCGATGTCCTGCCAGATGACGCTCGCGGAGCTGTTGACCACCGCGACACCGCGGAGGATGCTGGCGACGCGGGAAGCGACCTCGCGCTCACGCGCGGCCGGGAAACGCCCGACAAACGCCATCACTGCGTCGGACGCGTCGCCCACGGGGAGCCCCGCGAAGAGGTGGAGTCCCTCCTCGGCGGCACGGAGCACGGCGTCGGCGTCCTCGGGGGTCGGCATGTCGGAGACGGCGATGGCGTCGGCGTCCTGGCGCATGGCGCCGCTGAGCCCCTCGTGGAACGTGTACACGTCCGTGCCGACCTCGCGCTGGCTGATCGCCGCCCGGGCGTCCCGGTGGAGCCAGTCGACCGGGTCCTCGATGCTCACCAGCCGGCCCCAGTGGTTCTCGTTGAACTGCCGGATGATGGCTGCGATGACGCCACGACGGTGCCGTCCGCCACCCACCAGGAACAGCCCGGGAGGCCCCTCGAGCGCGGTGACGACCGGGTCCAGACCGGGGTAGTCGCCCAGCGTCGGCGCGTCCGAGCAGACCTTGTGGAGCACCAACTCGAAGGTGCCGCGCTGCCGCGCGACCTGGGCGCGGAAGCGGCCGAGCCCGGGGACTGCGAACGCCACGCGCGCGTCACGCACCGACGCGAACGGCTCCGGCTCGCCCGCGAGCTCCATGACCCCCCGCGCGAACCCGAACGTCGTCTCCGCCGAGAGCCGCTCATGCGGCATGGGGATCAGCGCCCCATCGATCCGGACCTGCGGGCGGCCCGGGACCTTCAGGTGGAGGTCCGTGGCTCCGGCCTGCGCCATCTCCTCGATGAGCTGGATGAGGCCGCGAGCGTCGGGGGTGGGCGCGACCGGACGTGGGGGGGTGCGCATGGCAGACTCCTGCCGCCGGTATCGGATCGCCTGCGCGGAAGATTAGGCGGAGGCTCCCCAGGCGATGGCGAATGTCGGCAGAGCGCGGCGACGAACGGCCGGATCTCACGCCGTCAGCGGGCGGCCGGGACGACAACCTCCCAGAGGTTCACGCGGCGGTGGTGCAGCTCCACGTGATCGGCGGCCTTCTCTTCGAGGAAGGTGGACGGATCGCGGCCGTCGAGCACACCGAGGAGGTTGCGCACCAGCGCGCCGTGGGCGACAACGAGCGTCGGCGTGCCGTCGTCCCAACGGCGGAGGGCGGCGAGGGCGCGGACCACCAGGGCGCGGGGGGTCTCGCCGCCTGCGGGGGCGGCGCCCCACGTGCGGAGGAGCGCGCGCTCCGGCGAGCCAGCGCGGAGCTCACGGATCGGTCGGCCCTGGAGCGCGCCCATGTGGCGCTCGCGCAACGCGGCGTCCACGTGGATCACCACATCCGGGCGGGAGCGGAGCACGCCGGAGGCCGTGAGCCGGGCTCGCTGGAGGTCGCTGGTGAGGCACCGGCGGATCGGCAGCGCCTCCACCTCGGCTGCGCGGGCCTGCGCCTGCGCCACGCCGAGCTCGGTGAGGGGCACGTCGTCCCACCCCGAGAGCCAGCCGCCCGCGTTGGCGACCGACTCGCCGTGCCGACAGAACCAATACTCGGTGGCGCCGCCCATGGGCGCGGGTCTAACCCGGGCGCCGCGCCCCCCGCTCCTTGAGCGCCTCGTCCAGCGCGTCGCGGAGCGCTTCGCGGGTCACCGGCTTGAGGCGGAAGTGACCGGGCGGCCACTCGCCGCTCGCCGCCGCGACCTCGTCCTTCGGGAAGCCGGAGAGGTACACGACCGGCAGGTCTGGTCGGCGACGGCGAAGGATGGCGGCTGCATTCGGCCCGGAGAGGCGGGGCATCGACACGTCGGTGACGAAGAGGTCGAGCGGGCCGGCGAGGTCCACCGCCGCGCGACCGTCCGCCACCGCGACCACCTCGTGCCCCAGCGCGCGGAGCAGCTCGGCGAGCACGTCCCGCACCAGCTCCTGATCCTCCGCGAGCAGGATTCGGAGCCGACGAGGCGCCTCGCGGACCGCGCTCGCCTCCGGCGACGTGACCCGCGGGAGGCGGAGGGTGACCTTGGTCCCCCCCCCGGGCCGGGAGTCGACCTCCACGGCGCCGCCGCAGCGCCCCGCCACCCGCTCCACCAGGGCGAGGCCGAGGCCAGTCCCCTTGCCTTCGGGCTTGGTGGTGAAGAACGGCTCGAACGCCCGCGCGCGCACCTCGTCGGTCATCCCCACGCCGTTGTCGCTGACCGAGAGCTCCACCACGTCTTCGCTCGGCGACACGACGCAGACCTTCGCACGGCCGGAGACGGTCATCGCGTCCCGGGCGTTGCTGCACAGGTTGATGAGCACCTGCTCCAGCTCCCCGTGGGTGGCGTGCACCCACGCCGGCTCGGTCGGCACGCAGAACTCCAGCCGGTGCCGCCCGCCGACGATGCGGCGGAGTACCTCGTCGATCCCGCGGACGAGCTGGCAGAGGTCGACGTTGGTGGCGCCCCGACCATCCCGACGCCCCAGCGAGAGCATCTGCCCCGTGAGCGCGGCCCCGCGCTCGACCTGCCCGCGGATCTGGGCGAGGGCGGCGGCAGCCGGATGGTCGCCGGGGAGGAGGTCCAGGGCGATCTCGGTGCGGCCACCGATGATCGCGAGGAGGTTGTTGAAGTCTTGGGAGACGCTGCCGACCAGCTCTCCGAGCGCATCGAGCCCCTGGACCTCGGCGAGACGGGCCCCGGCCTGCTCGAGCGCGCGCTCGGCCTCCCGCTGGGGCGTGAGATCGCGGTTGACCGCGACGAGCCCCTTGAGGTCGCCGCCTTCCCCGCGGATCACGGTGACCACCGAGAGGATCGCCAGGCGGCGGCCATCGCGGTGCCGCTGCGCCACCTCCCCGCGCCACCGGGTGGCGGCGGCCGCCGCCGCGTAGGCCTCCCGGCGGTCGTGCTCCGACAGCCAGTTCGTGGCGAGGACGCCCGTGACCCGCTCGCCCATCACCTCGGCCGCCGACCACCCGTATACGGCGGTGGCCGCCGCGTTCCAGTAGGTGATCTTGTACTCGTTGTCGGTGGTGATCACCGCCTCGCCCATGCTCTCCAGGATCAAGCGCGCGTCGGCCGCGAGGGCGGAGAGGCTCGGGGTTGGATCGGGCGGTGCGTTCGACAGCGGGCGCTCCGAGGGGCCGCGTTGGCTCCCGGTCCGAGCAAGTCTACACGGATCTTGGGTCACCGGCGCCCTCCCGCATGCGATACCGGGGGCGGATGGTGGTGCTCCTGCTCGCGTGCGCGTCGACCTCCGCCCCGCCCCCTCCGGCGGCGATCGGCGCCCCGAGCGCGCCCGCGGCCTCTGCCGACGCCGCCCCGCGCCCTCCGCTCACGACTCCAACCACGCCCAACGTGGTGATCCTGGATGTGGACTCCCTGCGCGACGACGCGGTGGAGCCGCACGGCGCACCGGCGCTCGCTCGCCTCGCCGCCGAGGGCGTCCGGTTCACCACCACCCGCGCCGCCGCCGGGTGGACGCTCCCGGGGTTCTTGTCGCTCCTCGCCGGGCGCCCCGCCGAGGCGGACCTCCTCGGCGAGCGGATCCCCGAGCCGTTGCGCGATCGGCTCCTTCCCGCGCTGATGACCACCTATGGTTACCACGTAGCCTACACCTGGGGCGACACGCTGCTCGCGAGCCACCCCGACGCGGGCGCCTGGTTCGGCGCCGAGGCACGGAGCTTCCCCACCCTCACGGACGCCGGCGCCCACCTCGGCGAGCTGTCGGAGCCGTTCTTCTTCCTCGCCCACGACGTGGACCTCCACCCGCTCGACCGTCGCGTGGAGCTCAGCGGCGCCGCCCGACTGGAGCTCCCGAGCGAGGCCGTCCGCGCCGAATACCGATCTGAGTACGCGAGCAATGTCGCCCGCGCCGACGCGGCCGTGGGCGCCTTCCTCACCGCGCTCGACGCCGCGGGCCATCACGACGACACCCTGGTCGTGCTCACCTCCGACCACGGCGAGTCGTTCGGGGACCACGGGTGGATGGGCCACGGGGTGAACCTGCATGAAGACGTGCTGCGGGTGCCGCTGGTGATTCGTGGCCCCGGGGTTCCGGCCGGACGGAACATCACGACGGCGGTCGGCACGATCGACGTGGCGCCGACCTTGCTCGCAGCCTCGGGAATCCCTGTATACGCGAAGATGACCGGGCAGGCGTTGCAGCCGCTATGGACGGGCGGGGCGCTGTCGGAGCGAACGTTCTACGCCCAGAGCAACGCCGTGGCGGCCGCACGCGTGGAGGGGGACCTCAAGCTGCTCGTGCTGCCCCCCGAATGTGGGGACGACACTCCGGCGGGCACACTGCGAAAGCCGGCCTGTACCTGGCTCTTCGACCTCGCTGCCGACCCCGGGGAGACGACCAACCTCGCGGCCGCCCGCCCAGACGACGCCCGCCGCCTCCGCGACGACCTCTTCGGGTGGCTCGGCGCTCAGTCCGACCCCGAGTCGCTCCGCCAGAGCCAGGAGTTCAAGAAGGCGCTCCGCAAGCACGGGTACTTCGACGCGGAGCCGGGGAAGTAGGCCAGGGGTGGGGTCGCCGTGGGGGACGCGGGGCGGTTCGCGGTCGTCAAGGCGCCCACCGCCCCTCGATCTCCGCCTCCGCCGCCGCGACATCTTCGATCTCCCGAATGCTCGGCGCATCGAGGAACACCGTCCCCGACGCCACCGCGGCCCCGGCGTACACGCCGGAGTGCCCCGGGGCGAGGGCGCCAGCGCCGCCCTCCGCCACCTGCTCGTCGGACCGCTCCTCCGCGCAGGCGTAGTCCCCGGCCGGCGCGATGTAGACGGCTTCGGCGTCCGCCATGAACCCGAAGGAGCTCACGAAGGTCAGCAGCGGGCCCTCATCCGGTTTGACCCTGATTTCCGCTCGCCCGGGGAGGACGCGGCGCCGGGGGGGGCGGGATTCCCGGCGTCGCGAGTTTCATCACCATTGCCTCGGCGAACGTCAGGGTTTGCGCTGGGTCCTGCCGCGACGAGCGCCCGGCCCTCGCTGCGCTCGGCCGGTTCGCCCTCGACGTCACACGCATGGCGCACTTCCGGGCTGGCCCACTTCCGGGCTGGCCCAGTTCCGGGCTGGCCCAGTTCCGGGCTGGCCCACTTCCGGGCTGGCCCACTTCCGGGCTGGCCCACTTCCGGGCTGGCCCACTTCCGGGCCCGTCACCTCATCCTGAACCGTCGGCGAACGAGGACAAGGTTTTCGCGCTACACCGGGAAGCCCGCCGATGGCTGCTGCACGGGGCTCGCTCAGCGCCGCCGCGACGAGCGAACGATCTTCATCAGGGTCAGACCGTATCCTACGTGGAGACCGCAATGTCCGCGCAGCCGGGGAAGGCCGCGAGCATCGCCACAGCATCGCGCACCCTCGGACACGCCAGCGGCGACCTGGCGACGACGACGGGCCGGTCGCCCTCCCACGGGGACTCCATACACGCCACCGAGTCCACCGGACCGACGAACCGTAGATTTATCCTTGCATAATCCAATACTCTCGCACAGGGGTCCCGCGCCGGCTCCGCCGGCGCTCCCCACCCCCACTCCCCCACCCCTCGCCCCCGGGTGGGGCGAGGGGCTCGCTCCGCGGCTTCGCCGCGCGCGGTCTCCGCCGTCCCCGCACGTGAGGGCAGCCGCCGGGCTCTTCCGACCACCTCGGGGTGACACTCCAGGAATCCCGCGATACTTCGCCGGCTCCCCCCAGGTGACCGTGGACCAGCCCCAGCTCCCCCTGCCCGCGCCGGAGCAGAACGACCCCCTCTCCCTCGCCTCCGTGGTCATCGGGATTCTGGGCATCGTGGTCTATTGCTGCGGCAGCTTCATGTGCGTGGGCTGGCTCGCCTTCCCGCTGTGGTTCATCGGCTTCATCCTCGGCGTCGTCGGCGCGGTCAAGAACGAGGACCGCAATCGGTGGATCGGCGTCGCCGGCGCGTTGCTCAACGTGCTCCCGGGCATCGTCTTCGGGATCTTGATGGCGTTCGGAATCGGCCTGAGCATGATCTCGCAGGCCAGCCAGTACTGAGCGCCCACCCCGCCAGGCTCGCCGACGGTCGCCCCTCGACCGCGGCGTGGCCGGGAGGAACGCCGTTGGGGCGCCACCAGCCCCTTGGCCGGGTGAGCGGAACCCGGGCCCGCCGGCCTCAGCCCACCAACCCCCGCGCGATCATCTCCAACGCGAAGACGCGGCGCATCGGGAGCGGTTCACCGCCGCGCGCCCGCGTGACCATCGCCCGTACGTGGTCCCCCGCCAGGAGGCCACCGAGCCGTTCAGCGAGTGTTTCCAGGGCGAAGCTCCCGAGCCACTCGGCGAGGGGGACGCCCACGCCGCGCGGTAGGGCCGCCGCCGCGCCCGCCGCCGCGCCCGACGCCGCGCCGCTGGACGCGATCGCCGCCAGAAGGGCCCGCCTCCCGCCATGGTGGTGCACACCCGCCGGGACCTCGCAGGCAACCTGGAGAAGCGCCGGGTCAGCGAACGGGGCGACCAGCTCCAGCCCGTGCGCCGCACACGCCGCATCCCAGCCGCAGAGCTCCACTTCTGGAAGCGCAACCTGGCGCCGCAGCCACCCGGCTGCGCGCTCGGGGTCGGCGGGCAACTCGGCCGCCAACGCGCCGAGCTCCACCGGGTCCCCCTCGGTGAATGCGCCGTATTCCGCCGCGAAGCGCGCCGCAGGAGCCGCCCGATCGCCGCCACGAAGCCGGGCCCGCAACCCGGCCAACGGCGTGGCCAGGCGACCGGCCAGCGGCCCGGACATCGGCGGATCGAAGGCGGCGCGCGCCCCCACCCCCGACGCGAGCCCCGAGAGCCCCTCCTTCCACGCCGCTTGCGCCAGCGCCGCCCACGCCCACGCCTCCGGGCGCGCCCAGCCGGGATGGGGCGCCACCTCGTCGAGCAGAGCGCCGAGCGCCTCCGCCGAGAGGTCAACCTCGCGCAGCGGAATCCCCGCCGCCCTCGCCGCTTCCGCCGACCCTGGCTCCACGCCTCCGCTCCCGCGCAAGGTCAGCGCCAGGGCGGGCGCGGCGTCCCGGGGACGGACCGCCAGGAGGGCCCGACTCGCGAGGCCACCGAGCGCGAGGGCGTAAGGGCCGGCGCCGCGAGCGCGGCTGGCGAACGCGAGGTCGAGGCCGTACCGGACCGAGCGCGCCCAGCGGTCGACGTTGCCCCCCGCGCCGTCCGGGTGCAGCGTGGGGCGTGGCCCGGGAGTGAGCCGGACCTCCCCATGGAACGTCGCGACTCCGCCGGGCTCGAGCGCCTGAGCACCCGCGCGCACGCTCGACGGCGGCACCAACGCACCGAGGGCGACGAGCGCCGCCTGTGCGCTCGGCGACGGCTCACCCGCCAGCCCCGCCAGCGTGAACACCCGCGCCTCGGTGGCGAAGGCGATGCCCCCCGGCACCGCCGTCCAGAGCAGGGCCCGCTGGCCCGCCCGGTCCCGGGAGACCTCGCCGCGGCGCTCCGCTTCGTGCCAGGCAGCCACCGCCACGTCGGAGGGGAGCCGCGCGACCGCGCGTGTGAAGCCGGTCCGCGCGATGAGCGCCGCCACGACGACGCCGACGCCGCTCTCGGGGGGCAGATCGAGCTCGGCGGCGAGCGCCGGGGCCTGCGGGACGTGCCCGTCCACCGCCGCGATCACCCCATCGGCGGCGCCGATCGGGCTGCCGGCGCCGGCGAGGCCGCTGCCGACGACCACCGCTGCGAAGCCGGGCGCCGCGTGCTCCCAACGCGCGGCGGGGCCGCGGGCGTCGAGCCCACGCCCCATCCGACGCACCCGCGCGACCTCGGTCGCGCCGAACATGCCCGCGAAGCCACCCACGGCTCAGCGCCTCCCGCGAGCCGCTGCGGGGGTCAGGGCGTCTTCGTCGCGGGCGCCGCGCCCGCCGCCGGAGCCGCACCCGCCGGAGCCGCGCCCGCCGC
>CAIXRH010000308.1 GCA_903921785.1 uncultured Pseudomonadota bacterium
CTCCCCCCAGCGCGCCGACCGTTGCGGCGGGCCCCGCCCGCCGGCGCCGCCGAGCGGTCCTCCGCCGCGCCGACGCCGGTCTGGCGCCCCCTGCTCCGTCGCGACCCTCCCCGTCGGCACCACCGCTCCCTCGCGAACCAACCCCGTCGATCGCCCCTCCCCTCGCAGCCGGATACGATCCCGGATGTTCCTGCTGCTCACGATGGGCTGCGCCCATCACGCCTCGATGCCGGGTCCCGATGGCTACGACCCCCGGGTCGCTGAGTGGGTGAAGGGCAACCTCGCCGCCCGGCCGGCGCCCGCGCCGTGCGACAAGATCACCGGCGCCCTCTCGAGCATGGGGAGCCTGCTCTACGTGTACGATCAGGCCGCCTGGCACGCCACCGACGCCGTCGAGCCCGTGCTGAGGACCGTCGTCGCCGCCGACCCGAAGGCGCTGGCCCCGGGCTGGCTCGTGGTGCAACGCGCTGGGGGCGTGTCGGTGGAATGGGTGACCGTACGGAGCGGCTCGCCCGAGGTGCTCGTGGAAGAGCCGGTGAGCCTCCCCGACTTCAAGGCCGCTCCCCTCGCGCCGCCCGGCGCCGACGCCGCGACGGTGAAGGCGGTCGCCGATTCGCTTCGGGGTCGGCCGCTGAGCCCCGAGGAGCTCGCCCAGTACACCGCCCTGCAAGCCGCGGTGAAGCACGGAGTGGCGATCAAGGCCGAGCACCTCAACGTGGTGACCGTGCCCGTCGGCGCGGACGAGGTCTGGGTCTACTTCTTCCCGGCCACCACCGACCCGAACGTGGAGCTGTTCGGCGGTGCGGTCGAGCTGGTGGTCAAGGGCGGGGTGGTGACCGAGGAGCTCCACCACGGTGAGCAGGTACACAGCCAGCCCAAGCCGCCGCCCGAGGCCGTAGAATCCGCCGCCTATCTGGACATCCCCTCCATGGTGTGTCCGTCCGAGACGCTGGTCTTCTCCAGCGCCCAGTACAACCGGCGAATCTTCCTCCGCGGCGCCAACGGCGCCTGGGGGATCGCCGGCCCCACCCTCGACTACCTGGGAACCGTGGTGAGGCCGGCAGAATAAGCCAATCGGCGAGCCAGACGACGGCCTAGATGTTGATGCTCTCGGGGATGTTCTCCGGCGACAGGAACGGGTACGGCACGGACCGCTCCCGGTTGTTGCGCTCGATCTGCGCCCGCACCTCCCCGAGATCGTTCCGGAACACCTCCAACGGCCCGCCGTCCCGGGTGATCTGCGGGTCGAGGAACCATGGACCGTAGGGTAATTCCGCGCAGCGGTAGTCGCCGAGCTTGCGGAAGTGCACCCCGCCGAGCACCCAGAGGGTGTTGATCTGCTGCAGGGCGAGGTCCGTGGTCGGGAGCATCGCGAGCCAGGCCGCCTCGTCCTTGGGGCCGGGCGCGTCGGGGCCAGGCGCCCAGGCGGAGCCGGTCACGTTCGGGACCCAGGTCATGTCGGTCTGCTGCGGGAAGTTCACCGCCGCATGTTGCGCGCTCCCGTTGAAGACAATCATGGTCAGCGCCTGCACCAGCCCGGCGATCGACTCGATCACCGGGAACCCCTTCACCTTGCCCAGTCCGCGCACTTCCGCGCCGAACGCCGCGAGCTCCGTGTCGCCGACCACGTCGTCGTCGGTGCGGTAGTAGGTCCGCACGTAGGCGTCGATCCAACGCTGCAGCGCGCCCCAGACAAGCAGCGCGTCATCCCGGTAAGGGTAGTCGGGGAGCGCCGCCCGGTCGGAGACCCGCCGCGAGTTCAGATCGTTGGGGAGCATGCGGGCGGTGAAGTCGAACGCGAGGCGGTCGTGCACGGCGGCGAGCTGGATCGTCTCGATCGTCCCGGCGAAGATCTTCTCGATGGGCCCGCCCGCGGCGATGAGCCCGCCCGCGGCCGAGTTGTTGATGAACAACGTGCCCTCGGTGTGCCCGATGAGCAGCAGGTACAGCGGATGCGACGGCGCGAGCGCGCGGTGCGTAGCGACGGCGAAAACCTCTTGCACGAGGTGCGTCCGCGCGAGGTGGGCGAAGAGCTCGTGGTAGTTCCCGTCGGCCACCTGCACCACGAACTTCGCCATCTCCCAGGCCCAGACCTTCGTTCCCGCCGCCGGGCGCACATGCACCGGCGACGCCGCCGGGTCCTGCCCGCACTGGATGGCCACCGCCTGGATCGAGCGTCCGCCCGGCGCCACCGCGAAGCAGGCCACGGGGCACGACAGGTACTTCTGCCGCCCGCCGGAGGTCCCCGGCACCATGGACGCCAGCGCCGCGTAGTCCACGACGAACAACCGCCCCTCCGCGCCAGCCCGCGCCAGGGAATCGGCGCCCGCCGCCAGCCGCATGCCCGCGAGGTACTCGGCGTCGGTCAGCGGGAACTTGGCCGGAAGTACAGCCACACCCTCGATCATCGCCGCGTTCGGCCCGGCCACGCGCATCCGGGCGAAGGTCTCGTCGTCAGCGAAGGTGTCGGCGACCGCGGGGAGCGGGAGCTTCTTGAATTGGTCACGGTAGGCGTCGAGATCGGCGGCCGCGCGCGGGCCGAGGGTGTTGGCCTCGAGGATCGCGGCCAGCTCGTCGAGGTGGCCATTCAGCGTGTCCCCGTGGGTCCCGAGCACCGAGTCCACCGCGCCGACCGCCGCTTCGAACAGCCCCTTGAGCCCACCCGGCCGCTGATCGTCGTGGAACACCTCGATCTGCGCCACGCTCGCCTTGATCTTCCCGAGGCGGGCGCGGTGCCCGCCCACGTCCGCCTGTTCGGCCGCGAGCTTGTTCTCCAGGACGTTCTCCAGGACCGGGATCGCCACCTTCGCGGTGGCGATGAGCCAGGGCACGTCCGGCTTGTCCTCCCGCGGGACCGCGGCCGCGAGGGGAGTTCCCGGCAGCGTCGGCACCTGCGTCGTCCAGGTGTAGGTCTTTCGCGCCGCCGCGACGTCGCGCAGGCGGCACTCCTGGTCCTCAGGGCTGTCGGACTGGGGCAAAGACGGGCGCTCACGACCCGAACGATCGTTCATGGGGATTCTCCGGAGGGGGTCCGCCGTGGCCGGGAGGGGCGCGGCGGGGGGAGGCTACCACGAATTGGGGAGGGGGCCCGACGCGCCTCCCTCTACTCAAACCGGAGCTCCCCCAAATAGATCGCCGTCCCCGCTTCGCTCGTCTGCCCCTCCAACCAGGAGAGGTCGGGCTCGTCGAGCGGGGAGGTGTAGTTGGCGAACTGCCACGTGTCCGCGCCGGTGCGCCACGCCGAGACGAACGCCGTGTCGCCGTCGCCCGGGAGGTCCTGCAGCCAGACGACCTTTCGCGCGACGGTGTCGAGCTGGTAGAGCGCCGTCCGCTTGGGACGGGTGGAGTACGGGAACATCCCCTCGTCCACGCCGTAGGGGCCGCCGACGTCGCGGCGGGCGAGGAGGTAGAGGTCGTCGCCATGGCGGATCAGCTCGGGCGAGTCGTAACGCTCAGGGTCGGAGGGGTCGGAGCAGGTCCAGGCGCTCCAGTCGGCGGCGGGCGCGCTGCACACCTTGCTGCCCTTCCCCGTGGCGTCGCCGTCTTCGTTGCGGGTGACCGCCCAGAGCGTGCCGTCCGCGGCGATCTCGATGGCCACCTCGGAGTCGCCGCCGGTGGAGACGGGGTCCTTGCCCACCGGGGTCCACGTACGGCCGTGGTCCGCCGTGGTCTCGAGGTGGAGGTCGAGGTTCCCCTCGCCGTAGTGGTCGCCCGAGTAGGCGGTGCGGAGCGCCATGCCGCCGCGGACCTTCACGTCCCACGGCACCTTCTCGCCTTCGGAGACCTGCGCCGCCGCCCAGTCACCCGCGCGGCAGCGTTCGGCGCGCCACGTCGCCCGGGGCTCGAACTCCACCGGGTTGGTGCCCGCCTCGAAGAACGACAGGGTGAGCACGCCGTCCTGGAGGAGGAACGCCGGCTCCCGCACGTCGGTGCCGAGGCTGAAGGTCGCCTCCAGGGTCCACGGCGCGCCGCCGGTCTCCGAGGAGATCACGTGCAGCTCGGTGTCCGCGCTGGCGAAGTGGCTCGGGGCGGTGCGCCACGCCAGGAACGTACGTCCCCCCGCGATCGCCAGCGCCACGTTGTTGTTCGCCGTCTGCGGGGTGACGGGGAGGCCCTCCCCGGGGATCACGAAGGTCGGCGCGGAGACCACCGGCGTCCACGCCCGGGATGTGTCCACCACCCAGGCGGCGGGGTCGTCGTCCGGGCCACCGGAGAGGCGCTCACAGCCGCCCGAGTCTCCGCTCGCCGAGGCGCAGCCGACGCCGAAGAGGCCCACGAAACCCCAGCCGAGAGGACGCGCCATGCGCGCAGCCTACCCCGTCCGGCCGCGGGCGCCCCGCGTCCAAGCCCCCCGATCGTCGCAACCGCCAGCCGGTCAGAACCCCCCGCTCATCCCCACCACCGCCCCGTCGTGCAGCGGCATCAGGAGCGCCATCGGCGCCTCCTCCTGGTCCCGCAGGCCCAGGAACAGGAGCACGCCCCCGAGGACGGCCACGCCGGCCCCCGCCTCGGAGACGAGGTTCAGCGGGGTCAACGTATCGATGTTCTCGAGCTTGTAGGCCTCGGCCTCGGCCTGCTGCGCGTAGTAGCTCGACGATCCGGCGCCGGCGGACTGCGCCTGGAGCACCATCTGGTCGTAGGTGGCCTGGTTCTGCGCGACCTGCACCTCCGTGTACACGACGTCGCCGACGGCGGTGGCCACCCCGAGCCCGAGCACCGTTCCGCCCACGGCGCGGAGCACCTGCTTGTTCCGCACATGCCGATCGGCCTTGGTGAGGCCCTCTTCGTCGGCGTCGATCTCCTGTTTCGTCATCGCCGGCCACTCGGCCACGGCGCCCACGACCACCTCCGCCTCCGGCCCGCCGAGCCCCTCCGGCCCCCCGGGACCCGGCTCGCCGTCCTCCCCCGGATCGCCGCCCGGCCCGCCCTTGCCGCCCGGGGACACGAATTCGATGTTCTTGAGGTGCTTCTCCGCGCTCGGATCCACGGTCACCTGCACGCGCCCGCCCTCGCCACCTTCGCCGCCGGCGCCGCCCGGCCCATACGGGCTTCCCCCATGCCCGCCCACGCCGCCCTGCCCCCCGGCCGAGCCGATGACCACCTCGGTGCCGCTGGTGACCGCGAACCAGCTCACCGCCTTCGTGGCGGGATCCGTGACCCCGACCCGCCGCACCTTCGCGCCCGAGGCCGGCTCCTCGACCCGGTCGATCGTCACCTTCACCGTGGGTCCCCGGCCGCCTCGGCCGCCGGGCCCGCCCGAGCCGCCGAGGTGGCTGCTGTCCCCCGCGACGCCCGCCCGCCCGCTACTTCCTTGCGCCCCCGCGTGCACCACCCGCACCGGGCAGTCCCAACGCATGGGAATCTCAACCTTGGTCTTCACGTCCGGATCGGACTTCAGGGCCACCTCATACACCCCCGGCTTCCCCCAGGCCGCGCGGGGGTCCTCCGGCATGTAGAGCCCCAGCGACTTCCCCACCGGCATGATGTCCCAGCCCCGGGTGAAGTCGGCGGCGATCAGCTTGTCCTTCACCTTCACCTCCTTGCCCGAAGGCAGGGTGGCGTAGAGGGTCAACTCCAGGAATTCACCGGGACAGAGGCCGTACTCGGGCGCACCCTCGAGGCGGAGCGCGGTGGGCGCGTCGTCGTCGGCGAACGCCGTGCCGGAGGTGGAGAGGAGCAGGCCGAAGAGCATGGAGACCGCGCGTGGGGGGCGCAAGTATCCGGCGGCGCGACGCGGCGTCGGGTCAGTCGGCGGCGGCCACCGGCACGGGCGGGTCCACGGCGCCTCCATCGGTCGACGCTGCGCCTCTCCAGGCGTCGAACGCCGCCCATTCGGCCGCGTCCGTGGTCCAGGACGCGTACACGGCGGCCCCCAGCGGCGCCCTCCCCTCCGGCGCCCCTGCGATCCCGGCCGTGACCCCGTCGAGCGCCGCTCGGAGCGTCTCCGCCTCGGGCCGGTGCCAGGGTTTGTCGTCTTCGTAGCTCGGGACGCCCACGCGCCAGCCGCAGCGGCCGTCGGCGAAGGTGCGGGCGAGCTCGCCGGTCCACTGCCCGACGAGGTCGCGGTAGGCCGCCTCGGTGGGCAGCGCGGTGTCGTAGGCCATCACCGAGACGTCGTCGGCGGCGACGCACACCTCGCGCAGGAAGCCCAGCGACCAGTGCACATCCGCGTAGGGGTGCAGCGGCGTGACGGGCGGATACGCCGCGACGGAGACCCGCTTCCCCGGTCCCATCCCGGCGCGGAGCTCGCGCAAGAGCTCCAGGTAGCCAGAGGTGGCTTCGGGCATGGGCTCGATGTTCACCTGCACGCCGTCGGCCCCGGCGGCGGTGAGCGCGACGGCCTGGGCCACGAACGCCGCTCGCCACGCGGGGTCGTCGAGGGAGACGTCGCGCTCAAGGAGGCCGCCGGTCCACGGGAGCACCAGTAGCGCCGGGTCTTCGGCGTGGATGCGGGAGAAAAACGCACTGGCCACGGCGAGATCGACCTCCCGGATCGCCTCCCCATCGCGCCAGCCGAACCGCCCGCCCGGCTTCATCGGGCCCACGAACGGGTACAGCGTCGTGATGCCGTGGGCCCGGACGCGTCGGACCAGCTCCGCGATCTCGGCGTCGGTCCTCGCTTCGTGCAGCCAACGACGCCGGAGCCAGATCGCGTGATCCGCGGGGACCGCGGCAGCGGCGACGGGAGCAGGTGCGCCCTCCGCGTCCGACGCCGGCTTCGCCCACCAGTGCGCCGGACTGGCCATGAGCGCGAAGATCACGCCACCGACGCCGATCCCCAGCCATCGACCCAGCCGTCGTCGCGGCCTCTGTCCAGCTTCGTCCGCCACCGTCGCCTCCCCTCCCCTCGTAGCGCGGTGCGCGCGGATCGGGACGACGTTGATCCTGGGGCGGGGGCTGTCGCCCCCGCAACGCCCCCACACCCTGACTACGTGCTAAACCGTATTTCCGTCGTGTCTGTGGAACACGCAGCACCAGGCCCGCCTCCGAGGCGCCTCCGCCCCCCGGGTCCCGGTCTCCGCTCCGGCGGCGCTCGCCGACCCTGGTCCTGGCTCGCGAGGGTGGAGAGGGGCCGGGAGGGGGAACCACCTGCTTCTACGTAATCCGTTCTTCTCGAGGCCCACCCTCAGAAGGAAGGCTCATCCTCGGCGTCGGCGCCGACCGCTGCTTCGCGATTCTCGCCTGACTCCCACGTGGCGTCGTCGAGGAGCCACTTGTAGGCGATGGTGCCCGAGCCGCCCAAAAGTACGGCCTCCCAGCGGTCGGCGGCCGTGTTCACCGCCGGCCACCCCGCCTCCCAGCCCAGCGGGGACGGCTCGCCGCGGAGGGTAAGGAAGTTACCGAGCCCCGCGTCGTACGTCGCGGCGAAGCGGGTCGCGGCCATCTCCACCGGCGCGCGGCGCCGCAGCTGCACCACCACGCCGGGGTGATCGGAGACCACCGGCTCGTGATCGCCCGTGAACACCAGCCGCGAACCAAGCACCTCGAAGTTCGCGGCGGTCGGCGCCAGCACGTGATCGATCTGGTCGCCGTCGGGGTCGGAAGCGGACGACAGGCGGGTGAAGCCGGCCGCGGTCACGTCCATCACGGCGTCGTCGGACGCGAACGCGTTGAAGTCGCCCGCGAGCAGCCCGCCCCAGGCACCGTCGGCGTGGACCAAAACGTCCATCGCCGACTGTCGCGCCTGCGCCCGACGCGCCGCGGGATCGTCGTAGTCGAGGTGGACGGTGGCGAGGCGGACCGCGCTGCCGGCGGCCGTGGTGAAGCTCCCGGCGAGGAGCCGGCGCTCGAGGCCGCCCTGCACCGAGTACACCAGCGTGGCGACGTTCGTAGGATCGCCACCGGCGGTCAGGATTCCCACACCCTCCTGGGCTTCGTCGGGCGTGCCCGCCCAGGCGGTGTGGGTGGGTGTCCAGGCCGTGCCCCAGCTGACGCCGGTCGCGGCCGTAAGCGCAGCCGCCAACCTCTCGATCGCCTTGCCCTCTGTGTCGGTCTCACACGCCTCCTGCACCGCCATGGCGCGAACACCCTCGGCCGCCACCGCGGCGGCGATCGCCGAGAAGCGGGCGTCGTTGTCCGCGAAGCCGGTGCCGTCGAGCTTGAAACAGTGCAGGTTCAGGGTGAGGATCGCGACGTCGTCGTTCTCGGCGCCGGTGTCGGCGGTGTCCGCGCCCGTATCGCCCGTCTCGGTGCCGGCGGTGTCGCCGGAGTCCGCCGCGGCGCTGTCGCCCGCGCCGGTGTCTGCGCCAGACGCGGCGGGATCGCCGCTCGTCGCCGTCGCACAACCGACCGTGAAAACCAGCCCGAGCAGCGAAGCCGTCCTGATCATCGTTCCCCCAAAGCTGCGGCTACCCGCGGACCCGATACTCGCCCCACTCGATCCCCAGCCGCCGCATCCGCGCCCGCAGCGTGTGAGGGTTCACCCCGAGGGCCGCCGCCGCGCCGAACGGCCCCTCGATACGACCAAGACAGCGGGCCAGGGCGGCGCGGATCTCGGCGGGATCGTCCCCCGCGCCGGGCTCGACGGCCGCAGTCGTCCCGGGCGCGGGCGCTCCACCGCCCCCGCGCGCCGCCGGAACGCCGACCGGCCCGAGCGCCGTGGCGACGTCGAGCCCGTGACCATTGCCGAGGATCGCCGCCCGTTCGATCACCGCCGCGAGCTCGCGGACGTTCCCCGGCCAGTCCCAGCCGCGGAGCCGGTCCACGTCGGCCGCGGTGACCCCGATGGGCCGCCCGAACAGCCGCACCCCGGCCCGCGCGGCGAAGGTTTCGGCGAGGGCGGCGATGTCATCCCGCCGCTCCCGCAGGGCCGGGAGCGAGATGGGGAACACGCTGATCCGGTACCAGAGGTCCTGTCGGAAGTCGCCCACGCGCACCATGGCGCCCATCTCCCGGTGCGTCGCCGCGACGAGGCGTACGTCCACCTGCAAGGTGGCCTGGCCGCCGACCCGTTGCACCGTGCCGTCCTGGAGCACCCGCAAGAGGCGCACCTGCGCCGCCGACGGGAGCTCGGCGACCTCGTCCAGGAAGAGGGTGCCGCCATCCGCCCGCTCGAACCAGCCCTTCCGCTGCGCGACCGCCCCGGTGAAGGCGCCCTTCTCGTGGCCGAAGAGCTCGCTGTCGACCAGCTCGGTGGGGATCGCCCCGCAGTTGACCCGGAGGAACGGCCCGTTTGCCCGCCGGGAACGTTCGTGGAGCGCCCGCGCGACCACCTCCTTGCCGGAGCCGGTCTCTCCGAGGATGAGCACCGGCGCGTCCGTGGGCGCGACCTGCGCCACCCGGCGCATCACCTCCGCGAGCCCGGTGCTCGCGCCGACGATCGCCTCGCTCACGTCCTGCCGATCGAGGCGCCGGAGCAGCGCCGCGCGGTCCCCCTCCGCGGTTTCCCGGAGCCTCCGCAGCTCATGCACCCGCTGGTCATTCTCGAGCGCCACGGAAAACGGCACGGCGAGGTCGGCCAGCCGGTCGAGCTCGCCATGGAGCGGCCCCTGGAGCACCAGCACCCCACACAGCGGCGAGCCGAGGGGAATCGCCGCGATCGGCCCTCGCGCCGCCTCCGAGACCAGAAGCCGCGACAACGCAGACTCCCCTCGGGAGTGCCAGGCGTACGGCAACCTCGATTCGCCCCAACGGACGAGCGTGTCCCGGTGGGGGGTGGGCAGCGCGACTCGGGCCAGGGTGTCGCCTTCTCCGGCCACCGCCACCGTCTCCAGCGTGGAGCGTTGGGCGTCCCACCGCCGTACGGCCAACCCCGTGACCGGGAGGGACCGCTGGAGCGCCGCCAACAACCCCGGCGCCGCCTCCCCGATCTCCAGGTGCTGGCAGACCTCCAGCAGCACGTCGCGGAGCAGCTCGGCGGTACCCGGGGCAGGGAACATCCGCGCGGCTAACCCACGAGGGGACGAATCGGGCGTCTGGCCCTTGCCCCGTGCCGATTCTGCGGTAGACTCGCGCCCCGGGAGCTGCCCATGATCGTGTCCCTGATGCTGCTGGCGTGTACTGACTACAACCTCACCGCGCCCAACCAGCCCGACACGGTGGATCCCGAGGCCGATCCCGAAGAAGAGGAGGCCCCTCCGCCGAAGGACCCCGACATCGAGGTCTCCCCCGCGACGATCGACTTCGGGGACGTGATGCGTGATTGTACGGAGGGCCCGATCCCGGTCACCGTCACCAACAAGGGCCTGGGCACCCTCAAGGTGCGGGACATCGCGATCTCCGGCTCCGCCGCCGCCAAGTTCTCCGAGAACGGCGCCGCCACCGAGCTCGCGTATGGCGACTCCTACACGTTCGACGTGGAATTCACCCCCAGCGCCTACGTCACCTACGAAGTGTCGATCGACATCAACAGCAACGACCCCGACGAAGCGACCACGTCGTTGCCCACCGAGGGCACCGGCACCTCGGGCAACATCTACGAAGAGAGCTTCGAGCAGACCTACAACGAAGACCCGATCGACGTGCTCTGGGTCCTCGACAACTCCGGCTCCATGGACGAGTCGCTGAGCCGGCTCAACGCCCAGCTCGACGTGTTCATCAGCGCGTTCACCAGCCTCGGGCTGGACTATCACATCGGCGTCGTCACCACCGACATGGACGCCCCGGGCCAGTCTGGCAAGCTCCAGGGCTCACCCACCTACCTGGAAACCACGACGCCCAACCTGATCTCGCTGTTCGAGTCCCGCGCCTCGGTGGGCAGCGGCGGCTCGGCGGACGAGAAGGGCTTCGACGCGGCCAAGGCCGCCCTCACCTCTCCGCTCTCCACCTCGGAGAACGCCGGCTTCCTCCGCGCCGACTCCACGATCTCGGTCATCGTGCTCTCCGACGAGAACGACTCGTCGTCGCAGACCGCTGCCAAGTTCACCAGCTGGTTCGAGTCGCTGCGCACCGACGCTGACATGACCTCGTTCAACGCCATCGTGGGCGACAAGGGGCTCGGCTGCACCGACGGCGACATCTGGAGCGGCGACTTCATCGAGGCCGTCGGCGGCGACAAGTACATCGAGGCCGCGAACAACACCGGCGGGTTCTTCGCGAGCATCTGCACGCCCGACTTCAGCGTGATCGTGAAGAACATGGCTCGTTCTTCGGCCGGCATGAAGTCCACCTTCGAGCTCGCCGAGACCCCCAGCGATCTGAGCCGCATGGTGGTCGAGGTCGATGGCAAGACCATCGCCGCCGACGCGTTCGATGGCTACACCTACGACTCCACCGACAACAGCATCACCTTCCACGGCACCGCGTTCCCCGACGGTGGCTCCTCGATCGACGTGTCCTACCCGATCGACGAAACCTGCAACTGATCGCGGCATCTCCCGCCGCGAGGTTCGGATGAGCGAGTACTACAAACATGAGCACCTCACCGGGTTCGGCGGGGTGGCTGCCGCCTCGCCCGAGCTGGGGAAGAAGTTCTTCGAGTGGTACGGGGCGGTCTTTGAGCCGGGCGCGCTCACCGAGCGCGAGAAGTGCCTCATCGCCCTGGCGGTCGCCCACACCGTGCAGTGTCCCTACTGCATCGAGGCGTACACCGGAGAGAGCCTCGCCAAGGGCGCCGACCTGGAGCAGATGACCGAGGCGCTGATGGTCGCCACCGCCATCCGCAGCGGCGCCACCCTGGTGCACGGCATGCAGATGATCGAGAAGGCCAAGAAGCTCGGCGCGTGACAGACGCCGCGCCCGCCGAGGCCCTCGCGCCCGCCGAAGCCGAAGCGAGCCCTCACGGGGTCGCGGCGAGCTTGCACGCCCGGGGGAGCCCGCTCGCCCCGGCGGCCACGCAGCTCCGCCGCCTCGCCGAAGCCGCGCCCGAGCTGCCGGCGTTCGCCGACCGCCTCGCCGCAGCCGGCCTCCCTCCCCTCACCCGCGCCCCGTTGCAGGTCTTCCAGGTCAACCTCGGAAAACTCTGCAACATGACCTGCCGTCACTGCCACGTGGACGCCGGGCCCGACCGCGCCGCCGAGACCATGTCCCGCGAGACGCTCCAGCTCTGCCTCGACGCCATCGACCGCTGCGCCCCCGCCGCGGTGGACGTCACCGGCGGCGCCCCCGAGCTCAACCCGCACTTCCGCTGGTTCGTGGCCGAGTGTGCGGCCCGCGGTCTGCACGTGATGGACCGCTGCAACCTCACGGTGCTCACCCTCCCCCGCTTCGTCGATCTGCCCGGCTTCTTCGCCGAGCATGGCGTGGAGGTGGTCGCCTCCCTCCCCCACTGGCGCCGCCCGTCCACCGACAAACAGCGCGGCGACGGCACCTTCGACCGGAGCATCGACGCGCTGCGTCGCCTCAACGCCGTCGGCTACGGCGCGGGCGACCCGAGGCGGGTGCTCACGCTGGTGCACAATCCGGTGGGCGCGTTCCTCCCCAGCGGCCAGGCGTCGATGGAGAAGGAGTGGAAGATCGGGCTCCTTCGCGACCACGACGTCCGCTTCGACCGGCTCATCGCGCTCAACAACATGCCCATCGCGCGCTTCCTCGACAGCCTCGACGCGCAGGGCACCACCGGCGACTACCTCCGCCAGCTCCACGCGGCGTTCAACCCCGCCGCGGTGCCGGGGCTCATGTGTCGGGACACGGTCTCGATCGGGTGGGACGGCCAGGTCTTCGACTGCGACTTCAACCAGATGTTGGAGCTGCCGCTGTCCGGAGTGGGGCACGTGCGCGACCTGAGTCCGGAGCGGCTCGGCCCGCCCGTCACCGCGCGCCACTGTTTCGGCTGCACGGCGGGGGCGGGATCGAGCTGCGGCGGCGCCACGACGTAGGGGGCGAGGGGCTGGAGCCGGGCGGACCGGCCTGCCCCGCGGCCGCCGTCGGCGGTCGAGGAGCCGCCGACGGCGAGCCTGGCTCCCCGGGCCCGATCAGCTCTCCGCCACCACGATCAGCCGGTCATCGGCCGCAAACTTGAGCCGTGAGCTCTTGTCCGGGTTCACCACCACGCCGTAGGACTCGGCGGACTCGCGCGCCTTCGCCGCGATCTTGTACCCCAGCGCGATCTCGCCGCGGCGCCGGGCGGCCTCGGTGACCGTGTAGAAGTCGACCTCCACCCCCGGCTTCACGTAGTTGCCGGCCGGCTTGACGTAGATCTCGGAGCCATCGGGATCGAACAGGTCCTCGAACAGGGGCGCGAGCTCCTTGTTCTCGGAGATCTGGGTGAGCAGCAGGCTCACCAGCTTCTCGCTGACGATGAAGTCGTCCGCGTTGGTGACCTCCGCCAGCTCCCGGTTGCGCGAATCGAGCATCTCGGTGACGATCGAGAAGTCTTTGTCCGCCTTCTCGGCCATGTCGCGAAGGTGGAGCAAGGTGACGAGCACCCGGGAGTCGGCGCGCTGGGCCTCGATGCGGTCGGAGCAGAGCACGATGATGTGGTCGTACGCAGCGGGGTCGAGGGCCTCGAGCTGCTTGCGCGACGCGGTGTCGCCGCGGACGTACGCCAGCGTCTGGTTGCGGAGCTCCCCGCACTCCTCGCCGAGGCTGGTCTCCTCTTCCGCCAGTTCGCTCACCACGGTGATCCGGGAGCTGGGCGCCACGTAGGCGTCCAACCCGTTGACGATGCGCGAAGCACGCCAGTTCCAGCCCAGGATGAGCGTGGACTCCGGCTGGGGCGCCGCGACGGCGCCCTCCACGATGGCGCCCTCGTCGATCTTCGGCGTGATGCCCGAGAGCTTGATGGTGTCGTCGTCTTCGGAGACGGCGATCACCTTGTCCCCGGGGCCGATCTTGCGGTCCATCGGGGGGTTGAGCAGCACCTTGCCGTCGGCGGTGCGCAGGCCCATGATCGTGCTGTCTTCGTAGGCGAAGAGGCTCTCGCCGAAGGTCTTGCCCACGAGGGCGGGCTCTTCCTTGAAGTAGATCTCGTCGCCGCCGAAGTCGAGCAGCTCGGTGTGCACCACCGAGAGCCCGGACTGCCGACAGGTCTGCACCGTGATGCGGCTGATGAGATCGCCGGCGAGGACGATCTCCGCCTCGTCGCGGCCCACGAGGCGCGCGGCCTCCATATTCGCGGGATCGCTGATCACCGCAACGACGTGGTACGGCGCCTTGCGGCGCCCGGGCCCGTTGGTGATCGCGAGGATCGACTTGATGACGCTCGCATCGGGGTCCTCGCCCTCGGGGGAGAGCACGATGATCGACTTCGACGTGTCCACGCTCACCATCGCGAGGTCCGCGAGATCGATCGGGCTGCCGTTGCGGCACACGACGACGGTGGACTTGAGGTTCGGAACCCGCTCCCGGATGGCGTCCTCCATCTCCACCTTGTCCATCTCGGCGAGGATCACCACGCACGCCCGGCGCTGGTTCTCGTTGGCCCCGACGAGCTCGGTGAGGATGGTGAAAACCTGCGGCGACCACCCCAGGATCAGGGTGTGGCCGGTCTCGATCACCTTGGACCGCCCCTTGCGGAGCTCGTCCACCTTCGCGTCCACGCCGCTGGAGATGACGCCGATGAGCGTGGAGACGATGAAGATGCCGCCGAGGGTGACGGTGAGCATCGACAGCTTGAACCCCCACGAACCCTCGTCGCCGCCCATGGTGCCCGAGTCCAGGGTGCGCATGAGGCCGAACCAGAAGGCCTCGATGAAGTCCAGCGGGGTGTCCACCCCCGCGTCTCCCGCGGGGCCGAGGCCGAGGGCCCAGACGAAGGTGGCGGCGACCGCAAGGAACAGCACCGTGACGACCGACAGCCACCCGATCAGCGCGGGCGTGCCCTTGGCCATGGAGTTGTCGAACGCGTAGCGAAGGCGCTCTTTCATCGTACTCTGAGCGGACATCACGGACCCTGGAGAGGCGCGGCGGCTATCCCGCCGCGCAGGGATTGTCCGCCGGGAAGTGTCGTACTCTGATCGTACGGGCTCAGCCCCAGCCGTTCTCCGCGAAGGCCGCGAAGGCCTCGGCGAGGGGCTCCACCCGGTTCGGCGAGGCGACGACCTCCTGGAACGGCACGAACGCCTCGGTGAGCAGGTCCCGACGTACTTCCACGCAGACCACCCGCCCCGGCCACGCCACGACATGGGCGTAGCCGGTGGTGATCGGGTGCAGCGGGTAGGTGACTCCCTCGGCCATGGGCACGCCGATGGCGGCGAGCGCCTTCCGGAGCGCATCCACCGTGGGGTCCGGGAGGGCGCGGCTGCCATCGGGCTTGCGGAAGATGAGGTCGACCTCGGGGCGGAGCGGCCACCGTTCGGGGTCGGCGTACGCGGCGTGGAGATCGGGCACGATGTTCATCGAGACCTCGACATCCACGCTGCGCGGGGCGTAGGTGTGGAGGAGCACCGCCCGGCCCTCCGCGGCGCAGACCCGGTTGATCGTCGCCCCGGCCACCGCCTGGTAGGCGGTGTACAGCCCCAGGAGCAAGGCGTGGTCGTCCGGGTGGGTGACCCACGGGGGCACCCCCGGCGTGACCCCCCCGGCGCGATAGGCCGCGGCATCCCCCCCGAGCACCCGGTTGCAGTCGATGAACGTGCGCGGGATGCGCGAGCGGATGAGGTAGGCCCGCCGCACCGCGCCGGAGGCACACAGCCGCACCGCCAACGCTTCGCCGAGCTCGGCCGCGCCGGAGTCGGTGTTCACGTGGAAGAAGTCGATCAACCCCGCTGGCAGCGGGCTCTGGAGCCGCGACGCGACCGCCTCGTACTCCGCGGCGCCCTGCGCGCCGTGGGGGACCTCGATGACCAGGTCGCGAGCGCCCGGCCGGGGGTGGGGCGAGACGACATCGACCACGTCGAGCACGTCGGGGACGGAGGCGGGACCAGCCGTGGGGCGCATCGGCCATGGTTAGCGGGCCGACCGCGCTTGTTCCACCGCGCCGAGGCGAATGGCGGCGTAGCCAAACCGATCCCGCACCGCGTCGATCGCGGCGGAGGCGCGAGGGCGGGCCGGAGGAAACAGGGGGAGCTGCCGCGCCACGCCCGGAGCGGGCGCCGGGCTGAGGTTGGCAAGTTGTACGCCGAGGAGCCGCACCCGGCGGCGGCGGTTCCACGACGCGACGAGCAGCGCCATCGCCACCTCCAGCACATCGCCCTCCGCGTTCGTCGGCGCGCCGGACCGGGCGCGGGTGAGGGTGGTGAAGTCGTCGTACCGAAGCTTCAACGAGACGGTTCGCGCGAACCCCCCACGCCGACGTAGACGCCAGGTGACCCGCTCCACCAGCCCGCGTAGCGCGTCGTAGACCGGCTGCTCCTGCCCGAGCGCCGCGAAGAAGGTGCGCTCGTTGGAGAGGCTGCCCTCCGCCACCTCGTCGTGCTCGCGGAACGCGGGGCGATCCCGCTCCGGCAGCGGCCCGGAAGGGCACAGCGACTCCCGCAAGTGCATCGCCATCCCCGCCACACGCGAGGGACCGTCGGGCACCGCGTGGAGCTCGCCGAGCGTACGGATGCCCGCCGCGAGCAGGACCTCCTCCGCCTTCGGGCCGATCCCCGGGAGTTTTCGAACCGGAAGCGGGTCCGCGAAGGCCCGCTCCTCCCCCAACTTCACCATGCGCACGCCCGCCGGCTTCGCCTTCCCGCTCGCCATCTTGGCGATCGCCCGCGACGGGCCGATGCCGACCGAGGCGGGCAGGCCCGTCTCCACCTGGATGGCCTGCCGCATCTCCCCCACCGTGCGCTCGATGGTGGCATCGCCATCGACATCGCCCGGGCGGCGGTAGAGGCCATCACACCCCCGGAAGTCGAGGTAGAACTCATCGATGCTGGCGGTACGCACCACGGGGCACCACCGCTCGAGGATCTCCTTCACCCGCGCCGCGTAGGGGCCGTAGGTGTCGTGCCGGGTGGGGACGAAGATCGCGTGCGGGGCCAGCTTCGCTGCTTCGAGGAGGCTCATCCCCGAGTGCACACCGAGCGGGCGCACCTCGTAGCTGCACGAGGTGACCACCCCGCGATCCCCCTTGTGCCCGCCCACGATCACCGGCTGCCCCACGAGCCGGGGCTCCAAAAGCCGCTCGACGGACACGAAGAACGTGTCGAGGTCGAGGCAGGCGAGGCGCGCGAGGGGTGTCACCTGAACAGATGTATCGCAACCCCACCGACTGTGCAAGCGTTCAGTAGGCCTCCGCGCGATCGCCCCGGTCGCGCCGCCGACGTTTGTCCTGGCTCGCGAGGGTGGAGGAGGGCCGGGAGGGGGAACCCTCATTTTCGTCGTCGAACCGCGAGCGACCGCTCAGGGCCCGAGCAGGCACCGCTGGTAGAACGTGCTGGTGATGTCGAGCCACGCCTCCCGGTTCGGCTGCTTCTGGAACCCGTGGCCCTCGTCTTTTGCCAGGACGTACCAGACCTCCACGCCGTTCTCCCGCACCTTCGCGACGATCTGCTCCGCCTCCGAAGCGGGCACCCGCGGGTCGTTGGCCCCCTGCCCGACCAGCAGCGGGATCTTCACCCTCGACGCGTTGTTCGCCGGCGCGATCTTCTCCTGGAACGCCCGCATCTCCGGGATGCGCTCGTCGCCGTACTCCACCCGGCGCAAGTCCCGACGGTACTCGGAGGTGTTCTCGAGGAAGGTGACGAAGTTGGAGATTCCCACGCTGTCCACGCCACAACGCAGCCGGTCGCTGTACTCGACGGCGCTCGCCAGCACCATGAAGCCGCCGTAGCTGCCGCCCGAGACCGCCACCCGCTTCGCGTCGAGGCCCGGCTGGGTGGCGATCCAGTCCAGGAGCGCGCCGATGTCCTTGACGCTGTCCATCCGCTTCATCCCGTTGTCCAGCTCCACGTAGGCTTTGCCGTACCCTGTGGAACCACGTACATTTGGCGCGATCACCGCCACCCCGAGCTCCCCGACGAGGTACTGGATGTTCGAGGAGAACCCGGCGCTGCTCTGCCCCTCGGGCCCGCCGTGGATGGCGATGACGACCGGCACCGGCCCCTTCGCGCCGCGCGGCCGGTACACCCAGGCGGGGATTTCCAGCCCGTCGAAGCTGCGGTAGCTCACCAGCTCTGGCGTCACGAAGGTGGCGGGGTCGAGGCCGCCGACCTCCGAGTGCGTCCAGCGCTCCAGCTTGCGAGTCTTCAGGTCGACCACGTAGATGTCGGAGGCGGAGTCGGCGGTGGAGACGCTCAGCGCCAGGCGGCGGCTCGCGCGGTCGAACGCGAAGCCCCCGAGGACGCCGACGGGAATCTCCATGCGCTTCGCGGCGGCAGGTTTGTCGGCGGGCGCGAGGTAGAGCGCGCTCCGGCCGCCCTCGTTCACCGCCCAGGCGAGCCACTTCCCGTCCGCGGAGGCGTCGATCCCGGTGACGTCCCACTTCGTGTCGGGGGTGAGCACCGTCTTCTTGCCCGTCGCGAGCTCGTAGCGCACCATTCGGCGTACATCGGCGCCTTCGTCCGTGGCGAAGTAGAGCGCCTTCCCATCCGGCGCCCAGGACACCGCGTCGTGCGCGATGGGCTTCGGCGCGGCCTGCGCGTCGAGCTCCTCGACCTTCCCGCTCGCGACGTCCGCGAGCCACAGCGACTGCTCGGTCACCGAGACATCATGGAGCAAGGCGATCTTCGTCGCGTCCGGCGACCATCCCGCCACGCTCCACGACCCTTCGAGCGGCGCCACCATCCGCGCGGTCTTCGGGTCGGCGCCGTCGGCGACCCAGAGGTCGAAGTCTTTGCCGTCGCGCTGGGTGGAGGTCCACGCCACCGCTCCGCCCTTGTGGGGGACGGAGATCCCGTTGTTCTTGGACTTTCCATCGGTGAGGCGCGTGGAGGCGCCGCGTGCGAGGTCGTACCAGTAGACCTGGCTGTTCTCCCCGCCGCCCGAGTCCATGGCGAAGTAGAAGCCGCCCGGCCGGGCTGCGTCGGGCGCCGCACCGGAGACAGGCTCGGCGAAGAACGTCAACTGTTGCCGATCGCGCCCGGGGCCGTCGAGGTGGTGGACCTGGGCTGTCGCGCCGAAGCGGGTGACGATGAGCATGCCCCCCCCGTCGACGTCCCAGGCGGACAAGGAGGCCCCGCGGGTGTTCGCGTACTGGCGGGTCCGCGCGCTGGTCGCGGGATCGATACTTGGAACGCCGTCGATCACCAGTGCACCCTCCTCGCGGACGGGCGGCTTCGCGGCATCGGCAGCGAGGGATGGGGAGACGAAGAGCGGGAGCCCGGCAACGAGCCCGAGGGCGAGGAACGTCGACATCCCCGAACGGTATCCGGTGGCGGCGATCGGCACACCGGGACCGGGCGGAGTAGCCTTGCACCATGCTCCTCCTCGACAACAACGTGTGGTTCTCCCTGGAGCCGTCCGGGTGGGTCCTGCCAGTGGTCGCGGGGGCGGGGCTGGGGATCGCCACCCTCGCCGGGGTGATCTTCGCGGGGTCCTGCCTGTGGGCGGCGGCCACGCGGGGCGGAACGCGCCGGGAACGGCTGCAATCGCTGGCCTGGGGCCTCGGCGCGGGCGGCCTGGTCCTCTGGGGGGTCGGGGACTTCGGGCGCCAGCTCGCCGATCCCCTGTTCGCGCTCGACGACGACTTCGCGGCCGTCCGGCTCTCGGGCACCGAGCTGCGACTGGTGCCGGGCGCGGGCGACGAGGTCGCGAGGCCCGTCGCCGATCTTCGCGGCGTGGAGCTGTCCTGCGACGCCGAACGGGTCTCCGGAGAGGAAGACTGGCGCTGCCGACGAAGCGTGAGGCTGACCTGGGCCGACGGAGCGGTCTCTCGGGGCGGCGACACGCTCCAGGGCGGGTGGCACGCGTGCCCAGACGCCCTCACGATCCCCAGGGCGGACGCCCAATCTCTGCTGGTCGCCGCCGGCCGTCCCGACGCGCTCGTCGTCCATGACCACTGCGCCGCTCGCTGAGGTGAGGGCCCTTCGGGAAAATTCAGGCGAACCGCGGCCCACCTGAGTTGTCGAGGCCCGCATGGCCCTCTCCGACCGTGTCCGTTTCCTCTACGTCTGCCCCCTCGCCTGGAACCGCCTCACCGGCGACGAACGCGTCCGCTACTGCGCGGAGTGCCAGAAGACGGTGACCAACCTCTCCGAGATGTCGTCCGCCGAGGCCGACACCTGGCTGCAAACCCAGACCGACAGCGTGTGCGTGCGCCTCGAACGCGACGCCGCCGGTCGCTCCCTGCACTGGCCCGACCTCCGCCGCGTCGGCCTGGCCGCCACGCTCGCGACCGCGGCCATCGCGTGCGCCCCCGCTGGCGACGAGACCGGCGATTCGACGCTTCGGGAGCCGGGCTTGCCCACGGTGTCGGCTGAGGCGCCGCCGCCCGACAAGGCCGCAGCTCAGCCGTCGACAGGAACCTCTTCCGCTCGCGACACCGGGCGGGCAGCGAGGCGGTTCATGGACGACGGCGGGGCCGACGCCGGGAGCGAGGCGGGGGCGCGCGCCGGGAGCCGATCGGCCCCCGTCGCGAACGCCATGAAGAAGGCGGAAGACGAGTCCGAAGAGGCGGCGGACTTCAGCCACATGACCATGGGCGTCATCGCGCTTCCCCGCTGACCGGGGGCTCGTCGATCCGAACCGAAGGGGCGCCAGACCGGCGTCGGCGCTCCGACCCACCCACCTCAGGCGCCGGCGGGCTCCGCCCGCCGTGAACCGTCGCGCTTCGGTCCGCCCTCGCTACCCCGCCGCGGCGCGGGCCGGAGGGCGCGCGAGCGCGGCCACCAGGCCCCAACCCGCCGCGAAGCCGCTCGCCGCGAGCGCCAACTTCGCGAGCATCCACACGTCGGGGAGCCCGAGTCCCGCTCCGAAGGTCTGCGGCGGCACCATCGCCGCCACGGCGGCCACGACCACCGCCACGCCGAACCGCGCGGCCCACACGCCGCGTGCCGGCCGCGGAACGTCCGCGAGGGCATCCCTCACGGCGAGGCCGGCGGCCAACGCGAGCACCACCGCGAACGCAACCGCGGCGGCGGCCTGCCCGGCGGGGCGGCTCCCGGCGTAGCGGATCGCCAGGGCGGGCACCGCGAAGAGCAGGGTGAACCTCCGCCCGAACGCGAAGAGCAGCCGGACCAGCCAGGACCCCGACGCCGCCACCGGCGCGCTCCCGGCCCACGACGCCGCGGCCGCTACGAACGCCGCGGCGGCCATCGGGAGCCCCAGGGTGCGGAGCCAGCCGAGGTTGTAGAGCAGCGCCACGAGGTTGGTCCCCATCACCAGGACGCTCATCGCGGCCAACCCGAACCCGAACCACACCAGACGCCACGCAGACGGCAGATCCGGCACCACGGCCGGGCCGGCGAGCGCCCGCATCAGGGGAACCGTGAGGAGCACGCCCACGCCGCGCAGGGCGAGGTCGTCCATCGTGTAGCGGTTCTCGAGGAGCACCTCGATGCCGCAGAGCACGACGGTGAAGCTGAGGCACAGCAGCCCACCGAGCGGCCCCGCGGCGATCTGTCGGGCGACCGAGCGGTCCACGAGCCGCGCGACGCTCAGGTACGCGAACGCGGCAAACGGAAGCTCAAGGACCGCCTGGACCCGCAGCGCGCTCGGCGCGAGCCACTCCGGCTCCGGGACCACCCGCTCCAGCCACCGCACCGCCGGGTGCTCCGGCTCCATCCGCGCGAAGAAAACCGCCGGGAAGTCGCGCCCGAAGAACGCCGTGCTCCCGCCATGGGCCCCGAAGACGTAGGCGTTGAAGGCCACCTGGTTGACCCACAGCAGCAGCAGCACGGCGGCGAACGCGAGGCCGAAGCGGTCAACGCGCCCCGCCGCGGCGGTCCCGCTGGGGGGACGGGCGAAGACCGCGCCGACGAGGACGGAGAGCAGCGCGGTGACCGAGATGAGCGTCCACATTCGGCCGGGGTATCCGCGGAGCACCCGGGCGGTGCGGCGGCGCCGTGCGGCGGATGTGGCGGTTTGGTGCAGTGAGGCGAGAGCCCCCTCACCTCACCCCGGCCACAACCCTCGGACCAACCGCGCGATCGCCGCGCCGTCCGCGCGGGCCTGGGCGCAGTGCCGCGCCTCTTCGGCCGCGAGCGCGCGGCGCCAGTCGGCGACCTCCCCGGCGGGCAGCGGCACGGGGTTGCACATCAGCGACGAATCGCCGGTGTAATGGCCGTAGTGGCAGCGCTGAACCTGCCCGGCGTCGAGTGCGGCGCGCGCGGCCCCGTACACCGCACCCAGGCGCGAACACACGGTCTCCCCTGCGCTCCGGGGGTCGGTGAACCCCGTGAAGTCGCCGCCGGGCGCGGTGACGTCGGTGAGCTCGAGGGTGAGGCTCAGCTCGCGACCGAGGTCGAGGCGGTCGGTCTCCGCGCCCCCGGAGAAGCGCACCAGGTGCAGGCTCCAGTCTTCCCTGGCGACCGTGAGCTGCCCGCCCCAGCCGTCGGCGGGAAAGTCGGCGGCCTCCCAACGTCCGGGGCTCAGCTCCCGCCACCCGGCGCCGGCGTGGATCCGCCGGTCGCTGCAGCCGATGGTCGGGTCGGGGGTGCGGCACCAGGTGGTGGTCGCGCCGTCGCCAGTGACGCCCTCTTCGTGGGCCCAGCCGGTGGCCTCGGCGGCAGCGCGGAGGCGATCCCCCGGAGACGTGGCCTTGGGGGCGCAGCCGAGCGCGACGGCCGCGAGCGCGACGGCGGCCGGGGCACGGTAGACGACGGCGAACGCGCGACGCATCCGCCCACTGTCCCCGCCGCGGAGGCCGACGTCAATGGGCAAGGGCGCTCCGGACAGGCGGGGCGTCGCGGTTGGGCCCCGTCGAGTTAGACCTTCTCCGCTTTCAACGCTGCGACCGTGCGCGAGAACGCCTCGCCGCCGCTCACCGGTGGCGCGTAGCCGAACGCCGCCACCGCCGGCGCGAGCGTGTACGTGTGGCTGGTCGCGAGCTGCTTCGCCACGAAGCGCGTCATCGGGGGTTCCCCGGATCGTCCAAACGTGCGCCAGACCCACTCCGCCATCGCCCCCGCCCCGTAGGCGAGGCCGGCCGGGACCCGACCGGTGATGGGGGAAATCCCGAGGGCGGTGAACACCTCGTTGAGCCACGGCCACAGGGCCACCGGCTCAGCGTCGTTGATGAAGAAGGCGCGTCCCGCCGGGAGGGAGGTGGCGTCCACGAGGGCGAGCGCGGCCTGGAGGTGAGCGACGGCGGCGTTCTCGACGAAGGTCAGGGAGACCTGGTTCTTCCCCTCCCCCACGATGCGCAGCCGGCCGGCGCGGGCGCGGGCGATGAGCCGGGGCAGGAGGTGCGGATCTCCCGGACCGTAGATGAGGTGGGGACGGAGCGCAGTCGTGACGAGGCCGGCACCGTTCGCGGCGAGCACGAGGCGCTCGGCGGCCGCCTTGGTTCGCGGATAGTCGGCGAGGAAGCTGGCGGGATACGGGAGGTCGTTGCCGGCGCCGACGTGGTCGCCGCCGTCGAAGACCACGCTCGGGGAGCTGGTGAAGACCAGGCGGCGGACGCCGGCTTCCCGGCAGGCGGCGAGCACGTTCTCGGTGCCGGTGACGTTGGTGCGCTCGTAGTCCTCAGGTGCGCCCCACACGCCTGCCTTCGCCGCGACGTGGAACACGACGTCGTGCCCGGCCATCGCGCGGGAGAGCGAAGCCCGATCGCCGATGTCCACGCCGCTCTGGCGCGAGGCCGGCGTGGCCGAGTGCCCGGCCGCGCGGAGCTGCCGCACCAGCGCGGCGCCGAGGAACCCGTGGCCACCGGTGACGAACGCCCGCATCGGGGCGCTCACTTCTGACCCGCGGCCCACTCGGCCAGCGTTCGCCGGTGGATCTTCGAGTTGTGGCGTTTGTCCACCGGGAAGGCGGGGTGGAAGAGCACCCGCTTCACCAGGCCCGACGCCATCACCTGTGCCGCCTTCGCCGGGTCGGGCGCGCCCTCGATGACCAACCACGGCTCGCCGCGCACGCCGACCAGCGCCGTGCGGCCACACGTGGGGTTGAACCTGCCCTCGACGGCATCGGTGAACAGATCCCCCACGGCCTCGGCCTTGCGGCCCATCAGCCAGAGGTAGCCCTCGGCGTCGACGTAGCCGAGGTCGCCCATGCGGTGCCAGACCTCGTCTTCCCCGGCGGGGATCTTCGCCTTCTCGTTGGCGTCCATGTTGTCGACGTACAGCTGCGTGACCACCGGGCCCTTCACGCAAAGCTCGCCGACCTCGCCCTGGGGGAGCCACTCGGCCTCCTGCTCGTCGAGCACCGGCTCGTCCGAGCGACGCAGCACCCGCACCTCGACGCCCACGGCCGGCTTGCCCACGCAGGTCCCCTCCCCGTTCAGCGATCGGGCGGCGAACGCCTCGATCTCCCGGCCCCACACCGCCGCGACCGGGAGCGCTTCGGTGGCGCCGTAGGGCGTGCCCACGTCCCCGTTCGGGAGGAGCGAACGGAGCTGGGCGATGAGCGGCGGCGGCACGCTGGCGCCGGCGATCATCAGGCGCTCGACCGTGGGGAACGTCAGCCCCTGCTGCACGGCCCACGGCGCGAAGGTGCGCCAGATCACCGGCGAGCCGAAGACGTTCTGCGCGCCGTACTTCGTGATCGCCTCCGCGATCTTCTCCGGCTTGGTGGCGGCCATGTTCGCCGCGTCCAGATCCGGGATGACGCTGGTGATGCCGAGCGCGGCGTCGAACAGGGAGAACGGGGGGAACGCCGCGACGTCCACCTGACCGGAGCGGTAGCCGTACGTCTCGCGGAGGGAGGTCACCTGGGCGGCGAAGTTGCCGTGGGTGTAGAGCACGCCCTTGGCGGGGCCGGTGCTCCCGGAGGTGAAGAGGATCGCGGCGTTGTCTTCGGGGTCCACCACCCGGGGGCGATCCACGCCGGGGCTGCCGATGAGCTCCGTCAACGTGCGGCCGTCGAACCCGGCGCGCTTCACGGTGTAGACGCGGCGGGAGAGCGCCGGCCACTTCCAGAACGTGAGGTAGCTGAGGTAGTGCGCCTCGGGGACGCCGATGAGCACCGTGGGCCGCGTCCGCTCGACGCACCCAAGGAAATTCCCGATGCCCATGCCCGGATCGATGAGCACGGGGATGACCCCGGCCTTGAAACACGCCCACATCACCAGGATGAGGTCGATGCCGGGGCGGACCATCACGACCGCGCGATCACCGGCGTTGATCCCATCCATCGCGAAGCCTTTGGCGATGGCGCCGGACTTCCAGTCGAGGTCGAAGAAGCTGATCGACTCGCCCGTGGCGGCCATGATCACCGCCGGCTCGTCCTTGCGAACCTTCGCGGCGGCCTGCAGGTAGGCGGCGACGTTCACGCCGCCTGCTCCCGAATGTGCCGGAGGACCTCCTCGCGCGCATCTTCGATGACGTAGTGACCCGCATCCGCGATCGGGAAGCTCGCCGCGGCCGGGAACCGGCGTTGGAACTCCTCACGGAACCACGGGGTGAAGCACCAGTCCTTCTCCCCCCACACCAGCCGCATCGGCTTGCCGGCGAGCGCGGGCAGGCCGGCCTCGATGTCGGCCAGGGTCTGCCAGCTCGGGTGCGACGCATCCATCGGGATGTCGAGCACGAAGGTGTGGGTGGCGATCCGGCTCTTCCAATCGGCGTAGGGCGCAAGAAGGCCCGCCTTGGCGGCCGGCGAGAGCCCTTTCTCCGTGGCCATGAACACGGCCGCGCCGGCGAAGCCATTGAACCCCCGCACCGCCAGCTTCCCGAGGCCGGGGATGCGGCACGCGGCGATGCGCAGCGGGATGTGCGGCGCGCGGAAGGCCGCGGTGTTGGTGACCACGAAGTCCCGGAAACGGTCGGGGTGGCGGGTGGCCACACCGAAGCCGATGGCCCCGCCCCAGTCGTGCACCACCAGGGTGATGTCGCGAAGATCGAGGTGCAGCACCAGCGCTTCGAGGTTCCGGATGTGGCCTTCGAGGCGGTACGGCCAGTCCTGGGGCTTGTCGGACATCCCGCAGCCGAGGTGGTCGATGGCCACGGCGCGATGGTCGCCCCGCATCGCCTGGATCCCGTGGCGCCAGTAGAAGCTCCACGTCGGGTTGCCGTGCACGAAGAGCACCGGGCGACCCTGCCCCTCGTCGACGTAGTGCACCCGCCCCCCTTCCACCTGCAAGAAGTGGTCGGCGAAGGGGTACTCGGCCTTCCAGTCCGCGCTCATCGCACGCTCACCAGGTGAGGCTCATCATCGCCACGTTGAGCCCGCTCCCGATGCCCATCAGCGCGACGTGCTCGCCGGCGCGGATCCGCCCCGAGTCCACCGCCAGGGCGAGGGTGAGCGGGACCGCGGCGGGGCCGACGTTGCCGAAGTTCGGGTACGTGAGGTGGCAGCGGGCCGGCTCGATCTCCAGCGCCTGGCAGAGCGCGGCGAGGTGCGCCTTGCCGACCTGGTGGCAGACGTAGTGCTGGATGCCGGCGTGGTTCCAGTTGGGGAGCTGGTCCTGCGCTTCGCTCCAGGTGCGACGCGCGAGGCTCACCCCGGCCTTCAGGAGCCGAGTGCTGTCCGTGACCATGCGCTCGGAGGTGCCGAGGCAGAGGCGGTTGTTCGCCGTGTCGGCCATCGCGACGCTGCCATTGACCCGGTGGCCGTTCTTGGAGAGCTCGGCACGCGACAGCACCATCGCCACGGCGGCGCTGCCGAGGGTGAGGGTGGCGAAGTTGTCCCAGAAGTCCTGGGAGGTGCTCTGGGGTTGGTGCAGGCGTTTGATCGTGGTGTCCACGATCTCGCCGGCGCTCTCGCCATCGACGATCACCGCATAGTCGATGACGCCGGCCTCGATCATCTGCCCCGCGAGCTCGATGCCGTTGATGAACCCGAGGCAGGCGTTCGCCACATCGAGGTTGCGGCACGTGGCGGGCAGCGCGAGATCGCCATGGACCAGGGCCGCCATCGACGGCTCCAGGTAGTCCTTGCACACCGAGGTGTTGACCAGGAGGCCGATCCGCGAAGGATCCACGCCGCTCTGGGCGATCGCCTTGCGGGCCGCCCGGGTGGCCACCTCGTGCACCCGCGTGCCCGGCTCCCAGAACCCGCGCTCGTTGATCCCCGTGAGGAGCTCGATCGGCTTCGGCGGGAGCCGCATCCGCACGAGCGCGCCGTTGAGCTGCTCTTCGAGCTGGCTCGACGACACCCGCCGAGGAGCAAGCTCGTAGGCCACGGATTCGATGGCGACGTGCTGAAAGCGCATGTGAGGGTCGGCGCGGCTATCCCGAGCCGCTCCCCTGCGCACCCCCGATCTACGGTCCCGGTGACGGAACCGTGACCTGATGCGGAGACATCGGGCTCACCGGGTCCGCCCTCGCTCACCGCTCGCCCGGCAAGACGCGGCGCCCCAAGTGGCGGGATTCACGTCGTCGAGAGTCTGTCGCGTTCAGCCTAAAAAACAGGGAGCGTCAGCGCAGGGTCCTGCCGCCGTCATCGACGGGCGGTCGCTGCGCTCCGCCCGCCGCTGACGACGTCACACGCCTGGCCCACTTTCGGGCCCGTCAACGCACGCCGAATCGTCGGCGAAAAACGACCAGGATTCCGCTCGGCGCCGCGAAGCCCGCCTGGGCTGGCCCACTTCGGGCTTGCTGCACGGACTCGCGTAGGGGGCTCACCCCCGCCGACGACGCGCGACCAGCCCGAGCGCCGCGATCCCGAGCGCCATCCCGGCGCTCCCCGTACTGTCGCAGCCGCAGCCGCCACCGCCGGTCCCGTTGCCGGTGTCGTTGTTCGCCGCGCTGTCGCCGGAGCCGCTGTCCGTGCCGCTGGTGTCCGTCCCGCCGCCGGTGTCCGTGCCCGTGCCGGTGTCGACCGTGCCGGTGTCCCCGGTGTCGACCGTGCCGGTGTCCCCGGTGTCGTCCGGGGTGTAGTCGGTGGCGTCGAGGTCGATGGGCACGTAGATCGCGTAGTTGGAGGCCTGGTAGGTGTAGTTCACCACCAGCTTGTCTCCCGCCTGGACCACCCAGGGGTGGAAGGCGCCGAGCGGCGGGGCGATGGAGGTGAGCTCCACCTGATCGATCACGTTCCAGTCAGGGTCGAAGGCGGTGAGCCAGACGTTGCCGGTCTGGGTGTCGAAGGACTCGCTGTCCTTGTGGCCCATGTGCGCCACGACCCACACGTCATTGACCTTGATGAGGCGCTGGTACCAGTAGGCGACGTAGCCGTCGGGGGCGACGTCGATCTTCTCGGGGTCGTCGCCGACGAGGCGGGTGCTCCAGTGGGCGAGCCACATGTAGTCGGGCTCTTCGTAGCGGGTGCCCACGGCGGTCAGACCGTTGTCGTCGCCCCAGAAGCTGGCGCCGCTCGCGTCGGGCCCCACGTCCAGCGACTTGACGCCCTTGACCTCTCCGGCCTCGTCCAGCGGGTAGTAGCGCATGACGCTGCGAGGGGGGCCAAGGACCATCCCGGCGAAGCCCCACGTCCAGTTGGTGCAGACGACGGCCGGATCGAGGAAGTTCACCTCGGGGTCGGAC
Source organism: uncultured Pseudomonadota bacterium (assembly GCA_903921785.1). GTDB lineage: Bacteria > Myxococcota_A > UBA796 > UBA796 > SXON01 > SXON01. The sequence continues at coordinate 28,269 of CAIXRH010000308.1, forward strand.
TCCACGGCGTTGGTCTCGACGATGACGTTGAAGTCGGCATCGAGCTTCTGGAGGTACACCGAGTCGTCGCTGAGCGTCTGCGACGAGGTGGCGGCGTGGATGAAGGTGCCATCGGGGCAGTCGGTGATGCCGTGGTCGAGCTCGTCGCCGTGCGCGCTGATCGCGCGGTCGGTGCCGGCGACCCGCTTGAACGTGCTGTCCGTCTCCTGGTAGTTGTAGTTGCCGCCCGACGCGGTGAGCAGCGAGAAGTGATCGCCGCCCGCGATCGGGAACATCCGCGGCCAGTTCCCGCCCGGATCGAGCTGCACGCTCGCCGAAGGGGTCTGGAAGACGGGATCAGCGAGCGCGACAGAGAGGAGGAGCAGCATGGGACGGGGACCCTCGGCCCCGAGGATAACCGATCTACGACCCCAGTTGGCGGACACGCGCGGCCCACGTGGGGTCCGCGCCGACGAGGGCGCCCGCCGCTTCGAGGACGGCCACGATCGCGGCGCCCGGATTCGCCACCGCGGAGGGCACGCCCACCGGAGGCGGAACATCCCGACCGAGCGCGTCGATCGCCTCGGCCACCGCCTGCCGACGCTGCGCGTACGGCATCGCCCCGAGCACCTCCGGGAGGATCGGCCGGCCGACGACGTGCACCTGCGGCGCCACCGGAAGGTCGGTTTTCGCGCCGTTGACGCCACCTCGGAAGGCGACGGGGACGACGGCCCAGCCCCGCTCCACCGCGAGGTCCGTCCACACCGAAGACACCTTGTCGATCCGGGCACCGACCTCGGTCTGCCGGGAACCTTCGACGTGCACGAGCAGGGAGACCTGCTTGGGGATCGCGTCGAGGACGGGACGGAGGGAGGCGGGACGATCCTGGTCGAACCAGGCGATCCGCGGTGGATCCCGGTGGTCGGGGTAGCTGGTCATCGCGGCGTGGAGGCGCCCGAGCCAGCGGGTCTGGTGCTCGACCTTGGCCAGGGCGCGGATCGGCCGGTTGAACGCCGCGGCGGCGACCGCGGTGAAGAACACGCTCTCGAGGTAACTCTCGTGGTTGGCGAGGAAGAGCACCGGGCGGTCGAGCCGGGTGATCGCGTCGGCGTCCTCCACGCGGAAGTCCGCGAGGTACGCCTCGGCCAACGCCGCGAGTACGCCCTCCCCGGCCCACGGGCCCACGCCGAGCTGCTCCCGCCACCAGCCGGTGACGGCGGTGAGGTCGAGGTCGCGGAGGGCGCCACGAGCGACAAGCCCTGGGCTCCCCTCCCCCCGCGCCAGCTCCACGGTGCGGAGCGGCTGCCGGGTGCACCACGCGCGTTCGGCGGAGGTGCGCACGTCGCGTGGGTGGCAACAGAGCGTTGCGGCCCCAATTTCACGCGCCGCGATCTCGCCCGGCGCGTCGGTGCCGAAGACGGCGCGCACGGTGCCGGGCAGCCAGTCCGAGGCGCGGACGTCCGTCGCGGAGACGGTGGCGGTGTCGCCCTCGAGGCGGCTCAGGGAGACCCCGGGGGTGACGGCGCCCTGGAGGAACGCGCGGCGCGCCTCGGGCGCGGCCTGCCCGATGGGGCCCTTCGGGAGGAGCACCTCCTCCAACTCCACATAGACCACGGCCGCGCCGTCTTCGCCGAAGGCCCAGAGGCCCACGACCGGGCGGCCCTTCTCCACGCCGAGGGCGCGGGCTTCGACCCGGGGAGAACCCGCCGGCGGCCCGCCCGCGAGCACGAGGCGGCGGAGGCGCATCGGATACGCAGCGTTGCCCGCAGGCACCGCGAACCAGGTCTCCATCGCGTCGTGAGGCACCAGGTGCGTCATCCCGTCGAGGAGCACGTCGGGGGCGAGGCCGGGGCGGAGGAGGGCGCTGGCGCCGTCCGTGCCGCGGGCGACGAACCGATCCACCGCCTGGAAGCTCGGCCCGTGGAAGAGCGCGCCGCTCGCATACAGCTCAGTGCCGGTCGTGGCCTCGGGCTGGGCGCCGGAGATCGGCGCGAGCGTGGGGAAGCTCCGGTCGCCGCCGATGCGGGCGGAGAAGTGGGGCTTGTCGAGGTCACCCAGGACGACGCGCTCGCCGCGCTCGTCGACCACGCGGCGGATCGCCACGTCCCGAGGTTTGTCGTCGGGGAACGTGAGCCAGCGGCCGGCGACGCCGTCCTCCAGCGTGTCGGTGCCGGCGAAGGCGATCGCCTGCATCGCCATCGTCATCATCGCGGTGCTCGGGAGCGTCCACGTGGGGCGGTGGTCCACCGGCACGGGGAAGCGGACGAGGTCCGGGCGTTCATCCTCGCGGACGCGCATCGCCACCCGGGGCATCGTGTAGATCTTCTTGCCGTCTACCCAGAGGTGGGCCTCGGCGATGGCCACGACGGCGCCCGCTTCGCGTTTCACCTCGGTGATCCGCACCTCGCTCTGGACGAGGCGGTTCTCCGGCACCACCTGCCCGCGGTACTTCCAGGTCATCGCCTCGGCGTTGGCCACGGGCTCGAAGCGCGGCTTGTGCAGGTCGGCGGCCAGGCCCTGGTCGACCATCGCCACCTGGAGCACCTGGAGGAGCGCCTCGATGCCGAGCGAGCCCGGCTGGACGGGGTCCTGGTAGAAGTGGGCCGCGAAGAACCACTGATCGGCGCTCACGTCCATCTCGCCGCCGTACCAGCCTCCTTCGCCGCGGAAGGCGCGGTCCAGCAGCGCGAGCTTGAAGCCGGCGCCCGCGGGACGCGACTCCTGGCGCGGAACGGCCACGGGGACGCCCGGCGCCACCAGCCGCGCCCGCTCCTCCGGCGTGCTCCCGACGCCCACCTGGTTCGCGAAGGCGGCCGGCGGGAAGAAGCCGAAGACCGTCTTCATGTCGAGGATCGGCCCTTGGGCGTCCACCACGGCCACGGTGAACGTGACGAGCACCATCCCGCCGGAGCGCGAGACGCGGTCGAGCGTGGCGGTCGTGGTGATCATCCCGGTCTCCGGGGTGATCTCGCGGTGGACGGTGGTGGTGCCGTCGAGGTTGCGGAAGAGGAAGTCGTCGTCGGAGATGGCGCCGCCGGACCAGCTCGCGAGCCAGCCGCAGGGCTGGAGCGCGGCTTCGAGCAGCACGCAGTACGGCATCACCGGGTGGCCGTTCTCCTGGAAGTACCAGGCGTCCTTCGGGACGTCGTACTCCACGACCGCGCGGGCGCCGGCCTCCCCGCTGCCCATCTTCCCGGTGACCGTGCGCACCCGGGACATGAAGTGGTAGGGCGGGCCGGGGAGCCGCGCGACGCGGCGCGGGCTGTCATAGCGGGCGTACATCTCGCCGAACGCCGCAGTCGGGCGGCCCCAGGCGCACGCGAGCAGGCTCGGCCAGTCGTAGGCGGGCGCGGGCCCGGCCACCTCGCGCGTGGGGGTGAGCCACGGCTTGAAGTTCGGCCGGGAGAGCGGCCAATCGGGCACGAGCTCCACGCCCATCGGGTCCGCGTGGAAACACTTCAGCCCGTCCACCGTGCAGAGCACCTGCGCCATGAGCCGCGGCACGGGGCCGGCGCTCACCTCGGTGACGAAGACCTCGTAGACGAGCTTCTTGCTCGTGGGCGTGACCTGCCCCCGACAACGCAGCTTGAACGGGACGTCCTTCACCGGCTCGAACCGCCAGCCGTCGTTGTTGAGCGTGTGGCCGCCCGCGCTGAGCAGGATGTACATGGCCTGGAGGCAGCCATCGAACATCAGCGTGCCCGGCATGCACGGGTCGTTGTGGAAATGACCGTGGAAGAACCACAGGTCCGGGCGGATGTCGAGCTCGGCGCGGAGGTAGCCGCGTTTCCACGGGCCGCCCTGGAGGTCGAAGCTCACGCGGTCGAGGAGGAGCATGCGCGTGGAGGGCACGCGCGGCGTCCAGGTGTGGGTGTCGGCGCGGGCGAAGGCGGGGCCGAAGACGCCGCAGAGATCGCCGTTTCCGAGCGCTTCGAGCTGCGCGCGGTCGAGCTCCGTGCGGGTGGGGACGGCCACGGGCGCGGCGACCGTGCCGGGGCCCGGGTCGTGCGTCTCCACATCCCAGATACATCCACCGGAATCGGCGAGCTCGGCGTCGGTGAAGAAGCCGGCCTGCCCCTCGCGCACGCTCAGGCGGTGGCGCTCGCCGGTGAAGCAGTCGTAGCGGAAGAAGAACATCCGGATGCCGCCGAGCTTCGCGTGCTGGTCGATGCGGATGTCGTACTGGAGCGTGTCCCCGGGGCCGGGCAGCTCGGCCTTGTAGGTGAGCGTGCAGCCGAGGAGCCGGTAGATGCGCTCGGACTGGTTCAATTCGTCGATGCCCTGCCAGCTCCCGAGGAGCAGGTCGGCCTGGCCGGACTCGATCATCAGCCCGCCCGGCATCCGCCCGTCGTGGAGGTACCAGGAGTCCTCGGTGATGTCGGTCTCGGTGACGATTCGGCCCTTTCCAAGAACCTTACTCGGCCCTTCGATGCCGAGCACGCGGTCGGCGAGGAGCAGCGGCGGCTCGGGCATGCGCACCACGCGGCGCCAGGCGTCGTGGGAGGCGAATTCCGGGCCGAAGATCGTGGTGATCGAGCCGTTCGCGCCCATCTCCAGCTCGGCGCGGCTCAGCCGCGGCCCGGGCATGTCGTCGCATGGGGTGCGCTGGAGCGGGACCGCGGTGGGGGCCGCGCTGCCCGGCGCGGGCTTCGGCGACGCAGGCAGCACCTTGCTGATCGCGGGGGCAGCGGGCGCGGCGGGCCGGGCCACGACCGGCGCGGCGGCCGGCGTCGACGCAGGGGGGGCCGGCGGCTTCGCAGGCACGGTCGTCGGCCAGGGTGCGGTCGGCGCTTCGGCCGGATCAGGGCGCCAACCACCCGCATCGCCCGTTCCACCCGTCTCACGCGCAACGCCCGTCAGCCCTTCGTTCCAGCCTCCTTCCGCCGGGACGGCGGCGGCCACGCGGAGCATCGTGTCGGTCATCGCGGCGTGCGCGGCCAGGAAGCTGGTGTGGAGGGCGGCCTGCTGCTCGAGGTACGCGCCGTGCGTGGCGCCGATGGCGCGGCGCCAGGCGGCGAAACCCGTCTCCCAACCTACATCGACCGGCGCGGGCGCGGCGGCCAGCCCATCGTCCCAGGCGACGGCGCTCGGGGGAGGAGCGGCGGCCGACGGGGGGGCAGGACGATCGTTGCGCATGCTGTCGGTCCCGGGGGCGGTGACGGTGGGGATGCGCCCAAACGAGGACGACACCGGCGCCAACTTCGGCGCCTTGGGCAGGACGGTGACCCCGGGCTTCTTCAAGACGACCTCCGAAGGATGCAGCTTCATCGTGAGGACCGGGCCGCGTACGGGCAGCTTCGGCCCCGCCACGTACCGACCGTTTCCGCGTACGCCCACCGCGCCGCGCTCGCCGCCGAGCCCGGACGCCTCCACCACGCTGTCGCCGCCCTTGCGGATCGCGTCCGCCACGGCGACCAGCGCGTCCGCCGCACCGTGCCGGGGCGGGCTCGGCTTCACGACCGGGCCCTCCACGTCGTCGTCGAGCCACGCGACGGGCTGCGCGCCCTGCTTCTCCACGGCGCTCGCCAGCGTGAGGACCAGCACCACGACGGCGTCCTCGGAGGGCTGCGTGCGGCCGAGGGCCTTGCGGGCGGCTTCGGCGCGCGGGTCCTTGGCGGTGTCCACCGCGCCGACCACGGCCACGTCGAGCTCGCCGCGGGCCAGGGCGTCCCAGGCGGCGTCGAGGGCGCGGAGGCCCGAGAGCTCCTCGGCGGAGATGGTGAAGCCGGGGCCGGCGGCGTCGAGCTGCACGCCGAGGCGGTTCGCGACGATGTTCGGCATCGTCCCGACCACGTGCTCGGCCTTGAGCGGGGGGGCGATCTCGTCGAGCGGGGCGGGCTGATCGCGGTGGAGCAGCCGCCAACGCAGGCCCCAGCGGGTGATCCGGCCGTCGCAGGCCATGCCGGCGTACACGCCGAGGCGGTCGCGGGACGGGGCGAGGCCGGCCTGGGCGAAGGCGTCGCGGCCAGCCTGGAGGAAGAGCGCCTGTTGCGCGAGCGAAGCGGAGAGATCGGCCGGGGGGAAGCGGAGGCCTTCGAGGGCGAGGCTCACCTCGTCGCCGCCGCGGCGGTCCAGCAGCGCGCGGATCGCCAGCCGCGGCCGACGCTGGAGCGGGCGGGCCGCCGGCGCCCCTTGACCCAGAGTCCAGCTCTCCACCAGCAAGTGCCCGTTGTTGCCGCCGAACCCGAACGCGCTCACCGCCGCGCGTCGCACGCCGTCCGCCGCGGGCGCCCAGGGCTGGGCGGCGTGCAGGAGCGAGAAGCCGCCGAGGTCCTGGAGGGGATCGTCCGCGTGCAGCGTGGGCGGCATCGTGGCCGCGCGCATGCCCACGAGCACCTTCAGGAGCCCGGCCGCGCCGGCCACGGTGATGAGGTGGCCCAGGTTGCTCTTGAGGGAGCCGACGTGGCCGCCGGGGTACACGCCGCGGAGGCTGTCGATCTCGGTGCGGTCGCCGGTGGGGGTGCCGGTGGCGTGGCACTCGAAGAGCTGCACGGCGTCGGGCGCCCAGCCGGCGTCGGCGAGCGCGAGGCGCATCGCGCGCTGCTGGCCCTCGGTGCTCGGGGCGAGGAGCGAGCGCCCGCGGCCGTCGTTGGACAGGCCGACGCCGCGGATCACGCCGAGGATCGGCTCGTTGGCGGCGATCGCGTCGTCGAGGCGGCGGAGCGTGAAGACCACGCAGCCCTCGGCGGGCACCAGCCCGTCCGCGCCCTTGTGGAACGGGCGGCTGAGGCCGCGCTTGGACATCGCGCCGAGTTGGCAGAAGCCCACGTGGAGGAAGAGGCTGTCGGCCCGCTGTACAGCGCCGGCCAGCATCCGATCGGCGCGGCCGGCCTCCAGGGCGTCGCAGGCGAGCTTCAGGGCGTAGAGCGAAGAAGCGCAGGCGGCGTCCAGGCAGAAGGCGCCGGCGTCGAGGCCGAGGGCACGCGCGACGATCGCGGCGGGCAAGCCCGACATGAAGTGGTTGCGGGGGTCGCCGGGGTCGGTGCCGAGGGCGAGCCCTTCGCCCCACTGGGCCATGCCGTCGGTCGGGAAGGAGAGGTTGCCGAAGACGGCGCCGGTGCGTGCGGGGGCGAGGCCGCCGGGGCCCGCGCTCTCCGCCAGGGCACGGCGCGAGGTGTGCAGCAGCCAGTGGACCAGCGGATCGAGGCGTTCCACCTCGGGGACATCGAGCCCGCCGAGGTCGGGCACGAAGCCCTCCACGTAGCCGCCGGCCAGCGACCACGCGCGGTCCCTCCCTTCCCCGCGCACCCGGGCGTTCGGCACCCCGAACCGACCTTCCGCCGGATCGCTCACGGCACAGACGCCGTCGAGCACGAGGCGGGTGAACGCGGCGACGTCGGGCGCGCCTGGCAGCACGCAGGACGCACCGGTGATCGCGATGGGGGTCCGGGGGGTGATCATGGGCGCACTCGCGGCCGCGCGGTTTAGCGCGGCGGTGTCACGGGGAGGTCACCGGGCGCGTCCTCGAAGGTCCCCGTCCTGCGCCTACGGGTCGCCGGCAAGACGCGGCGCCCGAGGGCGCGAGGGGCGATCCCCGGGGGTCGGGGCGGCGTCGGCGAAGAGCGAGGTCGGCGCTGGGTCCTGCCGGCGCGGACCGACCCGGCGCTCCCTCCGGTCGGCCGGGACGCCCCGCACCGTCACCCGCCCGGTCACCGCTCACCGGCAACGTCGGCGCGGGAGAACCACCGGTGTTCGGCCTCGCTTTGGCTTGCTGCACGGCTCGCGGGGGTGCCGACGGGGGCAGCGGGGAACGACGAGGGCAGCGGGTCGCCGGCAAGACGCGGCGCCCGAGGGCGCGAGGGGCGATCCCCGGGGGTCGGGGCGGCGTCGACGAAGAGCGAGGTCGGCGCTGGGTCCTGCCGGCGCGGACTCCGGCAACCAGTGCGAGAGCGACTCCCCCGCCCCCTGGACCGGCGCCCTCCCCCTCGGGCTCAGCTGGGGCCAGACCCGCGAGGAGGTGGTGGCCCTGCTCGGCCCGCCCTACGAGGACGACCTCCAGAAGAACTGCTGGCGAAGCCGGGACGACACGCTCCTCGTGGCCAAATTCGAGAACGGTCACCTCTCCAGCCTCATCGAGAGTCGCGGCTCCCCGGACGACTGGACCCACGCATCCGCCAACGTCGATGTCGGCTACGTACGCCGCGCCATCGGCCCCGCGCCGTCGGTCGTCGCGCGCGCCACGAGCACGCCCCCGCCCGTCATCGTCACCCCGACGCCCACTCCCCCCGTGGTCACCCCACCGCCCGTCGCCCCCGCGCCGATCGTGGCGACCACGCCTGCGGCCCCGCTGGTGCTGCCGCCCATCGACGCGCCGATCCGCACCGGCGCGCGCGCCGCCAAGGAGGCGGCCGTGGTGATCGGGCTGGAGGCCTACCCCTTCCTCGGCGCCGGCGTGCCCTATGCCCATCGCGACGCACAGGCCTTCGCCGACCTGCTCCTCTACACCCGCGGTGTGCCGGGTCAGAACATCCAGACGCTGCAATCCGGGGCGCGGGAGCAGATCCTCTCCGCCGTGGAGCGCGCCGCCCGCGACGCCGGGCCGGGCGGACTGGTGTGGGTGTACTTCGCTGGACATGGGGCGGCGAACCCGTCCAATGGCGAGCGGGTGCTCCTGGGCGACGACGTCCGCGCCGACGTGCAGGCGTTCGAGTCACGCGGCGTGGCCGTGTCCGAGATCGAGCGCACCGTCGCGGCCACCGGCGCCCGGGCGTTCCTGATGCTCGACACCTGCTACGCCGGCGCGAGCCGCTCCGGCGCGTCGATCCTCGGGGGTACTCGCCTCCTGGTTCCCGCGTACGCCGTGATCCGGACCGCCGGCACCGCGCAGTGGAACGCCGCCGGCCCCGACCAGATCTCCGGTCCCCTGCCGGGCACGGACCATGGCGCGTTCACCTACTTCGGCGTCGGCGCGCTCCGGGGATGGGCAGACGGAGAGCTCGACGCCAAGCGCGACGGGAAGATCACCGCCGGCGAAGCGCAGGCCTACGTCGCACGCGCGCTCCGTCGCACCGGCACCAACACGCAGCAGCCGGTGTACGTGGGCGCCGAGGACCTGGTGCTCTCGACGGGCTCCGAGATGGGTCCGCCGCTCTGATCAAGGACGAAGAGGGAGCGGCCCGGGGGCGCGGCCCTGCCCCACGCCGACGTCGGCGGTCGAGGGGTGGCCGCGGCGAGAATGGCGGGGCGGGCAAGGGGGCCGCCGATACGTTTCGATCGGCGTCGCGATTCGGCGCACCCGTCATTTGCAGGATGCCATGCCAAACGCCAGGTCAGGCGTTTCCACTCACGACGAACGGTCCGCGTTCCGCCAGATCGACACCCGATCGTAGCGATGACCGGAGGCCCGCGATAGCGCCCGCCCCCATGGCCACCGCCGCTCCCGCGCTCGACTACGCCGCGTTCGCCTCGGAGCTCGATGCCCTGCGGCAGCGCCTGGAGGTCGAGCTGGCGCCTCAGGCCGCCGCCCACCTCCGCCGGCAGGCCCGTTGGGGGCGGCTGTGCACCGCCCTCGGCTACGCCACCGCCTGGATCGCGCCGAACCCGCTGTCCGCCGCGCTGATGGCCCTGGGCATGTCCGCGCGGTGGACCATCGTCGCGCACCACACCAGCCACCGCGCGCTCGACCGCGTGGGCGGGGACGTGGCCCCTCACGAGACCAGCAAGGGCTTCGCCAAGGGCCGCCGCCGCTGGGTGGACTGGCTCGACTGGCTCGACCCTGCCGCCTGGGACTTCGAGCACAACAAGCTCCATCATTACCACACGGGCGAGGTCTCCGACCCCGACCTCGTGGAGGAGCAGCTCGGCTGGCTGCGCGACATGCGGGCGCCCCGATGGGCGAAGCGCCTCGGCATCTGGCTCTTCGCGGGCACGTGGAAGTTCACCTACTACGCCCCGAACATCTACGCGCTCCACCGCCGTGAACAGAAGCGCCGCACCGAAGGCCGACAGTTCGACCCGTCGGTCTCCACCACGGACGTGAACCTCTGGCGCACGTGGAGCCCGTTCAGCGCCGACGGCGCCCCCTTCTGGCGAGACGTCGTGGCGCCCTACCTCGGCGTACGCCTGTTGCTCCTGCCGCTGCTCTTCGCGCCGCTGGGCGCCTGGGCCGCCTTCTCCGTGCTGGTCAACACCGTGCTCGCCGAGCTGCTCACCGGCTGGCACACCTTCGTCATCGTGGTGCCGAACCACGCCGGCGAGGACATGTGCCGCTACGATCGTGCGCCGACCGACCGGGCTGAGTTCTACGTACGGCAGGTGCTCGGCTCGGTGAACTTCCGCACCGGCGGGGAGATCAACGACTTCCTCCATGGCTACCTGAACTATCAGGTGGAGCACCACCTCTGGCCGGACGCCCCGCCGCTGCTCTACATCCACGCCGCGCCCGAGGTCAAGGCGATCTGCGCCCGCCACGGCGTGAGCTACGCCCAGGAGAGCGTTTTCCGGCGCGTGGGGATGCTCCTCGACATCATGACCGGCAAGACCTCGATGATCCGCGGGACGACGCTGGCGAAGTCGGAGCGCGTCGTCCCGGCCTGAGGGCCGGATACAAGGCTTCGCCATGCTCGCCCTCCTCACCGCCGCCCTGGCCGCGCCCATCACCCCCACCTTCGCCTGGGCGCCCGCCGACGGCTGGAGCGTCGCCTACACCGAGTCGATGCGCCGCAGCGGCACCGGCCCGGCGCTGAGCGTGAAGACCGGCGCGCGTTGGCACCTCGCGGTCACCGGGAGCCCCGGGGCGCTCACCGTCACCGCCACCGCGTACACGCTCGACACCCCCAGCGGCCTCCCCTCGAACGACGGCGCCGGCCTCTACGCTCGCGCCCTGCTCGCCTCCGCCGCCAGCTTTCGGCTCGGCGCCGGCGGCGCCCTCGGCGACCTGCTCGACCTCCCGGGCCTCCGGCTTCCCGCGGAGAAGGCCCTCGCCGCCGCCGCCGGCCTCACCGACGACGATCGGCGCATCGCCGCCTCCACGATGAGCGACGCCCGGGTCACCGCGCTGGTCACCGACTGGTGGACCGCGCTGGTCGGCGCCTGGGCCGGCGCGCCGCTGGTGCAGGGGCAGCCCGACGCGTTCGCCACCCGCACGCCCGTGCCCGCCCTCGCCAACGCCGTCGTGCAGACCGACTCGACGCGGACGTACGACGGTCCCGCGGCCTGCACGGCGGGCGGCGCCACCACCTGTGAGGCGTTCACCCTGCATTCTGCGCTCAACCCCTCGGCGGCCGGCGTCGCGATCGGGGAGTACAGCCGGCGCCCCGGCGCCCTCGCGCTGGCGTCGCTGAGCCAGGAGACGACGGCGCACCTCGTCAGCGAAGCCAACGATCTGCGGCCGCGAAGCCTGAGCATCGAGCGACATACCCACACCCGCGGCGCCGCCAGCGGCACCCCGGTCGAGGTGGACCAGGTGGAGACCCGCACGTGGACCTTCACTCCGATCGCCCCGAAGTAGAGGAAGAAGCACGAGGGTTCCCCCTCCCGGCCCGGCTACATCCTCGCAAGCCAGGACCCACGTCGGCGGGCGCCGCCGGGCAGGGCTGCGAGGCGGGCGCTACGGGAGCTCGCGGGTCCAGCCGCCGCGGACAACGACGACCGAGCCCGGGGCGGGCGCGAGCTGCACGCTGGACGCCACGCGCAGCGCGCCGCAGTCCGGGGTCGGGAGCCCGCCCCAGCTCACCACGCGGTCGCCGACGAGCAGGCCGAGCGAGACGCCCGACGGCGCCGCCCGGAGCACCGGTCCCGCCGGCTCGTCGTCGCAATCCTGCAAGCGCAGCGTCGGCTCCCGGCGGGTGGCGGCGGCGGCCACCAGGGGGAACGGTCCGCGAGGCGCCGTCGCCACCCCCGGGGTTCCCGGGAGCGGGGCCGCCTCGCAGGCGAGGAGCTGCTGGAGCTTCCGCGCGGAGGCGGCGTCCTCCGAAGCAGACAGCGCCGTGAGCGCCCGCCCCCGCTGCATCGCCCACGCCGCCCGGGTCATCACCGCCTCCTCGGTGCCCCGCGCCCACTCCGCGCGGATGCCCTCCTGGAGCTGATCCTCCAGCGCCGCGACCATCGGCCAGAGCCCATCCTTCCGCGCCTGTTTCTCGAGGATCGCGAGGAGCTTCCGCTCGGCGGCTTCGTCGGTGCGGGCGGCCGAAGCGAGCTCCGACAGCCGCGGGGTTCGCCGCGCCGCCCGCTCCCAGATACCACGGTTGATCGATTCGAACCGCTCGGCGAGCGTCCCTGCGTCTTCCCGGGCGCCGGCCGCCTCACGGCGCGCGTCCATCAGGGCGCCGGCGAACCGGGATCGCCCTCCGGACGGCTCCAGCAGCGTGGGCCAGGGCAAGGAGGGGAACGCCACGGTGAGGTCCATCACGACCGGGGGCACCGCGAGCGGCCCCTCGCCCGACATCGCCGCGGAGCGGGAGAGCCAGCCTTGGAGGAAGAGATCGGAGGTCAGGAGCGGCACGTCGGGGGCGTCGTCGCCGAGGCGGAGGGTGTCGGCGAGCGCGGCGAGGCTCGCCGCGGCGCGCGACTCCGCGGCGAAGCGGAAGGCGAACCCCACCTTCGCCTCCTCCACGTCGTCGGGCAGGGGGTAGCAGCCGTAGGCCACGCGGTCTTCGGGGACGGAGAAGACGCCGCAACGGTCGGCGCGGTCGGTGGCGACGAGGGCTCGCCCGAACGCCCCGGAGAAACACTGGCTCATCGCCAGCCGGACCCGCACGCCCTCCGGCACCTCGTCGAGCAGCCGCACCATCGGCTCCGGCGCCATCGCTTCGTGCCAGAGCGCGAGACCGGCGTCGCGGCTGCCGTGATCGGTGGTGAAGAGGGTGAGGGTGTCGCCGGGGTGGAGCTCGGCGGAGACGCTGTGGACCCACGCGGAGAGCGCGGCGGCGGTGGCGGGCCGCATCGGCACCCCGTCCCACGTGGAATTGCGGGTGGGGAGCTTGTGGGCGAGGCGCTCGGCGGAGGTGCCGCGGAGGAGCTCCCGGGCGAGGCCGGCGTCGTCCACGGTGGACTCGTCGGGGGCGGGATCGTCACCATCGGCGTTGAACACCACGATGTTCGCGGCGGGCACGTCGCGTTCGCGGAGGGCGCTGTACACCGCCTTGAGGTGCATGAGATGGCTGCTGAAGTTCCCGGATGGGTCGTGGCCTCCGTTGAGGAGCACGAAGCGGTCGGTGGCGTAGGCGGGCGTCGCGACGCCGAGGCCGGCGCAGATCCCGAGCCCGGTCGCGAGCGCGACGAGGGGGCCGGGGGTCCGCCGCGTACCCATGGTTCGCAGGTAACCGGGGCCGCGACGCCGCGTCCCGCCCTTCTCGCCCCGGCGGCCCCTCGACCGCCGACGCCAGCCGGTTGGCAGGCCGGTCTCGCCAGTTCCAGCCCCTCGACGCCTTGGACGGCGCCACGATACCGGACCGCGCTCCCCCAACGCCCGTGATCGCCCTCCTCGCCTCCGCGTTCGCCGCCACGGTCGCCGTGCTTCCCCTCCAGCACGGCGCCGGCGGCCCCGAGTACGACGGCCTCGGCGCCGCCCTCTCGGGCATGCTCACCACCGACCTGAGCGCCGCCCCGGGGGTCACGCTCGTGGAACGTGCGCAGCTCGAGGCGGTGACCGGAGAGATCGCGCTCGGGAAGGGCGGGTACATCGAGCCGTCCACCGCGCAGTCGCTCGGGAAGGGCCTCGGCGCGCAGTACGTGGTGCTCGGGAGCTACAGCGTGGTTGGGGACACGTTCCTCCTCGACGCCCGGCTCGTGGACGTCGCGAGCGGGAAGGTGGCGAAGGCCGCGGACGCGGAGGGCAGCGTCGACGGCTTCGTGGACGTGGAGAAGACGCTTGTCGGCTCGCTCCTCGCCGGGCTGAGCGTCACGCTGAGCGAGCCAGCGGCCGCCGCGGTGGCGAAGGCGCCCACCCGCAGCTTCGACGCCCTCGCCGCCTACGGCGCCGGACAGGCCGCGGAGAAGCGCGGCGATTGGGAGGCCGCCCGCACCGCCTACGCCGTGGCGCTCACCGCGGACCCGCTCTACGCCGCCCCGGTCACGCGCCTCGGCGCGCTCCGCACCCAGCTCGACGCCGCCGCCGCCGCCAGCCTCGCGAAGGAGAAGGGCGCGCGGGCCGCGCTCCTCGACCGCGTCCTCGCTGCCCATCCCTTCCCCACGAGCGCCACCGACCCGACGCAGCGGGCCGGCTTCGTGCTGCGGCTGGTCGTCCTCGCGGAGGCGGGGCGCGACTGCCAGCGCGCCGAGGAGATGCTCCGGTACCTCGAGCTCACCGGCTGGAAGGTCGAGCGGAGCCCCTCCGAGCTCACGACGCTCTTCGACGACAGCCTCCAGCTCGCGGAGGCCGACGGCTACGCCCCGAAGAAGGAGGACGACGGCTGGGGCCGTCACGACGCCGAGACCGCCATCCAGACGCGCGGAACCTGGCTGTTCAAGGCCGCAGGGCGGTACTTCTACGACTTCCCCACCGTCAGAATCGACGTGGCGGCGTCCGCCGACCTCACCACCACGCTCTCCCGCTGCCTCACCCCGCCGGAGCTCCTGGCCGAGCTGAGCGTCCTCGGCGTTCAGGTGCGGGTCCACGGCCTCGCCGGCGTCCGCGGCGACGAGCTGCCGGTCCCGCTTGCCGAGCGCCTGAAGTGGTCGTCCCTCGCCGTGAAGGCCCGCACCACCGGGGTGGACGAGGCGATGGCCGCGCGGTTGACCAGCCTCGTCGCGCGCTATGACGACACCACCCCGTCCAAGGCGCTGCACGGCAAGACCGAGCGCGCCTGGGCGGAGGGCGAAGCGAAGCGCATCCTCGACGACGGCCTGCTCGTGGCGCGGAAAGAGGCGACGAAGCTGGGTTGGCGCGACCCCGAGGTCACCGACGCCCTGGACGCCCTCGCCGCCCACGACCCGAAGCGGGTGGCCGTGAAGGACGCGGACTGTTCGCTGCTGCTCGCCAACCTCCAGGCCTGGGCCACGGCCACGAAGGCGGCGAAGCCCTCGCCCGGGACGCCCGCGATGCTCACCGCGCTCCGCGACCTCGGCTGCTTCACCGCCACGAAGGCGCGGTTCGCAAAGCCGAGCGACGCGGCGGTCTACGTGGCGGACGCGCCGCGGCGGGCGGTCCCCGCGTACGCCGCGACCAAAGAGTGTTCGTCCGCGCTGGCGGAGCTGCCGAAGCGGCTGGCCCCTGGCACCCCGATGAACGCGCAGGCGGCGCTGGAGCTGCTTACGTGGTACCACGCGGCTCTGGAGGGGAATCTCTGCGTGGCGGACGGGTAGCCTGCCTCGCGCAGCTCCATCGTGAGATGCCTGCACTCGATATCGAAGACTCCTCCCCTTCTCCCTCCGGGAGAAGGTGGCGCGCAGCGCCGGATGAGGGGCTTCACGGCGCATCGTACCCAGCCGCCGCCGGATCTCCTGGCTGGCCCACTTCGGGCTCGCGACCTTCCTGCCGAGACGGGAGGTGGGCCCCCCCTCCCCTCGCGCGCCGCCACCGACCGGTCCGGCCGGGATAGTCCTCGGCATGCTCCTCCTGGTCCTCCTCGCCTGCGCGACGGACGCCTCGGAGCCGGCGATCGAGGTCTGCGGGACGCCGGTCTACCTCGATCCCCTGCCGACGGACGGGAGCTCGCCCCGTCCGGACTGGACCCTGCCCAGCGACG
Organism: uncultured Pseudomonadota bacterium; assembly: GCA_903921785.1. Classification (GTDB taxonomy): domain Bacteria; phylum Myxococcota_A; class UBA796; order UBA796; family SXON01; genus SXON01. Next base: position 43,874 of record CAIXRH010000308.1, read on the forward strand.
ACGGCCCGGAGGCGCCCTACCCGGCCGTCATGCGGGTGGAGGTCCCCGAGGTGGTGGTGGTCGAGGGGGACTGGGGATCGGACGTGAAGACGGCGTCCGACGTCCTGTGCCGGGCGGAGATCGAGGCGGACAGGGGCCGGCTGGAGACCTGGGGAACCCCCGCCTGGCTGCCCGACCTCGACGGGGACGGCCTGGCCGAGCTCGGAATGGGGCGGGCAAGCTGGGTCGGGCCGGACCAGGAGTGGTTCTCGCTGGCGTGGTCGTCGCAGGGCTGGCCGCCCTCCGACCGGGACGAGTACGACTTCCAGTGTCTCTCCTGGGGCGACAGTTCGGGCCCGATGGTCGATGTCGGGCCGCTCGGCGGAGATGGGCCCGAGGTCGTCTGTGGCAGTGACCGCCTCTTCCTCCAGCCGGTTTCGGCGTTCGCCGATGGCCGCGCGGGCGACGACGAGGCGTTCGCGGAGATCGTCGGCCCGCTGTATCTTCTTCGGGTGATCCCCCTCGGCGCCGACTTCGACGGCGACGGCGTGGCCGAGCTGGCCGTGACCGACCCCTACGCCGACGACGCGGCCTGGCTCTTCGACGGCGCGGCGGTCGGCGCCGGCGTGCACGACGTGGCCGACGCGGACGTCGCCCTCACCGGCCCCCTCCCCCTGGTCGCGCTCGACGTGCTCGGCTCCGGCGTTCCCCAGATCGTCGCGAGCGCCCGGGGCCACTCGGATGACCGCAACGCCGCCGACGAGCTCGGGGTCTACGCGGTGGACGGCGCCGCGTGGTCGCTCGGGGAGCCGCTCTCCACCTTCACGCTCCCCACGAAGACTGCGCCCTGGGTGGGGGTCGCATCGCTCGGCGACGGCGACGGCGACGGGCTCGACGAGCTGCTCCTCTCCAGCACCGAGGCCGCGTGGCGTTTCCCGGGGAGCGAAGCCGCGTCTCCCGGGGTCCACCGCCAGGCCGACGCCGACCTTCGCTTCTTCGCCCCCGGCGGCGCCACCGTGCGCGACCTCGGCGGCGACCCGCTCCCCGACGTCCTCACCGCGTCCACCGGGACGGTGGAGGACCCGGTGGTGGCGGTGTTCTTCGATCTGGCGGGGCGGTGAGGCGGTGGCGATATCTATTGGTTCCCCCTCCCATCTCCGCAGTCGTCGTCGCGAGCCAGGACCGGCGTCGGCGCACCGCCGACCCGGCGCTGGCGCCCAGGGCCAAACAACGCCCGAGGGGAATCGTCACCCCCCGAGTTGTTTGGGGTGAACGCCCCCGCCGCGCCGCGCCGACGGGTGTCGTGGCTCGCGACCTTCCTGCCGAGGCGGGAGGGGGAACAACCTCCTCCTCCGTCCGGCCGCCGGTCCGGCTGCGGCCTTCCCCGGCGACGCGCGACGCCGACGTCGGTGCCGACCGCCGACGTCGGTGCCGACCCCCGCCGCGACACCCAGCGCCCAGCGCGTCGTCGAGCCCCCGTTTCCCCTAGCCCCCGCCCTTCTCATACATCACCGCGTGCTCCGGACGCATCCGGTCCACGCCCTCGTCCCAGCGCTCGACCGTGGCGCGCGCCACGCGGGTGAGCCCCTCGCTGCGGGCCGCTTCCCCGAGGGGGCCCAGCGTCTCCACCGGCTTTCCGGCGACCACGCCGTCGGCGATGACGACGACCAGCCGTCCCCCGGGGCGGAGAGCGCGAGCGGCGGCGCGCACCCAGCGGTGGGTGTCCAGCTTCCAGGCGGCGAGGGCCTCCGCGCGGTCGGCGCGGAACTGCCGACGGCTGCCCATCTCCGAGAAGCGGGTGTCCTCGGCGTCGATCCCCAGCCAGGCGAGGCGGAGCTGCTGGAGCTGCGCGTAGTCGTACACCCCCGGGTACGGCGGCGAGGTGACCACCATCCCGAACTCCTCCCGCTCCCGGAGCTCCCGGGCGTCCTCCCGGTGGACGCGGACGCGAACCTCGGCGTCGAACGCCGCGGTGAGCTTCTCCAGCTCCTCGAGCTGCCGGGCGTACTCCCGGGCGCGCTTGTGGAAGAGCGTGGCGGTGGTGGTGGGCGGACGCGGCTCGTCGACCTTCCGGTTGGCCGTCTCGGATTCGCGGTGGCTCACCTTCACCAGGATCGAGGAGAAGACGGCGCGAGCGGCGGCGTGGTTGCCGATGGCGGCGCGGATCGCGTCGAGCTCCACGGCGGTCCACGGGTCGTACCACTCCGGGGCGATGTCGGGGATGGTGCCCTTCACCATCGTGAAGTCGCGGCCGTTGCCGTTGAAGTTGGCGACGCCCGCGAGGCGGGCGGTCTCGGCGGCCTTCCGGCACAACGAGCGCAGCGCCACGCGCTCCTCCTCGGTGGTGCGGGCGGTGCGCGCGCGGGCCACGATCGTGGCGACCGGGTTCACGTCGCAGCCGAGGCCGGGGCGGCCGGCGAGGAGCGCCTCCACCAGCACAGTGCCGCCGCCGCAGAAGGGATCGAGCACCGGGCCTTCGCCGAGGGTGAGCAGCGCAGCGGCCGCGTCCGGGTGCAAGCCGGCGGGGTAGGCGTGGAAGCCGTGGGTGGCGCGCTCGACGCGCTCGCGCTCGCGCAGCGCCGACTCGAGCACGCGCGACGCCGCGTCGTCGCCCTCACGGAGGGCCTCGCCGGAGCGCTGGGTGAGGGCGCGGCGGACGTCCCCCGCTTCCGCCCACTCGGGAGAAGCCGCGCGAGCGCGGCGATCACTACGTCGGGATGCCATGCGGGCGGCTATCTCGCCCGGTTAGAGCCCGCGGCATGGAACTCAACGCCTCGTCGCTCATCCGTCACCCCCGCGAGCGGGTGTACCTCGCCTATCGCGACGAGCTGCCGCGCATCGCGGCCTACATGCCCAACGTGAAGTCCGTGGAGGTGCAGAAGCGGGAGGAGCTCCCCGGCGCCGTGCGGCTGCACAACGTGTGGACGGGCAAGGGGGAAATCCCCAAGGTCGCCCAGCACATCGTGAAGCCCGACATCCTTCTGTGGGACGACTTCGCCACCTGGGACGACGCACGGAGCCGCGCCGAGTGGCGCATCGGCCTGCGGGTGTTCAACGACAGCTTCTCCTGCCGCGGCACCACCACCGTCACCTCGGAAGGCCCGCACACCCGGGTCACCCTCCGTGGCGACCTCTCGGTGGACCTTCGCGAGATCCCCGGCGTTCCCCGCCTGCTCGCCGGGCCGCTCAAGCCGCAGATCGAGGCGTTCATCATCAAGTTGGTCCGCCCCAACCTCGAGGACACCAACGCCGCCCTCGGCCGCTACCTCGACGCGAACCCGTAGCTCCCGCATGGCCGTCGCCGTCCGCCCGATCCAGCTCCCTGGCGACGCCAGCGCGTTCATCGACGTGTGGTTCCGCCTGTACGCCGGCGACCCCCACTGGGTGCCGCCGCTGCGTTTTGAGCGTAAGGAGTTCCTCGATCCCGCGCAGAACCCCTACTTCGGGGTGAGCCGGGTGCAGTGTTTCATCGCCAGCAAGGACGGAAAGGACGTCGGCACCATCTCCGCGCAGGTGGATCAGAAGTACCAGGAGAAGAACCCCGGCGTCGGCTTCTTCGGCTTCTACGAGTTTCCCGATGATCCCGAGGTGAGCGCTGCGCTGTTTGCCGCCGCCGCCGACTGGCTCCGTGCCCAGGGAATGACCCGAGCCGAGGGCCCCTACAACTTCAACAGCAACCACGAGTGCACCCTGCTCGTGGATGGTTTCGACAGCGACCCGCTGGTGATGATGGTCTACAATCCGCCCTTCTACGCCCGCCACTACGAAGCGTGCGGAATGGAGAAGGCCAAGGATATGTACGCATACTGGCTGGCGAACGACGGCCCCATCCCCGACCGGGTGGGCGCCATCGCCGACCGCTTCGAGAAGAAGCACCCCGAGGTGACGATCCGCCCGGTAGACGTGGCGAAGTACGACGAGGAGGTGCAGCTCTGCCTCCAGATCTACAACGATGCCTGGGCGGAGAACTGGGGGTTTGTGAAGCTCACGGACCAGGAGTTCCTGAAGGTCGCCAAGGGCCTCCGCCCCATGGTGGACCCGCGCTACTGCTACTTCGCGTTCGTCAACGGGGAGATCGCCGGCTTCTCGCTCACGCTCCCCGACTACAACCAGGTGGTGAAGCCGATGAAGGGGCGGGTCTTCCCCTTTGGGTGGTACCACTGGCTCACCCGCCCCGCCAAGGTCGACCAGATTCGGGTCTTCACGTTGGGCATCCGTCAGAAGTACCAGCACCTCCCCCTCGGTGCGCCGCTCTATAAACGTACCTGGGAGGCCGGCCGACAGGCGGGCGTGAAGGGCGCGGAGGCGAGCTGGGTGCTCGAGGACAACGTGCGCATGCGCGGCGCCATCGAGAAGATGGGGGGGAAGGTCTACAAAACCTACCGGATCTACGGGGCGGGACTGTAGGGGCGCCAGACCGGCGTCGGCGCTCCGGTCCACCCATCGGCGGCGCCGGCGGGCGGGGCCCGCCAAAGGGATCATCGGCGCGCTATCGGGTGGTCTTGGCGGCGCCGGTCAACCGCCCCCGACCCCGCACCCTCCACTGCCAAGCCTAATTCACGTCGGCACCCTCGTCCGTCAATAAGGTCGGCGCGGACGCGGCGGTGGGCTTCGGGGGCGGATCGAGGACGCGTTGAAAGTGCACCTCCGGAGGTGGAACCCCCCCGGGGCAGCCGACCCGGCACCCGCGCGAGGGAGGGTCGAGCCCGTCCGGCCGGATGGCGAAAGGCGGCGATCACCGCGGTGCGCTGCGAGCCCATCGGGGGAGCGGGTCGAACACGACGGTCGGCCCTTCCCACCCCGGCAATGAGAGGTGTGCGGCGACGGCCCCGCGAAACTCGGACGCGAGGCTCCATCCGGAGAAATGCGACCGGTGGAGATGCAGGTAGTTGAACCGTCCAAGCGCGGACGCGGTCGCGCCGAGAAAGCCCGTGCCGAAGTAGTCGTCCGGGTCGGTGACGACGGTGGAGCACATCACGCAGACGCGGGCCGAAGGCACACTTTGGGCGAGCGCCTCCTCGCGACGGCTCAGAGCCTCCGCGCCGAGCGGGTCTCGGTCCAGGCAGGCACGGTGGACCACTCCGTCGCTCAGGTGGAAGAGCGGGTCGCGCTTGTTTGCCACGAAGGGAGGGAACAGAACACGCTCCTCCGACGCAGCCACGGGCTTCCCGCAGATCGCACAGTTCGACTTGCCGGCGAGGAACAGGGCCATCTCAGTTCCCCCAGAACTTTTCGAGTGTGCCGTTCTCGAGGACGTACGAGCTTGATTGCCCCAGTTGCTCCAGGGCAGCGCGATCCGCCGCAGACGGACCGACGAACCCCAACCCGTAGGGATGGGTGTGGCCGTAGATCAAGTCAACGCCCAGGTCCTCCATCGCGGAGATACCTCCGGGCCCGCCCGAGACGATCGCGCGTTCGCCACCGGCCAACCTCACGAGCGCGTGCTCGTTTCCAGTCGAGAACGTCAACGACTTCCCCTCGGCGATCAGGTCGGCGATCCTCTCGCCCCGCGCGACCGTTCCTACCATCGACGCAGGGAGCACCTCACCGCCCGTGCTCGCGACCGATAGTCCCCTTGAGGCGCTCGGAGCAAGTTCCGCCACTTCCGCCGCCCCCACGGCTGCGTCCGCCAGCTCCGGGGCCGCGGTGGCCAACTTCGCCGCAAGTACGCCGGCTCTCAACGCCGGCGCCGCGCGGGCGACCACGGCGGCCCCGGCTTCTGGCGCTACGATCGACGCGACGACGCCGATGGCGGTGACGCCCTGGTCCACGTTCCGCTTCCCGGCGGCTTGAACCTCTTCTTTGGTGCCCGTCGCGATCTTGTACGCATTGTACGCCGGCAGGACTCCTGTGGAGACCCCCGCGACCGTGAGCAACGTTTTCCCCGCTCCCACCACGATGGACGCATCGATCTCCGCTACCTGCTTCGCCGCTCCGGCGAAGTCTCCGCCGACCGCCTTCTTCAACGGCGACGCACCGTAGAGCGCGCTCGCGGTGTCGATGGGGTGGGCCACGGCGGTGCCAACGGCGGCGAGGGTATCGCCGGCGCTCGACACGGTGTCTACCGCCGCCGCGACCTCCGCGTGGAAGGCCGTGGAGATGCGATCCGACCAGCTGAATTCCTCCATTCCGCCGCTGTCCAAGCCGCCGACGGGGCTGGCGTGGCAATAGCAAAACCGATTGACTCCATCCCCCAACCCGATGGGATCCGCGGACGTCCACCTCCCGAGCCAGGGCGCGTAGTACCTCACGCCATGGCACTGCAATCCGGTCTCCTCGTCGCGCTCCATGCCGGTGTAGCGGTAGCGCTTCCGCGACACGTCGATGCTCGAATCCCCGGCCCACCA
>CAIXRH010000309.1 GCA_903921785.1 uncultured Pseudomonadota bacterium
CGAGCTGCCCGAATTGATGACCGCCATCGACTCGCGGTGCGCCCACCTGCAAGGCCACCGTGAGGAGGTCCGGAATCGCACCTGCTACCATTGGTGGCCGGCCGAGCCTCCATGCGCCGCCTGATCACTACCGAACCGTATAAGCTGAGCCTACGATGCTCCCCCGACGATCCCGACACCGGACGGAACATCCCCGACGCCGCCCCGAGCGCCCAGTGGTGGGGTCGTTCGGCCGGCTACGGCTCCGTGGCGGGACCCTCCTCTTGTCCGCGCTCGCTGCGTACGGCTGCGCGCCCACGTCCGACAGCCCGCCCGCGGCAACGATGATCATCCTATCGGTCCTGCCCGATCTCGGGCCGGTCGACGTTGAACCCGGTGAGGGTGCGAGCTTTGTCGTCGTGGCCTCCGCCGATCCCGACGCGCCCGAGTTCGCGTGGACGCTCGATGCGGTCGTTGTCGCCGCTCACGACGAAGCGCTGGATCAAGACGGCTCTCGGTCCTCGGTCCTGGAGTTGGACAACACGTCCTTCCGCGAAGGTTCGGTGGTGCTCTGCGACATCTCGGCGTCGGGGCTGTCCGAACAAGCCCGGTGGGACCTTCATTTGCTGCAATGAGGCGGACGTTGCCGTTCACGGCGCCCGGGGGTTCGCGAGCCGCCCCGGCCGCCCGCCGCCCCCGCCGCCCACCTCCGGCCCCCGCCCCGGCGGCACCGCCGACGTTGGTCCCGGCTCGCGACGGTGGAGGATGGCCGGGAGGGGGAACCCTCGTTTTTCCCTAGGCGTCCGCCAGCTTCTTCACCGCGCCGACGAAGGTGTCGAGCTCCTCGGGCATGGTGTAGACGTTGGGGGTGATGCGGACGCCCGTCACGGCCGGGTGCACGATGGGCGTGGCGAAGATGCGCCACTTGTCCCACAGCGCCGTCGTGATCGCGCCGGGCTCCATCCCGGCGATGGCGAAGGTGCACAGGGCGCCGCCCGCGTTGAGGTCGGTGTAGAACTTGATCTTCGGGTGGCCGGCCAGGGCGGAGGTCCACCGGGCGCGCAGCCACCGCAGCCGGGCGAGCTTCCGCGGCCCGCCGATACTCCGGTGAAACGCCAGGGCCTCGGCGATGGCGTCGTGGTTGGCGGCCGGATGGGTGCCGATCTCCTCGAACTTCCGGATGTCGCCGTCGCGGCTCGGGCTGGTCGGCTGAAGCGCCCAGTGGCCGGCGATGCGCTCCTTCCGCATGTACAAGAACCCGGTGCCGACCGGGGCGAGCATCCACTTGTGCAGGCTGGTCCCGTAATAGTCGCAGCCCATGTCGTGGAGGTTGGTGGGCAGGTGGGCGAAGGCGTGGGCGCCGTCCACGATGCTCACGATGCCGGCGGCCCGGGCGGCGGCGCAGGCCTCCTTCAAAGGCGGCGCGGCGCCGCTGAGGAACGTCACCTGCGAGAGGTGCAGGACCTTCGTCTTCGGGGTGAACGCCTTGGTGATCCGGTCGAGGAAGTCGGCCGGGTCGGTCATCGGCGCGGGGAAGCTCACCCGCTTCACCACGATGCCCTTGCGGATCGCGAGCTGGTCCCAGGTGTCGAGCATTCGTGGGTAGTCCTGGTCGGTGATCACCACCTCGTCGCCCGCGCTGAGCTGGAGGCCGCACTGGGCGATCTGCAGGGCCTCGGAGGCGTTGCGGGTGATCGCCAGCTCCTCGGGGTCGCAGCCGGCCTCGATCGCGAGCTCGCGGCGCACCGACTCCACGTTCGGCTCGAGGAGCTGCCAGAGCTCGTAGGGCGGCAGCAGGTTCGACTGGTCGAGGTAGCGCTTGAACGCCTCGTGCACGACGCGCGGCGAGGGGCAGCAGCCGCCGTTGTTGAGGTTGATGATCGTCCGGTCGAGGGTGAATTCCCGCTGGATGCCCCGCCAGAAGTCTTCGTCGTCAGGGGCGATCGGCGCCGTGGGGGGCGGCGCGGCCGGGCGGGCCTGGGCGACGAGCGGGAGGGCGGCGGCGGCGGTGAGGAGCGCTCGGCGGGTGAACATCGGCGGAGGATACCGGGTTTGTCCGGCGGGCGAAACACCGCTCACGACGCCGCGGGCGCGCGGTCCGGCCGGGAGGTACGTTGGGCCGATGCCGGAACCGGGGACCCCGCTCCTACGCGCACCGCCGTGGCGCCTGGCGATCCTCCGCCTGGCGCTCCTGTCGGCGGCGTGCGTGCTCGTGCTCACCGCCGTCCGGCTCCACCAGGCGTGGATGTTCCTCACCGAGGCGAGCCTGGTGTACGACCTGCGCTTCGACCCGATCGTGGTCGAAAAAGGTGAGCTTCGGATCGAGGGACCGCGGGTGCCGTCGCTGCCCGCGGGCCCGATCTACGTGGACCCCGAGGAGAAGCTCGACCTCACGAAGCTCTCGGACCCGGCGCTCGTCCTCCACAAGAAGGAGGTGCTCCAGGTGCAGGGCGGGGCGCACCAGAGCTGGAGCTACGACGAGCTGCTCAAGGGGCTCGAGGTCGACAGCCTGCGCCTGGACTCCCGCGGGATCGCTACCTTTCAAGCCTCTTATGGTGCGGACTTCCTCCTCGGCATCGGCGTGGGCGCGGCCTTTGTGGGCGTGAGCCTGCAGGCGGCCCTGCTCACAGGGATCGTCGCGTTCACGGCGCTTTTGGTGCTCCGCCTCGCGCCCTTCCGCGCGCTCGGCTGGTCGTTCTGGGCCCGCCGCGCCGCCACGACGGCGCTGGTGCTCCCGCCGCTGTGGCTCGCGTTCGACCTCGCGGGGCTCGGCACCAACCCCTGCCTCGACCTCTTCGTCTACCCGTGGCTGCTCAGCACGCTGGTCATCTTCCAGTTCAGGCCGCGCCCGCGCGAAGAGTAGAATCGCTCAGCGAGCGTCGCGACACGTGGCGGTGAAGCTCTCCAGCCCGCCGACCGGCAACTGGCGGTCCTTCTCCACCAACCGGGTGATGTCGAGATAGCTCACCGGGTTGGTGTGCACGAGCACGATCCGCGAGGCCCCGATCTCCGCCCCGCGCCCCGAGGCTTTGCCTTCCTTGGCGCAGAACAGCGACGCGACCACGTAGTCATCGCTCTGGCAGTATTGGGCGTACTTGTAGGTGATCACCTGGCATCCGGCCGCGGCGCTCATCTCGGGGGCGATCTCCAGCCCCGACTTCTCCATGGGCAGGGGCTCGAAGGTGCGCCCGACGTTGTTCCACGTGGAACCGCTCGGGGCAAAGCTGTAGAGCAGTCGCGTCTTGATTCCACCGATGTTCTCCATCGGGCGGTGCACCATGCACAGGATGCGGTCGCCCGAGAGGTTCCACGCAGGGTGGTGGCAACTCTCGATGTCCTTCCCGTTCGCGTTCTTCCCGAGCGAAGGTCGGGAGTCAGAGCCCTTCAGACGACCTTCGGGCGAGAGCGTCGAGAGAGACAGCGGGTAGACGATCTTCCCGCCCTGGTCCACCGGTCCGAAGCCAACGACCTTCGCCGTGCCGTCGGCCGCGGGGAAGACCGCCACGTCCTCCAGCCCGAGCCCGGGGGTGATGCCGTTGCCGAGCACGGCCTTGGGCTGCCCGGGGGAGCTCAGCGAAGGGGCGTCGAGCGTGTACACGGTCTTCTCTTCGGTGCCGTTGGCGTCGCCGGTCTTGGCGTCGAACAGCAGGGTGTCGCCGTCGAGCCACGCCGGCCACTCCGGGCGCATGCCCGCCCCCCCCTCCTTGGGCGGGCCGCTCTTGACCAGCAGGTGGTTCTTTGCCTCGGTGAACTTCCGCCCCCAGAGCTGCGAGGAGTGCCCCACCCGCTCGAGCCACACCATCGCGGTGCCATCGGGAGAGACCGCCTGCTCGCCGGGGCCGGAGCCGGTCTCCCCGACGTCTGCGGCGCGCACCAGGGTGACGACCTCCGTCGGGGTGGTGGCGCCGAGGTTCACCCGCACCCGCACGAGGTCGCACGCCGTCTGGTCCGAGGGGTCACAGCCACCTTTTCCGCCAGAGGGACCGGCGGTGAGGACGATGTCCACCGGCTGGGTGCCGCCGGCGGTGGCGATGGCCGGGAGGGTGATGAGGGAGGCGAGGGACACGAAGGCCGAGAGGGCCAGAAGGGAGGTGCGCCGCATGCCGCATGCTACCACCCGAGGCCCCGCTTCATTCAACGCGTGACGCCGCCTACCGCACGAACACGGACGGAGCGGGCCGCGTCGGCTACGCTCGCGCGGTGCGTCTGAACCCCCGCCTCGCCGCGCTTCCCACCTACCCCACCGTCGTCCTCGACCAGAAGCGCGATGCGCTCCTGGCCGCGGGCAAGCCGGTCTACGACTTCGGCACCGGGGACCCCACCGAGCCCACACCGGCGTTCATCCGTGAGAAGGTGGGCCCGGCCATCGCGGAGAACTGCCGCTACCCCACGGTGCTCGGGGGCCGCGAGGTCCGCGAGGCGTTCACCGGCTGGGCGCAGCGCCGCTACGGGGTGACGCTCGACCCGGCCACGCAGGTGGTGCCGACGTCGGGGAGCAAGGAGGTGGTGTTCCACCTGCCGCTGATGGTGATCGACCCGGAAGCGGAGGATCGCGGCGTCGTCTTCCCCGATCCGGGGTACAGCGTCTACTACCGCGGCACGATGCTGGCGGGCGGGGAGCCGATCCCCCAGCGCCTCTCGGGCGACTTCAAGCAGCGGGTGTGGGAGCTGCCCAAGGAGGTGCTCCGCCGCACGCGGATGTTGTGGATCAACTCGCCCCACAACCCGACCGGCGCGGTGCTCTCGCGGGAAGACCTTCGTCGTACCTGGGAGGTCTGCCGGGAGTACGACATCCTCCTCTGCTCCGACGAATGTTACGCCGATACGTGGTTCGACGAGGCGCCCCCGAGCATCCTCGAGGTGGCCCAGGAGGGGGTGCTCGCGATCTTCTCCTTGTCGAAACGTTCGGGAATGACCGGCTATCGAACTGGAATCCTTGCCGGTGATACATCGGTGATGCGTCAGGTGCGGGTGCTGCGCACGAACCCCGGCCTCGCCCCGCAGGACTTCGTGAACGCCGCCGCGGCCGCCGCCTGGGGGGACGACGCCCACGCCGAAGAGCGGCGGCGCATCTTCAAGGCCAAGCGGGACGTGCTGGTGGACTTCCTCGCCCACGCCGGCCTGGAGGTGGTGGCCAGCGAGGCCAGCTTCTACCTGTGGGTGCGGGTGCCCCGCGGCTACACCGGCTGGTCCTACGCCGAGAAGCTCCTTGAGGTCGGCATCGTCGCCAACCCCGGTCACGCCTTCGCGGTGACCGACGCCGCGGACGACTTCGTCCGGCTCGCCCTCGTGCCCGACGTGGACACCTGCCGCGCCGCCTGCGCCGCCTGGCGGACGCTGCTGTGACCCGGAGGTCGCGCGGCACCGCGCTGCGCGTCGGGGGGATCCTGGTCGTGGCGCTGCTCGCGGCGCCTGGCTTCGCGAAGCCGAAGCCTCCGGTGGGCGCGCCGACCGCGCCCCGCGAGGGCGATCCGCCGCCGGCCCCGCCCGCGCCGAACCCCGGCTCCGACGGGGTGAACGACGCCCGGCTCGCGGCCCTGCTCGACGAGAACTGGGACGCCACGATGGCCGCCTCCCCGACCTGGGCCACCCAGCTCGGCGACCACCGGTTCGACGACCGCCTCGACGATCCCTCCCCCGCGGCCCGCGCCGCCTGGCGCGCCCGCGAGGCGGCCTGGCTCTCCCGCGCGAAGGCGATCCCCGCCCTCCGCGGCGAGGACGCCGTGCATCGCGACGTCTTCGTCCGGCAGCTGGAGGACGCCCTCGCGGTGGACGACGCCTGCGACTTCCCAGAGTGGTCGTTCTCCGCGCGCGGCAACGCCTTCCAGTACGCGGCCGACCTCGGGCGGGAGCACCCGCTCACCCGCGCCGCCGACGCCGACGCCTTCGTGCGTCGGTACCGTGCGCTCCCGAAGTACCTCGACACCACGGTGGACGACCTCCGCGCCGGCCTGGCGAAGCGCCTCACCACCAACCGCGCGTCGGTGGAGAAGGTGATCGCCATGGTGGACGCTGAGCTCGCCGCCGCGCCGGAAGCGCAGGCGCTCCTCGCGATCACCCGGGAGCCGCACCCGGGGCTCTCGGCGGCGGACGACAGCCGGTTCGCGTCGGAGCTGGCGGCCGAGGTGCGCGGGCCCATCCGCAAGGCGCTCCAACGATACCGCGAGTTCCTCAAGTTCGAGCTGCTACCCAAGGCGCGCGGCGCCGGCGAGGAGGGGCTCTCGGCGTTGCCGCTCGGTCCCGCCTGCTACGCCGCCCGTGCGCGACAGGAGACGACCACCGCCCTCACTCCCACCGAGATCCACCAGGCGGGCCTCGACGAGCTGGAGAAGATCCACGCCGAGATGTCCCCGCTCGGCGAGCGCCTCTTCGGGGTCCACACTCGGGCGGAGCTCTTCGCCCACCTGCGCGACGACCCTTCGCTGCACTTCGACACCCGCGAGGCCGTGCAGGCCAAGGCCGACGACGCGCTGGCCCGGGCCCGCGCGGCGATCCCCAGGTTCTTCGGGCGACTCCCCAAGGCCGACTGTGTGGTGAAGCCGATCCCCGACCACGAAGCGGCCTACCAGACGATCGCCTACTATTGGCCGGCGGCGCCCGACGGCAGCGCGCCCGGCGTGTACTACGTGAACACCTGGGAGCCGACGTCGCGCACGCGGTTCGATGCCGAGGTGCTCGCGTACCACGAGTCGATCCCCGGTCACCACCTGCAGATCGCGCTGGCGAACGAGGCGCCGGGACTCCCGGCGTTCCGCCGCTATGGCAGCTTCACCGCCTTCGTGGAAGGCTGGGCCCTCTACACCGAGCGCCTCGCCGACGAGATGGGCCTCTACTCGGGCGACCTCGATCGCCTCGGCATGCTCGGCTTCGACAGTTGGCGCGCTTCCCGCCTCGTGGTGGACACCGGCATCCACGACCTCGGCTGGTCACGCGATGAAGCGATCGGGTTCATGCTGGAGAACACCCCTCTGGCGCGAAACAATATCGAGAACGAGGTGGACCGCTACATCACCTGGCCCGGGCAGGCGCTCGGCTACAAGGTGGGGCAGATGGAGCTCCGCCGGATGCGCCGGGAGGCGGAGGCTTCGCTCGGCGCCCGGTTCTCGCTGCCCGGGTTTCACGACACGGTGCTCGGCGGCGGCGCGCTGCCGCTCGGGGTGGTGGAGGCGCGGGTGAAGGCGTGGGTGGCCTCTCAGTGAAAATCCCGGCTCTTCGCCATCAGCTCCGCGCCGATGTCGAGCGGGCGGAGGTGGCGGGCGACGACGCTGATGGCGCCGTCCATCCGCTGGAGCACCCCCCGGATGCGGAGCAGCCGCTCCGTGCGGACGACCTTCCGTTGGCGCTGGTAGAGCTTCGGCCAGACGACCACGTTCGTCGTCCCGGTTTCGTCCTCGATCATCAAGAAGATCACCCCGGACGCGGTGTCGGGCCGTTGGCGCACGCCCACCAGCCCCGCGAGCAGCACCTCGGCGCCGTCGGGGAGCTCCACCAGCCGGGAGAGCGGCGTGACCCCCTCCCGTTGTAGTCGTTCGCGCACCAGGGCGAGCGGGTGCGTGCCCGGGGTGAGGCCGACCGTGGCGTAGTCCGCCTGCATCTCCTCGGCGGGGGTGGCGCTCGGGAGGACCACGTCCTCGTCCTTCCGGGGGAGGCCGGCGAAGAGGCCGGGCCAGAGGCCGTCGACCGCGAAGGAGGCCGCGCGGCGGTCGGTGCGGGGGGGCGAGGCGGGCGCCCCAGGGCCGGCGCGGGACCCGGCGTTCGGCGCGGCGGACGGGCGGGGGTCGGGGCGCCCTGACGGACCGGGCGGGCGGGGGTCGGCGCTCCGGTCGGACGTCGTTTCGGCCGGCGACGACGGCGCAGCGGGCGTTTGGGGCGCCATCGACCCGTCGGCGCTCCGGGGGGCGGCCCCAGGCGCAACGACCG
>CAIXRH010000310.1 GCA_903921785.1 uncultured Pseudomonadota bacterium
CCCCCCCCCCCCCCCCCACCGACCGGCGGTTCATCGTCGCCTCTCCCTCGCAGTTATCCACAACGCGAGCAACCCGCCCCTGCCAGCGGCGTGGGGTGATCGCCGCCAGCGCAGTTTTCCACAACGGCCCCCCTCGATCATTCCGCGCCTGCCCCGCGCTTTTCGATCCGACGGCGCCGAGTTGTCCATAGGGATTGACATGTCTATAGAGAGATCGAAATGATCGGGAACCATGGCGAATAATTTTCATGTTGGCCCCCCTTGTCACGGATCGGGGGTTCGGCTACCTTCGGAGTGCGAGATCGAAGGGTGATCCCCAACGGTCGCGCCCCGCCGAATTCCCCTTTCTTCCCGCCTTCTCTCTTCCAAGTCTCGCCTGGGTGCGGGCGCGTCGGGCACGTGGCACCATGCCTGTTCCCACGAGTCCTGTTCGACCTGTACCAACCACGCCTCGGCGTGCCCGTGCCCGGCTTCCCGCCCTCCTCGTCACCCTCGCGCTGCTGGCGAGTCTGGGCTGGGTCTCCCTCACTCCTGACGGCCGCGCCCTGGCCGCCCCCCCGCTCGCGGACCTCTTGGTCCGCCTGGCCGAGCCTCCGGACTGCGCCCATCCCTGGAGCGCCTGGGCCGGCTTGATGACCGGTGCGGTGCCCATCGGCGCGCTGGATCCGTGCGCGGCGCCGATCGTGGTCGACCGATTTCGTCGCGACGGCCTGCGGCGGATGATCGCCACGCGGTCCCGTCCCGCGGCGGTGCGCGAGGCCGGCGCGCGGGTTCTCCTCCTCGGTCTGGTCGACGCGGCGCCGGAGGTGCTCGCCAACGCCGACCTCGACCCGCTCGCCCTCGTCGACGCGGGCTCGTTCCTCTGGATCGACGCGGACCCCGACACCCTCGCGGCAGCGCTCCCCCTCCGTGGCTCGTTCGACCGCTCGCTCGCCCTCCGCGACGCCGACCCCTCGCTCGCCCTCGCCGCCCTCGGGCCGGTCGCCGACGAGCTCCCGGAGGCGGACCGTCGCCGGCTTCGCCTCGGCGCGCTTCGACCCGCCGGGCTCCCGGGTTCGGCGTTGGAGCCCGCCGGTCCCGGCGTCGCGCCGCCGGCATCCGGGTCGCCGGTGCTCGATTTCGTGCCCGAGCGTGCCCGCGATCACGTCGCGGCCGAGTGGGCGGCGCTGGTGCGTTACGTCCGCGAGGGGCCCGGGGACGGGGTGTTCGGAGCGGGTGGGGCGGACGGCGCGGCGCGGACGGACGAGGGGAGCGGGACGGCCGGGCCCGCCGCTGGCGTGGAGCGGGACGCCGCCGCCGCTTGGACGCGCCCGGACACCCTCACACCCCCGCCGAGCGCCGAGCTCCGCTGGCGCGCCGCGATGACCAGCCGCGCCGGCGCTCCCGTGTCCAGCGTGCACGCGGTCCTCCGCGGCGACCCCGCGCCTCCCGCCGTGGGCGCGTGGCTGTCCTGGACGCTCGCCGCCGACGCGGGCCTGGCGCTGGAGGCGCGCCGCACCGCCGACGGCTATCGCCTCACCGCGGCCGCGCAGACCCTTGAGATCGACGCCTGCGGCCTCCGCTTCGCCGGCGTGCCCCGCCGTGAGCCCGGCGAGACCGTGGACCCGTCCGCCCTCCGCGCGGACGCCGCCGCAGCGCTCGCGTCCGGTCGCCTCCGGGGTGGGGACCTCGAGGGTGCGCGGGAGCTGCTCGCCGGGGGCGGTCCGGCCGCGCTGGTCGCGGTTTTGACGCTCGGGGACGCGGTGGCGCCGGCTGGGATCTCCGCGCCGGTGCCGGTGCTGTTGCGGCCGCCGAAGGTGCGGCGGGGGCGGGCGGGGTCGGGGAGAGCGACGGCGGGCGCGGACGGGACCGAGAGCGCGGCGGCGGCCGTGGCGGTGGCCGCCTGGGCCGCGCCCGACGACCCGGGGGAGCGCGCGCTCGTGGCGTGGTGGGCGGTTCACTTCGGCGCGATGGAGCTGGCCCGAACGCTGGCGGACGCGCCGTCGACCGGCGCCTTCGAGGCTGTGCGCCTCGACGCGCTGGCCGCGATGGGGGAGCCGGGGGTCGCATCGCCGGGGTTGCCAGGGTCGGCCTGCTTGCCGGCGGTGCTGCCGTGGCCGCCGGCGTCCGCGGGACCGTAGGCGCCGCACACGGCTGGTCCCGATGTGCACCGGCCGCGGGCGAAAAAGACGGAAGCCCGCCGGGACAACGTCCCGACGGGCTCCGTGAGTAGGTCCGCCGAAGCGGACGATACTACTTGGGGGCCTCGACGGGGGCCGCGTCGGTCGCCGCGACGGCGCCGCCGACGGAGACTTCCACCACCGCGGTGAGCGTGCCGGCGGTGCCGGTGATCGTGGCCTTGCCTTCGGCCTTGCCGGAGACCATGCCCGCGGCGTCGACGTCGGCGATGGCGGCGTCGGAGGTCGTCCAGGTCACGGTCTGGCCTTCGACCTTGTCCGCGCCGGCCATCACGGTGCCGGTGAGGGCGGCGGTGCCGCCGACGGGCACGGGGGTCGCGGCGTCGTAGCCGGCGATCTCGAGCTTGTCGGGGAGGCCGACGTGGATCTTGTAGGAGCCCTTGATCTCACCGACCTTGGCTTCCACGGTGGCGTCGCCGGCGGCGAGGAGGGTCACCTTGGTGCCATCGAGCTTGGCGACTTCGGCCGGGGTCACGGTCCAGTCGAGCTTCGGCTGGGGGTCGAGCGCCTTGCCGTCCTTGTCGAGGACGGTGGCCTTCGCCACGTCGAGCGCGGTGAGGTCGTGCACGTTGACGGTGGCGTCCCCATCGATCTTGATGGAGGCGGGCTCCGGCGAGCAGCCGGTGAGGAGGGAGGCGAGAAGAACGATCATGGGATTCTGATTCCTAGCGAGGATTCGCACCTCGCATGGACCGGGCGAACGCCGATCCTGGCTGGGCGGGGGGACGCGGGCGCGGAGCCAGCCCCGGAGAGCGCGGCGACTCTACTCGATTCGCAACGATTTGCAACCCCGGCTTGCTATCTTTTCTGCGGGAATGGGCCCCGAGCGGCGGACTGGTCGTCTCCCGGCGGCACCCGGGCTATGCATCCTGGTCGCATGCCCGCCGCCGAATTCGAGCCCCGCCGCTTCGGGAAGTACCAGATCCTCGAACGGATCGCGGTCGGCGGGATGGCGGAGATCTTCCGGGCCCGCCTGGATGGGATTGGAGGTTTCCAGAGGTCTTTCGCGATCAAGCGCATCGCGCCCAACCTCACCGGCAACCCCGAATTCGTCGACATGCTCGTCGACGAGGCGAAGGTTGCCGGGCTCTTGTCGCACGCGAACATCGTGCAGATCCTCGACCTCGGCAGCGTCGATCAACAATTCTACATCGCCATGGAGTACGTCAACGGGCGGGACCTCGGGCAGGTCCTCGCGCGGTGCGCGGAGAAGGGCATCACG
>CAIXRH010000311.1 GCA_903921785.1 uncultured Pseudomonadota bacterium
CAGAAGATCCCGGTGGTCGCGCCGTCGGGGCTCCGCATCGTCAACGCCGGCGCCGCCTTCGGCACCGCGGGCGTCACCGTGCTCCCGCCCACCGAGGCGGGCTGGCGGGCGTTCCTCGACGCGGCCCCCGTCAGCGGCCTGAAGTTCGGCGAGCTCGCCGAGGCTGGGCGCTGGTGGTGGGGGCGGTCGATTCCGCGGAACCTGCTCACGGGGGAGCCCGAGGAGGAGGACACCGTGCTGTCGCCGGCGTCCGCGGTCCTGCCGTTCGAGCGGCGCGTGGGGGCGGGATGAGGAGCGCCAGCTACCAAGCGCATAGCAAGAGCCCGCCTGCGTGCAGCTCCGTGTTGCTGAAGTTTCCGTATCCACGTAGGACCTCACGATTCATCCAGCTTGAGATGTCGGTCAGAGGGGTTGTGGGCGGATCCGGCATCATCAAGCACTCAACTGGGTGCAGCACGTCCGCACGGGCGGGGCGTGCGAGTGTGAGTGCCGCGACCAGCGCAGCGGTAACGACGTCCGTGAGTGCGATGGCAGCGAAGAAGCGAACGTTGGACACGAGGACTCCCTGGGAGCCGCGACGCTACCAGATTTGGGCGAGCCTGTCGTCGTGACCCGCGCCTCGAACACCCCCCTCATCGTCGGCGCGGGCGCCCTCGGCGTGCTCCTGCTCGCCGCCGCCGCTTCCTCGCCCAACGTCCGTCGCACCGCCAAGAAGCTGGAGGAGAAGGTGGAAAACCTCATCACCGACTGGATCCCGACCCTGTTGAAGAAGACCTCCGAGCACGAGGGCCAGTTCTGGTCCGTCCAGAAGAACCTCGACGGCAACGGCGTCAGCTACGGCATCCTCCAGTGGACGCAGAAGTCGGGCTCCCTCGGGAAGCTCTTGCGCCACATGGCCGCCGCCGACCCGGTGGCGTTCGGCCGCATCTTCGGCCCGAGCTGGGCGAAGCTCCTCGACGTGACCGGCCGAGCCTCGCTCGAAGCCGTCGACGGCGTGGTGCTGTGGGCCGAGCCGTGGGTTTCCCGCTTCGTCGCCGCCGGCCGCTGGCCTGCCTTCCAGCAGTCGCAGGCAAGCCTCGCCGCTGAGTCCGAGTACATGGCCGGCGCCGTCGAGATCGCCCGCACCCTCGGCGTCGCCACCGAGCGTGCGCTCACGCTCTACTACAACCGGACGGTCCACCAGGGCAGCGCCGGGGCGCTCGGCCCCGCCAAGCGGATGGCCGCGTGGTACGCCGAGGACCCGAGCCGCCGCCCGGCCGCGCCGAACGACGTCGTGGCCCAGTACGCGTGGGCGTGCGCCTCCCGCTTCCGCCGCACCACCGCCCCCGAGCGCCGCAACTTCAACGACGACGGGAACATCTGGTGGTCCCCGGTGGCGACGGAGTGGAGCGAGCTCGGGGTTGGCGCGTACCGCGTCCGCCGGGTCGCCGTCAGCGGCGTGTGGCACGCCGTCACCGGGCCGCCGTCGAAGCCGTGGAGCCTCTACGACCTCATCACCAAGCGGTCGAGCGACATCCTCACCGACCCGACGCTGCGGGATGCGGCGGTGGACCTTGGGACTGTGCGGTGCGTCGCGTGACCAGGCTACACGGCGTCCGCTGTCGATGCACGGGCGAGTGCGCCCAGGTCGTGCAGGCCCGGCCGCTGAGGGTCGTTGGTGTACGTCATCATCCGGACCTCGAGTGCGTCGGTACAGACCTGAAGCACGTGCATCGCGTAGATTTTCGCTTGGCTCTTGACCTTTCCACGCTTCTTGTTCCGGCGCTTCTTCTGGCTCGGGCCGGAGTAGAGGGGAGCCATCCACTTCACCTCTACGACGGCGTACCTCCCGCCCCCATCGGTGAAGACGAGATCGCCCTTCCCGCCCTGCGGCCAGCCGGGTATCGGCTCCCACTCGTTCGAGACAAGAAACGGGAACGGCGCGAGCAAGCTGGGCGTACGAAGCACGACGTCACACTTGAGTTGCTCCTCTCCATGGGTCGATCCATCGATCGCCAAGAGCCGCGCGCGCAGCTGAGCATCCCTGCTCTCAAAGTCGGCCATCATGCTCCCGCTCTCGCTGTTGCTGACGCCTATCGCGCTGCTCGCGGCTTGCCTCGCCAGAGAGGTTGGTGGTCATGACCACCCTCGAGATCTTCGCCGGCGCCGGCGGCGCCTCGCTCGGGCTCCACCGGGCCGGGTTCGCCCACCTCGCCTGCGTCGAGCGGCACCCGCCTGCGGCCGCCACGCTCCGCGCCGCAGGCCTGCCCACGCTCGAGGCCGACGTCCGCGACGTGGACTTCGCCGCCTGGCGGGCTCGGGTCGATCTCCTGTGGGCGTCTCCGCCGTGCCAACCGTGGAGCACCGCCGGCGGGCGCCTCGGCGCCGCCGACGAGCGCGACGGCTGGTCCGTGATGCTTTCCGCCGTCGACGCCTGCCGTCCGACGTGGTTCCTGGCCGAGAACGTGATGGGGATGAGCTACCACGCGGACCTGTGCGGAGGGGACCACGACGCCTGCCCCGCGTGCTCCCTCGGGCGGATCACCAGCGAGCTCGCGCGCCGCTTCGCCTTCACGGGAGTGTGGCGGCTCGACGCCGCCGACTTCGGCGTCCCGCAGCGCCGTCGCCGCATCATCCTCTGGGCGGGTCCACTCCCCCTCGACGAGGGCGGCCCGCCGCCGACCCACGCCCACCCCGAGCTCGCCAGCGACCTCGGCCGCCGCCGCTGGGTCACCCTCGGGGACGCCATCGGCGACTCTCTCACCCGCGCGAGCTGCGACCGTCGCGCCTGCTACCCCTGCGACGAGGAGCACGGACGCGCGTGCAGCGAGCCGTGGCGCCTCGACCGGCCCGCCCCCACCGTCACCACGATGGAGGAGAAGGGTACCCGAGCCAACGCCCTCGCTGGCTGGACGTTCAACGGGGGGCCGGACCGTGCCTCCGACGTGGCCTTCCTCGTCGCCGGCATCCGCCGCATCGAGATCGCCGAGGGTCTCCGGCTCCAGGGGTTCCCCGACGACTGGCCGCTCCAGGGCACCGTTCGCGACCGCTACGTCGCCATCGGCAACGCCGTCCCGCCCGGGCTCGCCGAGGCGACCGGCCGGATGGTCGCCGGCGCGCATCGGGCGTGGACGGCGCTCCGCGCCGCCCATGTCGATGCCACCGCGCTCGCCGACACGCTTCGGCGGCACCGCATCACCGTTCCCGCTGATCTTGGAGCGTCGTCGTGAGCCCGCTCGTTGCAGGCCCATCGTCAGACCGAGAGGCTCGCCCCTTGGGGGAACGCGACGGTGCGCCGCACCATCACCTGCCCAGGCTTCCCTCGGGGCTCGCCGACGCGTCCGCGAGTCGTTCGCCGAGCAACGCGCCGGCCTCGTCCACGCGCCACGACGTCCGGAGGTCAATGTCATCGCTCCAACGCGACGGATCACCGAACGCCATCACCGCGTACATGCCGTCATCGGTGCCGGTGATGTGGGACTTCCCCTCGCGGGAGGCAAGCTCCGGCGGCAGCGCCTCGTCCAACTGCACACAGCAAGAGCGGTCACCGGTGGTGAGCCGCAGTTCCACCAAGCAAGGGTACTCGTCGCAGTCCACCTCCCGAACCTCGGCCTTGCCTGCCCAGGCGACCGCAAGCCGGGAGCGCAACTCCGCCGCCCCAAAGGCTCCCTCCACGCCGGCGGGCCACACCTGCGGCACCCCCTCGTATGTCTGGAGTTGCCCCGCGAGCATCGCCGCGGAGCGCCTGCACTCCGCGAGGTCCTCCGTCTCCACGCCTGGACGAGGACGGCGGAGCGGCGTTGCCGACACGGCCGGAATGCTGACCGACGGAACGGTGGCAACGGACGCGGCCGGAGCC
>CAIXRH010000312.1 GCA_903921785.1 uncultured Pseudomonadota bacterium
AAGCGGCGGCGGTGGCCGCGGTGGCGGGGGCCGGGCGGGAGGCGCTCCACGCCGAGAACTGGCTGTGGGCGTCCTTGTTCGCGCTGGTCTTCCGGGAGCTGTACTGGCTGCCGCTCCCGGGGCGCCTCCCGACCCCCCGCCGCGGCGGCCCGCTCGACCTCGGCACGCCGACGTTCTACTCCGCGCGCGCCGAGGCGGCGGAGGCCGTGCTCGCCCGCCTGCGGGCCGAAGGCGTGGCCCCGTTTTCGGCGGCCTGGCGGGGCGAGCGCCTCGACGGGCTGGTGCGCGCGGAGGAGGCCATGGCGGTTGGGGCCCGCCTGGATGGACCGCTCGTGGCGGCCGTGCTCGAACGATTCCTCCACCTCGGGTGGCCCGCCGCGCACGGTTTGCCCGATCTCCTGGTGCTCGCCGGTCCCGAAGCGCGCCTCGCCGACGCCGTGCCGGGTCTGTTGCGAGAACGTGCGTTCTTCGCGGAGATCAAGGGACCCACGGACACCCTCCGCGACGGCCAGCGACTGTGGCATGACCACCTCTGCGGGCGAGATATACTTGTGGAAGTCTGGATGGTTAGCGAGCGACTATGAAGGTGATACCATTACGGTGGATTCGAGGACTCTTTTTCTGCCCGGCCGTGCATTGACACGTCAACGGGTCGGTGTATGCTGAACCTGCGAGGGCTGAGGCGCCTCGTGGGAACAGGAACGAAAACCGAGGGACACATGCCGATCGCATCGACCCGCAGCCGAGAACGTGTCGCACGAAACTTCGTGAAGACCTACGGCCGCACCCGCTTCCGCCGCCTGCTCGAGGCGCTGGGGCAGTCCGAGTCCGGGCAGACGCTCGCCGAAGAGTTCGGCGTGAGCCGCGAGCGCATCCGCCAGTGGAAGAACACCTTTGGCACGGTCATCACCGTCTACCAGGTGCACCCTGAGGTCGAGCGCCTGCTGCGCGAGCGTAAGACCGCCTGATCAGTTCTTGCCGAGCCACTCGGCGAGGTCGAGCTGCATCAGGTGGTAGGCCTGCCCGTTGTTGAACTCGTTCTGCAACAGGTCCACCGACTTGAAGCCGAACTTGGTGCGGTACACCGAGATGGCGCGGTGGTTGTTGTTCGCCACGGCGAGCGCGACCCGCTTCACCTTCCGGGCGTCGAGCTTCAGGAGCACGCCCTGGAGCAGGCGGCTGCCGAGCCCGTGGCCACGCCAGCCGGGGCGCAGCGCCATGTTGAAGATCACCACCGCCTCCGGGTCGTCGAACGAGCGGAAGGTGTGGCAGGCACCGATGACCAGGTCGTCGGCCTTGATGAGGTAGATGCGCCCGAACCGCATGATGCCGCCGATCGTGTACCGGCTGAACGTGGGCTCGGAGTAGCTCAGCAGGTCGAGCTCGGTGAGCACCGGCACCAGCGACGGGTCGGGGATGTCCACCTCGGTCACGCTCAGGTCGTAGCCTTCGCTGTTGAACGACCTGGTGAGGTGGTAGCGCTCCATGGGTGCCCGGGTAACCGCGTCGTGGGGGGGAGCGCAGGGCTGGCGGGAACCGTGCACGCGATGTTGACCGTTGCGGACGCGCGCCCCGCCCGTCCCCCCCATTCTCGCCGCCGGCGGCCCCTCGACCGCCGACGCCGGCCGGGAGGCAGGGCGGTGGCGCGCCGCGGCCCCTCGGCACCTCCTTCCTGGTCCACAGCGGGGCGGGCGTCGCCAGCGACAACCGGCCTTGTTTGCGCTACCCTGCGCCGATGTTCTCGCTGCTCCTCCTCGCCTGCGACGGCGGCACCGCCGTCATCCCGGTGGATACGGCCGACACTGCCGCGAACCTCGACTCTGGCGGAGACGCTCTGCCGGGCGACGAGGCCGAGTTCGGCTGCGCACCTGACGCCACGGACGCCTCGGTGGACGAAGGGGAGACCGCCACCCTGCAATTCGCCTGCACCGGCGCCGCCAAGGCCGAGTCCTGGGCGCTCGTGAGCGGGCCGACCGGGGCCACGTTCGACGAAACAACCGGAACGCTCACCTGGAAGACGGACCTCGCGTCCGCCGGGGAGTGGGTGGTCAAGGTCGAGGCCGTCAAGGGCGAGGGGCACGAGTCGGGGAAGGCGCGCGTCTGGGTGGCCGACGCGTGGGATGCACGGGGAAACACCCCGGTGGACCCGCTCACCTACACCTACGAGTACGGGCTGCCCGTGCTCCACCTCGACGTGCCCGACACCATCGATGGGTACTCGATGTGGCCCGGGACGGTCACCTACAAGGGCGAAGTCCACGAGATCGAGGCGCAAGTTCGCGGGGCGGCGTCGAGCTACTACCCCAAGAAGTCCTACCGGGTCGACTTCACCCCCCAGGACGAGTTCCGGGACGACGACGAGGGCTTCCCCAAGCGCCACAGCATCGTCTTGACCAGCACGTTCGACGACAACAGCTACTTCCGCCAGAAGCTCTGCTTCGACATCTGGAACCTCCTCGACGGCAGCCACCGCGTGGAGACGATGTTCACCGTGGTGTACCTCAACGGCGAGTATCTGGGGCTGTACCTCCTCGGCGACCACATCGACGGCAACTGGTGGGAAGACCAGGGCCACTGGGAAGGCGGAAACCTCTACAAGTCCGTGGATCATTCGGCGAATTTCTACTCGACCTACGGGGGGCCGAAGTCGAGCTGGCACTCCGGCTACGAGCAGAAGGAGGGCCTGGAGGCCGACTGGGCCGATCTCGACGGGTTCGTGCAGTTCGTGGCTGAGTCGAACAAGGGTGACTTCGAAGCCGGCATCGCCGACTACGTGGACCTGGAGATGATCTACGACTGGTGGGCCCTGGTGATCTTCACGGAGGCCGACGACTCGGCCGGCAAGAACGCCTACCTCTACAACGACCCGAACAACCCGAAGTTCTACTACGCGCCCTGGGACTTCAACCACTCCCTCGGTCAGACCTGGCAGACCGACCGTGAGCCGGCCACGTACGCCGAAGACTTCACGGGGAGCAACAACCTCTTCAAGCGCCTGCTCGCCAGCCCCACCTACGGCGCCGCCATGAGCCAGCGCTTCGCAGACGCCCGAGCCAGCGTGCTCACCCCCGACAACCTCGACGCGCTGATCGACGTGTACGTTGCGCGCACCGACCCGAGCGCGCGCCGGGACTGGGACAAGTGGCAGGCCGAATACCGGGCGTACGGCGGTTGGTCCTGGCGCACCAACTGGACGGACTACGACGAGGAGGTCGACTACACCCGCCAGTGGGTCCACGACCGCTGGGACTTCGTGGAGAGCTGGGCGCCCTGAGCGGGGAGGGGAGACCCATCGATTCTTTCGATGGTTGACCGTGAACCCATCGATGGATGCGGTGGGCATGCTGCACGG
The DNA here is from genome assembly GCA_903921785.1 of uncultured Pseudomonadota bacterium. Taxonomy (GTDB): domain Bacteria; phylum Myxococcota_A; class UBA796; order UBA796; family SXON01; genus SXON01. The sequence goes on from CAIXRH010000312.1 coordinate 3,353, forward strand.
GTCTGGAGACGTGATGACCCTGCTCGGCAACGGCAGCCCCTGGATGTGGGGCGGCTTCCTCCTCTTCGTATGTTTGATGCTGGCCCTCGACCTGGGCGTGTTTCATCGCAAGGCCCACGCCGTGAGCCCCCGCGAGGCGCTCACGTGGTCGGTGGTGTGGGTGGCGTTGGCGTTCGCCTTCGGCGGCGTCCTCCACTTCACGATGGGCCCGACCGCGGCCCTGGAGTTCGGCGCCGGCTACCTCATCGAGAAGGCGCTCGCGGTCGACAACCTCTTCGTCTTCGTGGCCATCTTCGCGGCGTTCGGGGTCCCGCAGGCCTCGCAGCACCGCGTCTTGTTCTGGGGCGTGCTCGGGGCGCTGGTGATGCGCGCGGGTTTCATCCTGGCCGGCGCCGCGATCCTCGAGCGTTTCCACTGGACGCTCTACGTCTTCGGCGGCTTCCTCATCGTGACTGGGCTGAAGATGTTCAAGGCACGGACGGAGGCGACGCAGGTCGACGAGAGCGGGATGCTCCGCCTGCTCCGCCGCTGGCTCCCCGTGACCGACGGCCTCCGCGGCGACCGCTTCTTCGTGATCGAGGCGGGCCTCCGCAAGGTGACCCCGCTGTTCGTCGCGCTCCTCCTCGTCGAGCTCGCCGACGTGGTCTTCGCCCTCGACTCCATCCCGGCGATCTTCGCCGTCACCCGCGACCCGTTCCTCGTCTTCACCTCGAACATCTTCGCGATCCTTGGGTTGCGCTCGATGTACTTCCTCCTCGCCGACCTTTTGCCGCGCTTCGTGCATCTCAAGGCGGGCCTGGCGATGGTCCTCTGCTTCGTGGGCGGCAAGATGCTGCTCCTCGACGTGGTGAAGGTGCCGATCGGGGTGTCCCTGGGCGTGGTCGCGGCGCTCCTTGGCGGCTCGATCCTGCTCAGCCTCCGCGCGACGGCCCCGGTGGCAGCGCCCGTCCCGCCGCAGCCGTGAGCGCGAGCACGGCGGGGTGGCGCACACGCCGCTCCACCGTGATCGCGTAGAACCGTTCGCGAACCTCGGCGGTCGCGCCGAAGACCTCGACCCCGTACTGGCCGCAGAGCTCCTCGGCGAGCGCGGTCGGCACGGGGAACGCGGCGGTGCCGGCCCGGCCGAGGGTCTTCAAGAGCGCGGGGTCGTCCACCTCCGCCACCACCCGGGGCACGACCTTCTGGGCTTCAAACCAGAGGTCGAGCGGGTGGCGGATGGCGGCGTGTTCGGTGGGGAGGAGCAGCGGCGCGTCGTGGAGGGAGGCGGGGAAGGTGTCGCGCAGCCGGCGCGCGAGGGGAGGCGCCGCGCAGAAGCTCACCCCGGTCTCACCGAGCGGGTGATGGAACGCGCGGACGCGCGAGGCCGGGTGCATGGGGGCGTCGGTGATCACGGCGTCCAACCGGTGGTTCACCAGCTCCTGGAGCAGGCGCTCGGTGCGGTCTTCGTGGACGAGGAGGCGAGGGGAGTCGGGGAGCGCGAGGACCGCTTCCAGGAGGCGCGCGGCGAGGGCCTTCGGCACGGCGTCGGAGAGGCCGATGGCGACGCGCGACGGCACGCCCGGCCGGGCCCCCCGCAGCGCAGCGTCGAGCTCGGCGCCGAGGGCGAAGATCTCCTCGGCGAAGCTGTACGCGGTCCGGCCGGCGTCGGTGAGCACCAGCTCGCGGCCGACCCGGGTGAACAGGGGCGCGCCGCCCTGCTCCTCGAGCGTCCGCAGCTGCGTGGACACCGTGGACTGGCTCAGTCCGAGCCGCTTCGCCGCCTTGCCGACGCCGCCTTCGCGCACCACGCTCCAGAACAGGTGGAGGTGGTGGTAGTTCGGCTGGGGCACTCAGCTCCCTCGCTGGTACGTCACCCGCACCTTCATCCCCGGCCGGGGGATAGCCCGCCCGGCGAAGACCACGGCGTTGTCGCCGATCGAGTACTGCCAGCCGTCGTCGTCCCGGTTGGGCATCGCTACGCCGTCCACCCACACGGCCAGGGTGGGCTCGGCGGGCAGCTCGGAGAGCGGGAAGAGGGGGTTCCACCCCGAGACCGCGAGGCCGAGCGCTTCGAGGACGACGCCGTAGTCGGGCGCGCAGATGCTCTCGGAGAGGCCCCCGGTGCTGCGAGCCACCTGGAGATAGCGCAGCCCGGCGTCCGCGGCGGACTCGCCCGAGAGGCATCCCGCCGGCTCGTCGCCGACGAGGGCGTGGGCGGTGAGGGTTCCGCTGCCGCTGCTGGAGCGCAACGAGTCGACGTACCGATCCACCTCTTCGGGGCTGTGGTCGTCCTCGTCCGAGACGAAGACGACGTGGGCGTCGGAGTCGGCACGGATGAAGTCGGGGTTCACATCGTTGCGGAGCGCGAGGGCGGCGGTGGCGAGCCCCTCTTCGTCGCGGGAGCCCGAGGTGCCGACGTTCACTTCGGCGGAGAACGCGGTGACCACGTCGGCCGTGTCGGGATCGAGCACGGGGCCGACGAGCACCCCGCCGTCTTCGCGATCGGTGGTGGTGACACCGATTCGGTAGTCGGCCGTGGTGTCCCCGAGGAGCTCCACGAAGGAACCAAAGTTCGCGGCGAGGTTCGCCTGCTCTTCGATCATGCTCGCGGAGTCGTCCACCACGAAGAGCACGTCGGCCGGCGGGGGCTCATCCTGGGTGAAGACGTCTTCCACGGTGAGGTTCTGCACGGCATAGTCGGAGCAGCCTCCGCAGATGAGCCCGAGCAGCACGCCGTTTCGCACCATGGTCCGCCGGGGGATAGCATACCACCGTGTGGTACGCAGCCCTGGCGCTCACCTCCTGTTCGCAGAGCTTCCCCTCGAAGGGGCCGGGCGCGATCCTCGACCTTGAGGTCGATCCTGCCGAGATCACGGTCTACACCACGCCCGCCGGCACGGAGCCCACCCCCTTCGGGCTCACCGCCGCCCATGAAGACGGCTCGGTGGACACGATCCCCGAAGCGGAGTGGACCCTCTCGAACTCCACGGTCGGCACGATCGACGAGCACGGGCTGTTCACCCCCTCCACGGAGAACGGCGGGGTCTCCTACGTGAACGCCCGGTTCGCCGGGGTGGAGACCCACGCCCTGCTCACCGTGGTGTACCAGGACGAGGTGGTGGGGGAGGGGATCGATCCCGCGGCGTTCAACGTGCCCCGCACCGCCCACGACGACCTGTGGACCTACCCGGCGGACGGGGTGAACCTCCCCCGCAACACGCCCAGCCTGAGCTTCCAGTGGGCGGAGGTCGGGTCCACCGCGGCCCGCCTGCGCTTCCGCAGCCACGTCACCGACCTCACGGTCTACACCACCGGCACCAACTGGACGGCCGATGAAGAGACCTGGGCCAAGCTCGTGGGCACCAACGCCGGCGGTTCGGTGGACGTGGAGCTCTCCCTCCTCGTCGGCGCCGAGGTGTGGTCCGAGGAGATCATCACCCTGAATGTGAACCGGTTCGATGCGCGGGGGAGCATCTACTACTGGTCCACCTCCGCGTCGGGCATCCGGGTGATCCCCTATGGCGGGCAAGCCACGGACTTCGTCACCGCGGGGACCACCGGGTACTGCGTAGGCTGCCACACCGTCCGCAAGGGGGAGATCGCCTTCACCTACGACGGTGGAAACGGCGCCCTTGGGGTGCGGCGGATCTCCGATGGCGCGGAGATCGTCACCCACGACGCGGGGATCTACGGCAACTTCAACACCTTCTCGCCCGATGGCACCAAGCTCCTGGTGGCGTTCAAGGGTGCGCTGATGCTCTACGACGCCCAGACCGGCGCGTACCTCCAGGAGATTCCCACCGGCGGCCTCGCCACGCACCCCGACTGGAGCCCGGACGGCACCCGGGTGGCCTTCGTCTACCGAAACGACGGCGAAGACTGGACGTTCTCCGGTGGTCGAATCGCCGTGATGGACGTGGCCTCCGACGGCACGTTCGGCGCTCCCTACGTCGTCTACGATCCGCCCGATCCGTACAACGCGTACTACCCGGCGTGGTCGCCCGACGGCGACTGGATCGCCTTCGACGTCTCCACCGGCGACGGCTACGCCGATCCCGACGCGATGGTGTGGGTGGTGAAGGAAGACGGATCGGTGGTCGTGGAGCTCACCGCCGCGAACATCTCCGCCGACCTCACCAATTCCCTCCCTCGCTGGGGCCCGCTGCCCGACGACGAGGTGATGTGGCTCGCGTTCTCCTCCAACCGCGTCTACGGCAACGTCACCGCCGGCAATCCTCAGCTCTGGGTGGCCGGGTTCGATCCCGAGCGGGCGGCGCGCGGCGAAGACCCGAGCTGGCCCGCGTTCTGGCTTCCGGGCCAGGACCCGACCCAGAACAACCACATCCCGATGTGGGCGGAGTGATCGTGCGCGGCGCTCCGCTGCTCGCGAGGGCCGCGCTGCTGCTCGTTCCGGCGCTCCTGGCCTGCGACGACCCGGCCAGCGTGAAGGGCGGCAAGCTCCGCCCGGCCGACTTCGCCGGAGAGTCGGGGATGCGCCTCACCTTCGCCCCGGTGGACGCGCTGGACGATCCGCCGCTCCTCGTCACCCTGCGCGATGCGTCCTGGGAAGCGCGCGTCGGCGAACCCTGGGACACCGCCTCGCCGCTCGCGACGTGGACCGTGGCGCTCGGCACCAAGCTGGTCGTGGACGACACGACGCTCTTGCCCGCAGACCTCCCCGAGCCCGGGGAAGTGGAGACCCGCTACGGCACCTTCGCGGACACGGTCACGATCACCGTGAAGGAGGGGACCTTCGCCGGGCGATGGGCGTTCGCCCAGGGCATCGGCCCGGTGGTCACGACGCTCGACGGCACCGAGCGGGAGTGTGTGTACTACGAGCGTGAGGTCGAAGAAGACGAGGAACCCGCCCCATGAGCGGCACGCGCCCCCGGGTGCTCCTCGTCGAAGACGGCTTCGAATACTTCGAGACCTTCACCCGCTTCGTGACCGACGAGTTCGAGCTCGCCCGCGCGGGAGACGGCGCGGAGGCGCTCGCCCGGGTGGCCGCCGACCGCTTCGACTGCCTGTTCCTCGACATGCGTTTTGACCGTGTGGAGCCCGGCCGCCTCCTGGGCGACCTCGCGGAGACCGCCGAGCGGTTCAACGGGGATCCGGTGCGGGCCACGCACTTCCTGGAGGAGAACCAGGGGGTCTACGTGCTCGCGGCGCTGCGAGGCGCCGGCTGCGCGCTCCCAGCAGTGTTCAGCCACGACTTTTCGGGCGAGCCCCGCCGATGGGCGGCGTTGGAGCGAAAGTACGGCCCGGTGGCCTGGCTCCCCGACAACTCCAGCCCGGCGCAGGTGCGGGCGCTGTTGGCCCAGGCCGCACGCGGCGAGCTTTCGACAGGCGGGTGACACGGCGCGCGGCTCGGGGCCCGGCCGGCGCAGGGCCTCCGGGTTAGCCTCGGGGCCATCCTGGAGCGTCTCATGTCGCGTCGCGTCTTCCTCCTCGGCGGCTTCAACACCCCGTTCATCGGCAAGGGCCACCCCGACTTCGTGTGGAAGAACCACCCGGACTTCGGCAAGCGTGAGAACCCGAACCTCGAGGAGCACCTCGCCGCAGCCGTCGCCGGCGCGTTCGCCGCCACCGGCGTCGACGTGGAGAAGGTCGACAAGGGCTACATCGGCAACTTCGTCGGCGAGCTCTTCTGCCAGCAGGGCCACCTCGGCGCCGCGCTCGCGGGCAGCTACCCGGGCCTCGCCGGCAAGGCGATGACCCGCGTCGAAGCGGCCTGCGCTTCGGGCGGCCTCGCGCTCGCCTCGGCGATCGACGCGATCCGCGCCGGCAACGACACCGTGCTCGTGGCCGGCGTCGAAGTGCAGACCACCGTGAGCGCCCGTGAAGGCGCCGACTACCTCGCTCGCGCCAGCCACTACCGCCGCCAGCGCAGCATCGACGACTTCACCTTCCCGGCGCTGTTCGGCCGCCGCACCAAGGCCTACCGCGAGGCCTTCGGCGTCACCGAAGAGGACATCGGGCGCGTGGCGGTGAAGGCGTACGCCAACGCCAACAAGAACCCGCTCGCCCACATGAAGGCGAAGAAGATGGACCTCGCCACCGCCGGCTCGGTGAACGACAAGAACCCCTGCTTCCTGCAGAACGCCGAGTACTCGCCCTACATCAAGATGTCGGACTGCTCCCAGGTCAGCGACGGCGCCTCGGCCTGCTTCGTGGTGAGCGAAGAGGGCCTCAAGGCGGCCGGCAAGACCTTCGCGGACGCGATCGAGATCGTCGGCTACGGCCACAGCACCGCCTCGCTGTACGAGGATGGCGACCTGACCCAGCTCTGGACCACCAAGAACGCGGCGGCCAAGGCCTACAAGGCCACCGGCCTCGCCCCCGGGGACATCCAGGTCGCCGAGGTGCACGACTGCTTCACGGTCACCGAGCTCTTGATGATCGAGGCGCTCGGCTTCGCGGCGCCCGGAAAGGGCGCGGAGCTCGTGCGCGACGGCGCCACCAACATCGACGGGCGCATCCCCGTCAACACGGGCGGCGGGCTCGTGGGCTTCGGCCACCCGGTCGGCGCCACGGGTGTGAAGCAGGCCGTGGAGATCTGGAAGCAGATGAAGGGCCTCTCGGGCGGGTACCAGGTGCCCAAGACCCCGAGCGTCGGCCTCACCGCGAACATGGGTGGCGATGACCGCACGGTCATGGTTACGGCTTTCCGCAACCTGTGAGGGTGCGCTGGCCCAGCGAAACCTGGTAATCGCGATCGTCGTCGTCGGCGCACTGGCCGGCGGCGGCGTGGCCTATTGGCTCACCGCACCGCCGCCCGCGCCCCCGGCGCCGCCCAAGGTGGCGGAGCACGTGGCGGCGGCGCCGAAGAAGCCGCCGCCTGCTGCGGTGCCCACCCAGACGGAGAACCTCATCGCCCCAGGGGTAGACCTCGAGGGTGGGGCTTCGCCCGCGTCGGCCGCGCGCGCCCCCGCGGGCCTGACGGACGATCCCGAACAGCGAAAACGCCTGGAACGAACTGCCGATCTCGGCGCCCCCTACTGGGCGAAGATCGCGCCCCACATCCAGGACCCCGAGATGCGGGCCCGCGCCGCGGCCATGAGCGAGCGGCTCCGAGCGCTCAACGAGCCCACGACCATCCTCGCCCACGAGCAGTACGCGCTCACCCAGGGCCTCATCTCGATCGGCGGGTGGGACCGCGGCACGCTGCTCAACCTCCAGTACCTCAACAGCCTGGCCGCCACCGTGCTCCAGGGCGGCGACCCCGACGCGCTGCCGACGCCTGAGCAGGAGGCCACCTTCAAGCCGCGGGGCCGCAAAGAATGAGCGGTGTTACCCTCTGGGGGATGCGCTGGCTCCCTCGTTCGCTCCTCGCCGCTTCGCTGCTCCTCCCGCTGTCCGCCTCGGCGGGCCCGGATACCGGCGTGCCCGGGCGGCGGATCGCCATCGTGGTCGGGGTGTCGGCCTACGACAAGCTCCCCCCGGAGCTCCAGCTCGACAGTCCGCGCACCGAGGCCGCGCGCGTAGCCGCCGCGCTCGAGCAGTCCGCCGGGTTCGACGAGGTGCGCCTGCTCACCGACGCGAGCGCCACCTCCGGGAACCTTCAGGCGGTGATGCAGGAAGAGCTGTCCAAGTCCGTGGTCTGGAAGGACTTGTTCTTGTTCTACTTCGTCGGGCAGGGCGTGGGCGGCGACTACGGGGATCCCCGCTTGTTGCTCTACGACACCGATCCCGAAGCGCTGGAGACCACCACCTTCGCGGTGAAGGACCTCGCCGCGCAGATGCAGAAGTGGGTGCCCGCGAGCCGCTACGTCGTCGTCACCGACGCGGCGCACGAAGGCTCGCTCAACGGCCTGGTCATGCTCGGGCCCACCGGCAACGACTGGCCGGTCATCGGCCAGCAGAGCTTCATCATCTCCAGCGCCGGCCCCCGACAGACCGCCCAGGCGGGCGTGTTCTCCAAGGCGTTCATCGAGGGCATGGCCGGCCAGGCCGACACCAACGGCGACGGCGTGATCACCGGCTCCGAGCTCAACACCTTCCTCATCCTCGCGGTGCCCAACGCCACCGGCGGCCGGCAGCTCCCGACGGTGCAGAGCAAGTACGAGCCCGGCATCGAGATCGTCGACCAGCGGAAGAAGGTCGCGGGCACCGAGGCGGTCGTCGCCCTGCCCACCCACCGGCTGGACAAGGTGAAGTTCGCGCTCCCGTCCGGCACCAGCCAGCGCGTGCAATGCCGGGAAACCGAGGCCCGCGCGTGTGATCCGAGCTGCTACCTGTTCGATGTGCTGGCCGGCCCGTGCACGGTCTGGGCCACCGTCGGCGGCAAGGAGTACACGACCACGGTCGATGCGCTCTCCCGCGGCCTCTACCGCTGCGACGTCACCGACGACAAGCTCGGGTGCGTGTCGCCGACCGTCCAGTAGCCGCGGCAAAGGTGCCCAAGGGCGGGTGGTGCTCCACCGGCTTGCCCGGCCGGAGATGCCGAGGTCGAGGAGCCATCGCGGCGAAAAGGGCGGGGCGGGGCGGGCCGGCGGGCCCGAACGTCAGCCCTCGCCGAACTTCTCGATGTAGCGGAAGATCGTGCGCGGATCCACGTCGAGCACGCGGGCGGTCTGCGCCTTGTTCCAGCCGTTGCTGTCGAGCGCCTTCTTGATGTAGGCCATCTTGAAGTCTTCTTCGGCGTCGGCGAGGGTGCGGATCGACTCGCCGGCCGCGCTGACCGCGATGCCGAGGTCCTCCGGGACGAGCTGCTGCCGGTCGGTCATGATCACCGCCTTCTTGATGCGGTTCTCCAGCTCGCGCACGTTGCCCGGCCAGGCGTAGGACTTCAGGAGGTTGAGCGCGCCGGCGGAGAAGCCCCGGGCGCGCGCGCCGTACTGCTCGGCGTAGCGGGTGAGGAGGAACTGCGCGATCAGCAGCACGTCGTCCCCGCGCTCGCGGAGAGCGGGGAGCTTCACCGTGACCTCGTTGAGCCGGTAGAACAGGTCCTCGCGGAAGTGCCCGACCTTGATCTCTTCGTCGAGGTGTTTGTTCGTGGCGGAGATCACCCGGATGTCGAGCGGGCGGCTCTTCACGTCGCCCACGCGCTCGATGGTGCGCTCTTGGAGCACGCGCAGCAGCTTCACCTGCAGCGGCATCGGCATCTCGCCGATCTCGTCAAGGAAGATGGTGCCGCCATCCGCCGCTTCGAAGCGGCCGACCTTGTCGGCGACCGCGCCGGTGAACGCCCCACGCTTGTAGCCGAAGAGCTCACTCTCCAGGAGGTGCTCGGGGATCGCGCCGCAGTTGATGGAGACGAACGGCTTGGCCGCCCGGGTGGAGAGCCGGTGCAGCTCCTTCGCGATGAGCTCTTTGCCGGTGCCGGTCTCCCCCAGGACGAGCACCGAGAGGTCGGAGGGCCCGACCCGCTTGAGCACCTTGAACACGTCCTTCATCGGGGCGGAGGCGCCAATGATCCCCCCCTGGCCGGTCGTCCGCAGCTGGTCACGGAGGTTCTTGTTCGCGAGGACCAGCTCGTCCAGCCGGATGGCGGCGTGGAGGATCACCGCGGCCTGAGCGGCGAAGACCTCGAGCAGCGCGAGGTCGGTCTGGGCGAAGAGGTTCCGCACGTTGTCGTTGCCCAGGTACAGGACCCCGAGCATCTCGTTGCGGTAGGCGAGCGGCACGCACATCACGCTGGAGAGCTTCAGCTCCATCACGCTGCGCGCGCTGGCGAACTCGGTGTCGCGCATCGCGTCGGAGACGATGACCGACTTGCGGTCCCGGAGCACGCGCTCCACGATCGAGTCGCTCACCCGGGTGAGGTCGAGCGTCTCCTTGCCGACGTTGTGGCTCGCCGCGAGGTGACGCTCCCCGTCGCGGAGCACGATGAGGAAGCCCTTCTCGGCGCCGGTGACCTCCACGACCGAGGCGAGCAGCGCCGCGAACGTCCGCTCCAGGCTCGGCTCCGCGGCGATGGCGCGGCTGAACTCCACCAGCTTCTTGAGCTGCGCGACCTCCCCGAGCGGGGCGTTGCCGGCGCCGCTGCGGGACTCCGTCTTCGGCTCGCCCTCCATCAAGGTGAGCATGAACCGGCCAAAGCCGGCCTCTTCGCCCACGCGGAGGTCGGTGCTCCGGGCGCGCGTGCCCTGGAACATGAAGGTGTTGGCCCGGTCGATCACCGAGACCGTGAAGTGGTTGCCCTTCCGCAGCAGGTTCGCGTGGGTGGGGGCGAGCGTGGGGTCGTCGAGCAGCACGTCGTTGCCCTCCGCCCGGCCGATGAGCACGAGCGGCTTGCGCAACGCGACGTCCTTCACTTCGCCGGAGCGGGTGTCCTTCACGCGGAGAAAAGCCATCCCTACGCCTAACCCGGGCGCGGCCACCGCGCGGCGCCGCTCAGAACGTGCCGCGCACCGTGATCGCCCCCGGCGCGATCCCCACCCCCACGCGCGGGTTCTCCACGCCCCAGCGCCCGAACTCGATCGCGGGCGGGAGCACGAGGCTCACGTAGAACGCGCCGGCGGTCAGGTCGGTGGCGAGGCGGAGGTTGCGCCACTGCGCCACCTCCGCGGAACCGCGGGGGATGTCCTCCATCCCGCTGATCTCGGTGTAGAGCGCCAGGTTGGCCACGAGCAGCGCCGCCTGGGCGCCGGCCACCGCGAGCCCGGGTCCGACCTCGCCCTTCGCGAAGTAGTACACCCCGCCTGGCGCCAGCGCCAACCACGGCGGTGGCGCGCGTGGGGCGGGGGTCGGCACCAGCGTGACGTCCAACGGGCGGCGAGGGCGGAGCGAGTCGAAGTAGCGGGTGACGGCGGCCGGGTGCCGGAGCGGGTCCATCACGTAGTCGGGGTCTTCGTCCAACAAGGCGCGGAAGAACGGCTCGGCGTCGCTCGGGGTTCCCTCGGAGTAGATGAGGTCACCGAGGTCGGCGAGCGCGTCGTGGCGCACGCGCCGATCGATGTCATCGGGGTCGCGGTCGAGGATGGCCTGGAGCAGCTCCCGCGCCCTGCCCGGCTGACCCTGCGCGTACGCCCGACGAGCGGCCTCGAGCTCCTCGGCTGCGGACCGGTCGGCGTCCGCCGCGGTCAGGCCCGGGGGCGTGCCGTCGTCGGGCTCCGCCGCCCAGGCAGGCGCCACGGCGGCGAGGGAGGCGAGCAGCACGACCGACACACCCCGCAGATATCAAGGAATCGTCGGGCGGGCGCGGGGGGCGTCAGGGCGCGCCGGTGTCGCCCGCTGCGGTGTCGCCGGTGTCCTGCGTGCCGGTGTCGGCGCCGGTGTCCTGCGTGCCGGTGTCGCCCGTGTCGGACTCCGGCAGGTCCACGCGGACGCTGTACGCGCCGTCCGCGTCGGTGAGCGCGCGGGCGAGCAGGACGTCGGCCGCGTAGTCGTAGAGCTCCACCAGGGCGAAGGCCACCGGGCCGTCCTGGCTGGTGACGACGCCGGAGACCGGCGTGCCCTCCACCAGGTCGAGCTCCACCTCGGTGGTCTCACCGGCGTCGGCGAGCGCGAGGGATGCGTGGGTATACGCCCCATCTCCGGAGGTGAGCGGAACCGCGGTGAGGCGGACGTCGGTGCGGGGAACCGACATCGACCACTTGCCGTCTTCGTCCGTGACCGTGCTGAAGGTGAACTCGCCGAAGCCCGCCTCCACCGCGGTGACCGTGACGCCCGCGGCGCGCTTGCCGTTCGGCACGTGCACCACGCCCGAGAGCATGGTCGGCGCTTCGAGCGTGACCTTCGGGAGGTCGACGTCGGCGGCGATCCGCAGGCCTTCGACCACCCACGGCGTCGCGTCGGCACGGGCGACGACATCCGGATCATCGGCGTCGTTCGGCCAGACTTCGAGCGTCCAGGTGCCGACCGGGAGGTCCAGCACCACCTGCCCGTCGTCCTGCCCTTCACGCTCCACCACCAGGGTGCCGGTCGCCAACGACTCGCTGGTGGCACGCACGTGGGGGTACCGCGCGGGGCTGCCGTCGTCGGTCTGCACGCGCAGGCTCACCCGCTGGGTGGTGCGGTCGCCCACGTTCACGTCGACCTCCACGCCCGAGACGTCGCCGGCCTCCACGGTGAACGGCACCGCGACGTCGGGGATGGCCAGCGAAACGTCCTTCTCCGCACGTACCTCGCCCTCGGTGGCGAGCACATAGTCGTAGCCGGGGTCCACCCGGGCCACGAACCAGCCGTTCTTGTCGGTGGTGAAGGTCGCCGAACACACCGGCGCGTCGGCGCGGCAGAGATGCAACGAGGCGAGGGCGACGTGCTCGCCCGCGCTGTCGGTCACCCGACCGTAGACCGGGGCCCCGGCGCTGAGGGTGGTGCTCAGGTCCAGCCCCACCCCGGCGCTGTTGTCCGCCAGGACGTTCTGGTCGACGAGGTACACGAACGGGCTCGCCGTGGCGGACGCGGGGAGAATCTCCAACGCGTACATCTGGTTCGCCGGCACGGGCAGATCGAGGTTGCCCGTTTCGTCCGTCGTGGCGACTCCACCCTGGAGCAGGCTGCCGTGGGTGGCCCGCACGACTGCCTGGAGCGGGAGCGTCGCCGACGCGGCGGCGCTGCTCCACCCCTGCACGGTGGTGGCGAGGAGGGTGCCGCGGATGGTCGCCGTCGGGCTCATCGTGTGGCCGAGCTCCACGTCTTCGTAGGAGCCGGGCGCGAGGATGAAGCTCTGCGGGAGGAGTCCAGACTCCGACGCGGCCGGTCGGATGTCGATCTTCAGCGTCCCCGGCGGGATGTCGTCACTGTCCATCGGCATGTCGCCGCCCGCGGCGTTGTCCGGGGAGAAGTTGCTACACGCGAGGAGGCTGAAGAGGAGCGCAGACATCACAGCACCTCCACGGGCCAGGACCAGGTGTCCGTCGCGCCTTCGCCGTCGATCACCGTGCAGTTCAGCGATCGGCCGTTGAGACTCGGGTCATAAGGCACGGTCACGATGCTCCCGTACTCGTCGGGACCGCTGTCCCGCTCGTTGGCGAAGGGCTCGTCGAAGAGGTGCTGGGTGCCCGCGGACCAGGAGAACAGCAGGGGGACCTCGGAGTCCGGGTCGAAGGCGGTGGCGAAGAAGGGCTCGTCGCCGTCCATGAGGAGCACCTCGCCGTCGGCGAGCCCGGCGCCGTCGATGATCGGCGGTTCGTTCTCTTCGGCGGCATACGGGACGTCCCAGGTCACAAAACACCCTGTGTTGCCCAGGATGATGCAACCGGCGTGCCACGCGACGATCCCGAAGGTCAAAGCACGACGAACCGCGGGCACGATCCGCGGGGGAGGGGGCGACCACGACGCGGGCGTCACGGCGTCGCTCCGAGGGCCGACTTCAGCGCGGCCGGGAGCTCCACCGGGACGATCGTGAGCTTCCCGGCCTGGGTTGCAGGCACCGGGAAGGGGAATCGCCCCCGATCGCCGCAGTCGAAGATCACCTGCGCGTCCGGGTCGGTCGGCTTCACGAAGGTGCGGCGGGTCCCGGAGAGGGGGCCGTAGGGGGTGGTGCCCACGGTGAGCAGGCAGTCGCCGGGCATCGCGGGGTTCACCAGGATCTGCGCCGAGAGCGGCCGCAGCTCGGGCTTCACCTGCTGCCGCTCGCCCGCCGCGACCGTGAAGCGCACCGACCAGTCCTCCATCGCGTCGTTCTTCACCCGGAGCTCGTGCTCCCCGGGGGAGACCTCGATGGGGTTGTCGCCGGTGCCGACCCACTCCTTCGCCGGGCCATCCCTGAATTTCCCCTTCCGCTTGCCGTCCACCCACACCTCTACCGGGGTGTAGAACTGCGACGCATCGATGACCACGGTGCCCGGGGTGCTCGGGTCGGGCGCCGCGACGAGCGCGGCGGTCGCGGGGCTGGGGGGCGGCGGGCGGCTGCCGGTGATGATCCGGCTCCCGGGGAGGTGGCTGGTCGTCGGGGGCGAGGCCGGCTGCTGTGGGTCGGTCGCGGCGATCTCCGGCGACGGCGGGGCCACGGTCGCGGGGTTGGCCGAGGTGGGCGGGTCGGCAGACACCAGCTCGGCGCTGGGCTTCGGCGCGGGCGGGGCCTCCGCAGGCGCGGATCGCGGGTACCACGCCCAGGCGCCCAGGCCAGCGAGGAGGAGCGCCGCGGCGGCCACGATCCCGAGGACCCCGACCCGCGTGCGCTGGGTCGGCGCGGCGTGGAGCGACTGGATCAACGTCAAGACTTCTTCGTGCTCTTCGTCCACCGCGAGGAGCCGGTTGAAGAGCTGCAGCGCTCCCATGGTGTCGCCGCGGGCGAGGCGCTCCTTGCCGCGGGCGAGCAGGTCGGTGAGCAGGTGCGTGGCGAGGGCCGCCTCCACGTCCTTGGGGTTCACCAGCCAGGCGCGGAGGTTGATCCTCGGGTGGTCCAGCCGGAGCCCCGACTCGACGAGCACCGCCGCGAGGGCGGTCTCCACCTCGGCCGCGGCGGCGTAGCGGTCCTCGACGCGCGTCTGCAGCAGCTTGTCGATCACCGCGGCGAGCGCCGGGGCGGCCTGGGGGTTGAGCTCCAGCACCTCCGCGCGCTGCCCGTCGATGATGTTGCGGAGGATGATCGAGGCGTTGGAACCCGCGAACGGCACGTGACCGGTGACCGCGTGGAAGAGCACGGTGCCGAGCGAGAACAGGTCGGAGCGGCCGTCGAGCTTCTCGTCGACCGCCTGCTGGGGGCTCATGTACGCCGGGCTGCCGAGCAGCGACCCGTCGAGTGTGATCTGCCCCTCGTCGAGCACGCGGGCCACGCCGAAGTCCATCAGCTTCACCACGCCGTCCCGCCGCACCATCACGTTCTCGGGCTTGATGTCCCGGTGGATGATGCCGTGTTCGTGGGCGAACGCGAGCGCCGAGGCGAGCTCCAAGCCGATGGCGACCAGGATCTCCGAGGGGATCCGCCCGTGCTCCTCGATGAGCTGCAAGAGCGTGACCCCATCCACCAGCTCGGTGACAATGTAGCACTCTTCGTTGTTCTGACCGCTGTAGTCGAGGATGGAGACGATGTTGTCGTGGCTGAGCCGCCCGACCGCCCGCGCTTCGCGGTGGAACCGCTCCCGGTAGCGGCTGGACGCGCTCAGATGCGGATGAAGCACCTTGATCGCCACGTCCTTGCCAATCGACAAGTGCCGACCGCGGTACACCGTGGCGGTGGCGCCCTCCCCGAGCTTCTGGAGGACCTCGTACTTGTCGATGACGCTGCCGATCACCGGGACGCGCCCCCGTACACTATAGCTGACCCGCCTCGCGGCGGTCCTGAATCACCCCTTCTCCGTTGAGATGGCCCAGGATGAGCTGGGCGGTCTCCTCGACGGCGCGGCGGGTGACGTTGATGACCGGCCACTGCCGGTTCCGCTTGAAGAGCTGCTCGGCGTACTCGAGCTCGGCGAGGATGTAGTCGATGTCCCCGTAGCTGGACGCTTCGCGGAGCCGCATCGTCTTGAGCCGCTGCCGACGGATGTGCTGGAGCGACTCGGGATCGATCGTGAGGGCGAAGACCCGGCGCGGATCGACCTCCCAGAGCTCCTTGGGCGGCTCGTGGTCGAGCACGATGGGCACGTTCGCCACCTTGTAGCCCTTGTAGGCCAAGAAGACCGAGAGCGGCGTCTTCGAGGTGCGGGACACGCCGGTGAGCACGATGTCCGCCTGCGGGAGCATGCGGGGGTCCTTGCCGTCGTCGAGCTTCACGGTGAATTCCACCGCTTCGATCCGCTTGAAGTACTCGGCATCGGTGGTGTGCAGCAGGCCCGGGCGGGACTGGGGCTGCTCGCCGAGCCAGCCGGCGAAGCCGGTGATGAGGCTGCCGATGACGTCGATCTGCAAAAGCCGGTAGGCGCGGGAGAGCTCGTGGGCGAACTCCCGCTGCTCGGAGCTCACCAGGGAGGTGACGACGAACGCGCCCTGGAGCGCCGCCTGCTTGAGGATGCGCTCCAACATCGCCTTGTCGGAGACGTTGGCGAAAACCTGCACGGGGTTCTTGGCGTGCTCGAATTGCCGGAGCGCAGCCTTGGTGACGCGGGTGGCGGTGTCTCCCGTGGAGTCGCTCACCACGAAGATCGGCCGGGCGTTGGGGTCGACGGGATCCATCGGCCTCGCTGTAACCGAGCGGATACCGGGCGCCGATGCGCGTGCTCGATCTCAGCCGACTGCTCCCCGGGCCCTTCGCCACGCTCTGCCTGCAGGGCCTCGGCGCCGAGGTCCTCAAGGTGGAGGAGCCGGGGGGAGGGGACTACCTTCGCCACGTCGCGCCGATTTTGCGGATCGACGGGCAGGAGGTCGGCGCGTGGTTCGCCACGCTCAACCGTGGGAAACGGAGCATCGCCCTGGACCTCCGGCAGGCGCCGGACCGGGAGCGGCTGCTTGCCCTCTGCGCGGAGGCGGACGTGCTCGTGGAGAGCTTCCGTCCGGGGGTGATGGCGCGGCTCGGCCTCGATCCTGCCGAGCTTGTCCGCCGGTTTCCCCACCTCGTGGTGGCCTCGTTGACCGGCTGGGGACAGTCCGGGCCGCTGGCCGCCCACCCCGGCCACGATCTCGGGTTCCTGGCGCTCGCTGGGGTTTTCGGGAGCGACGACCCGATCGTCCCCCGCCTCCAATGGGGCGATCTCGCGGCGGGCGGGCTCGTGGCGGCGCTGCGCATCCTCGGCGCCGTTCACGCCGGCCGCGGCGGCTGGCTCGACATCGCGATGCTCGACGGGCTCATCGGCCTTCAACAAACGCAGTTCGCCCAGCTCGCCGCGAAGGCCGCGCCGGACGAGCTGCTCACCGGCGGCGCATCCGTCTACGGGGTCTACCGGTGTGGGGACGGCGGCTGGGTCACCGTGGCGGCGCTGGAGCCGAGGTTCTACGGACCGCTTGCGGCGGCGGTCGGCGGAGAGCCGACGCGGGAGTCGCTCACCGCGCTCTTCGCCAGCCGCCCCCGGGACGCGTGGACGGACGCGCTCGGGGAGGCCTGCGTGGTCCCCGTCCTGCGCCCCGACGAGGTGGCCGGCCATCCGCACGTGGCGGGGCGCGGGTTGTTCACGGCCGACGGCCTGGTGCACCCGCCGACGGGGCCGGTGCGAGGGGCCGTGCCGAAGCTGGGAGAACACCTTGGCTTTTTGGGACAGGGGGGCTCCGCCCCCCCGTAACGCCCCCCCGCGCCCTGGCCGCCGCGGCCTGCGCTCACCCCGCGCCGAGCCGCCCGACCGTCTGCTCCAGCTCGCGGAGGCCCCGCTCCCGCGGCTTGCCCTCGGGGAGGTCCTCGGCCGCGAGGCGCTCCAGCCAGGCCGCGTCGATCGCACGGAGCCGTTCGGGCGGCGCTGACGCCTCGAGCGCCAGCAGGGCGGCTTCGGGCCCGTCCGTCCGCGCCGAACGCCTCCACGCCTCCCACGCGCCGACGCCGCGCGCCGCGCGCCGCGCCGGGCCGATGCGCCGGATCGCCCGGATGATCGAGAGCACCGCGGTGAGGCCGAGCGCGCCCACGACGGCGTACGCCCACGTGGGCGGCGGCGAGAGCGTGGCGATCCACTGGGTGGCCCCCGCGAAGAGGATCGCGGGGAGGAAGCTGGGGTTACGTACGTCGGTGGCCGCGACCTCGGCGCTGAGCCCGGCACGCTGCGCCTGGGCGTACAGCGCGTGGGCCCGCTCCGGCGTGCTCGCCGTCGCCCACACCCATCGACCGGGGCGGGCGGCGGCGCGCGCCACCACCTCGCGGGGCGTGGCGGTCCGCGCGGCTGCACGCGAGATGCCGAGGGTGTCGTCCGGGCGGAGCTTCACCAGCACGACGGCCGCCGGCGGCGCCGCCTTGGGGTCGATCGCGGCCGCGGACGGCGGGGGCGCGCTCACTCCTCGGTCGGGCACGTCTGGGTGATCCAGCACTCGATCCAGGTGCGCACCGTGTCGGGGTCGGTCTCGAGCATCGTGTTGTGGTTGGCGCCGTCCACCATCAGCAGGTGCTTGGAGGTGGCCCCCGCGGCCTTGTAGACCATCTCGGCGTGCTCGGGCTCGATGTAGTCGTCCGCGGTGCCATGCGCGACGAGGTACGGCACCTCCGGCGGCATGTTGTGCACGGCGGGCACGTTGTCGAAGTTATCCACAAAGAACCAGCCGGAGGGCAGGTCGAGGTCGGTGCCGTCGTCGAGCATCTTCTGGGTGTTCGCGAACATGTCCTCGGTGATGAGCACCTTGGGCGGGGTGTCGGTGAGGTTGTGCACCACCACGAACCCGCCGAGCGACTCCCCGAGGAAGACAAGGTCGGTGCTCGGGAGGTCGGTGGTGTCCTCCACGTAGGCGATCGCGGTGGCGCCGTCGGCGACCACCCCGTCGAAGCTGGGCTCCCCGACCGAACGACCGTAGCCGCGGTAGTCGAACTCGAAGACCTCGTACCCGGACTGCCAGTAGAACTCGAGGTGGTTCCAGTAGCCGTCGAGATTATCGGCGTTTCCGTGGAAGAACACCACGACCTGGGCGTCCTCGTTGCGGGTGCCGGGCTCGCAGGTGTCGTCCCCGGGCTGGGGCTGGTGCACCCAGGCGCCGTAGAGGGTGCCGGCCTCGCCATCGAAGGAGACGACCTCCTGGCAGTCGGCCGGCACGATGTCCCCGCCGAGGGTGTATGCGTCGACCACGGTCGGGTTGAAGAAGAAGCCGTCGAGCTGGTAGCAGGCGGTAGCGAGGACGAGGAGCATCACTGGCCTCCGCCGAAGGTGAACCCGTAGCCGAACTGCACCTCGACCGCGCCCTGGTTCCCCGGGGCGACGAAGTCGGGGACGATGTTCACCGTGTTGGCCCACGGGTCGATCCACTTGAGCTCGACGTCCACGTGGCTGCGGCCTACGCCGAACCGGTTGCCCAGCACCCAGCCCCCGAGCGCGTAGAATTCGTCGGACGGCTCGAAGAAGCCGAGGACCCCGGTGTAGAAGGTCTGCTTCTTCTGCTTGCCCCAGTCCCAGCCCACGGTGGCGGTGGGCTGGATGAACAGGCGGAAAGCGCCGTCGGGGAGGGCGTCGGCCTGGCGGTCGCCGCCGGCGCCGATGAGCGTGAGGTCCACCATCAGGCGGGGCCGGGCGCCCTGGGGCGCGAGCAGCTGCTGCGAGACCCCGATCTCGCCCGCACCGACGCCGAACATCGCGGCGGCCGTGGGGTGGAACGCCACGTGCACATCCGTGGTCGCCGTGGCGCCGTAGGTGGCGCCGAGCGTGGTGAGCGGGACGGGGATCGGCGCACCGAAGACCTGCGTGAGCGGACCGCCGAGCGACGCATCGATGCTGGCGGCGCCCTTGCCGATCGGCCGGACCGCGTGCACCGGAGCACAGCCGACCAGGAAGCCCAGGGTGGCGAGGGTGAGGCGTTGCATGGCCTCTCCTACCACGTCGCCGGGGTACGTGGACGGCGTGTTGGCCTGGCTCCTGAGCGTCGCTGTGCGTGCCCTCGCCCTGACCTGGCGGGTGCGGCTGCCCGCATGGCCGGTGGCGGGGCCCTGCGTGATTGCGTTCTTCCACGGAGAGCAGTTCCCGATGATCGCGCTGCACCGCGGGCGTGGCATCGTGGGAATGGCGAGCCACTCCAAGGATGGGGCACTCCTGGCCGCGGTCCTCGAGCGCCTCGGCTACGGCGTCATCCGCGGGTCAACGTCGCGGGGGGGAGGGGAGGCGCTCTTTGCCTCGGTCACCGCGCTTCGCGAGGGCCGGTCGCCGGCGTTGGCGGTGGATGGGCCGCGCGGCCCCGCGGGGCGGGTGCACCCGGGGGCGGCGGCGCTCGCGAAGGCGGCCGAGGTGCCCGTGGTGCTCGGCCGGGTGCACGCTGCCGGCTGGCGCGCCCGGTCGTGGGACCGCTTCCTGGTCCCGTGGCCGTTCACGACCGTGGAGGTCCGCTACGCCACGTGGCGTCCGGGGGAGGGGACCCTGGCGGAGGCCTTCGCCCGGCTCGGCGACGACTGAAGGCGCGGCCAGGGGGGTCGTTACGGGGGGGCGAAGCCCCCCTGTCCCAAAATCATGGATGAATCATCCATCCCACCGGAGCTTCACCCGAAAGTGCCCCTCCTCGGGGCAGCGGGCGAGCGCGACCACGGCGTTGGCGTCGACCCGGACGCCGAACTCCACCTCCATGGTGACCGGCGCGACCGGACCCTGCATGGACAACCCCGCGCCCATCCGCTCTGCGGCAGCTTGGATGAGGATGATCGCGTTGTCGACGATCATGTCCGGGTGGGCGCCGGAGCCCACCGCGTTCTTGTCAACTCCGCCCTGGTTCTCCACGTCGATGAACAGGACCAGCCCGTCGCCCAGGTGGCTCTCGAGAAGCATGCGAACTCCGCCGAGCGTGGTACGTAGCGCCGCGTCATGTCGTCCGCACCCCCTCCCGTGCCCCCCTGGTGGGCCCTCCGCTTCGAAGCGCTCGCCTCGCTCGACCCCGCGCTCGTCGGCGGGGTCGACGATCGGGCGGATGCGGAGGTGTCGCTGGTGGAGAACCTCCTGGATCTGGGAGGTCCCGCCCGGGTGATCGACGTGGGCTGTGGCGGGGGGCGTCACGCCGTTCTGCTCGCCGAGCGCGGCCACGACGTCACGGGGATCGATCTTTCGCCGCGGCTGCTCCGCGTCGCCCGCGAGCGTTGGGACAGCCGCAACCCCGGCAAGCGTGGCCCCCACTGGATGCCGGGCGACATGCGCTGGCTCCCCACCTGCGGCCCAGCCGACGCCGCGCTCCTCCTCGATGGCGCCTTCGGCCTCTTCGACGACGACGCGGACCACGCCCGCGTGCTTCAGGGCATCGCCGAGCGCCTCCGTCCGGGTGGGAAGCTCGTGCTCCAGGTGCCGAACCCCTACCACTGGTCGGGCCGGCCGCGCGCGCAGCACTTCGCCCCGGGCACGCTCGCCGAAGGGGTCGATGTGATCCGCACCCACCGGTTCGACGCCGAGCGCGGGCGCATCGAAGAGAAGATGGTGTGCTTCAAGGAAGGGGTTCGCCATGAGCCGCCTGCCTCGTCGCTGCGGGCGTTCACGCCTCCCGAGGTCGTCACGCTGCTCGCGGAAGCAGGGTTCTCCGAAGTGGAGCTCTCCGGCACCGAAGGCTGGGCGGTCCCCGAGGAGGCCCTGCCGCTGCACCCGACGGACAGCGTCTGGTTCTGGATCCGCGCCAGCACGTGATTCCGAAGGTAGAGTAGGGCGCACCTGGAGCGCTCTCGATGCGGTTGGTCCCCGGCTTGTTGGGTTTGGTCGTCGGCTGCGCCACTCCGTCCACCGACACGGGCCGGCAGCCGTTCGACACCGGGGGATTGCCCGACACCGACTCGGACACCCAGGACAGCGTCGACACCGGCATCGACACCGCGGACTCCGCCGGGGACAGCGTCGATTCCACGGACACGGGCCCGGACACCGCCGACACCGCGGATTCTGCCGGCGACACGGCGGACACCGCGGACTCCGGCGCCGACACCGCGGACACGGGGACGGACACGGCGCTCGACACGGCCGACACGGCGCTCGACACGGCCGACACCGCGGACACCGCCGGCGTGCCGCCCGGACCGGCGATCCTCCTGTTCATCGGCGACGGCATGGGCTTCGAGCACGTCAAGGGTGGGGGGATGTACGTAAACGGCGCCGCGGGCTCGCTCACGATGGAGACGCTACCGTACCACGGGAATATCCGTACCGCGTCGCTCTCCGGGACCACCGACTCCGCCGCCGCCTCCACGGCCATGGCCACCGGGTCGAAGACCTACAACGACCGCCTCGGCCTCGACCGGGACGGGCTCGAAGTGGAGAGCCTCCTCGAGAAAGCACGCGCCCTGGGCATGTCGGTCGGCGTGGTCACCACCGACAAGCTCACCGGCGCCACCCCCTCGGGCTTCGTGGTGCACGTGG
Source organism: uncultured Pseudomonadota bacterium (assembly GCA_903921785.1). Lineage (GTDB taxonomy): Bacteria > Myxococcota_A > UBA796 > UBA796 > SXON01 > SXON01. Next base: position 25,090 of record CAIXRH010000312.1, read on the forward strand.
AAGATCGAGGCGACGGGCCGGCGATCGCCGCGGAATACCTGACCGATCTGCCCGACGTGGCCCTCGGCGGGGCCTACCTTGACTTCGCCGGGTTGTTCGCCTCGATGAGCGCGAACATCGTCACCACCCGCACCGACCTGTACGCCGCGGTCAACGACGGGCGGCCGCTCTTCGGCACCTTCTCCGACACCACCTTCCCCTTCGTCGCCGATGGCTACGACGCGGAGGACCCCACCCTCGCCGAGATGACCGCCGTGGCGCTCGACTGGCTCGGCAGCGACCCCGACGGGTTCTTCCTCATGGTGGAGGGCGCGCGGATCGATCACGCGAGCCACGCCAACGACGAGTCGAAGGTCTACGACGAGGTGGCCAGCTTCGACGACGCGATCGCCACCGCGCTCGCCTGGGTGGGCACCCGCGAGACCACGATGATCGTCACCGCGGACCACGAGTGCGGCGGGCTCACGGTCAGCGGGGCCACCGCGGCGGGCGTCATCCCCACCTCGGACTGGCGTTGGGGCCAGCACACCAACGCCGACGTGCCGGTCTTCGCCACCGGCACGCTCACCAACGTCTTCGACGGCACCCGCCTGGACGACACCTGGGTGCACGCCGTCCTGGAGGCCACGCTCGACGACGCGAGCGCGGTCACGGCGCCGACCATCCCGCTCCTGGTGGACGGCACGACCGACGATCTCGGCGCGGCGGTGACCACCCAGAGCTGGGCCACCAGCTTCGGCGCCGGCTACAACCAGCTCGACGGGCTGCACGTGACCGCCGACACCGACGGCTTGTGGATCGGCGTCGACGGGGTGTTCGAGCGCGGCGACAACGCGGTGCTCGCGCTGGTGGACCTCGACTACGGCGCCGCCACCGGCCTCGGCCAGACGATCACCCTCTCGGACACCGTCGGGGACCTCGACTCGACGATCACCAGCACCAACGTGGTGGTCGACGTGTCCGGCGTGGGCTTCGACGCCGTCTTCGGCGCCCTCGGCGCCGAAGAGGTCGGCCTGAGCAAGACCAGCGAGGCCGGCGGGCTGCGGGGCCTGACCGACGACATCGGCGACCCTGCCGACTACGGCTGGCAGGACGCGGTGAGCAACTTCGACTACGGCAACATCGCCGACGGCGCCACGGCCACCGACGCGGCGGGCACCGGGCTCACCGAGAACGGGTACGAGATGATGCTGCCCTGGTCGAGCCTGTTCCCCACTGCGGGGGTGCCGGTCGCCGGCACGACGATCGCGCTGTCGGTGGTCCTCGTGAACTACGGCGGCGACTACGCCAGCAATCAGGCGCTGCCCTCGCTCGCGTCGAGCACCGAGCCCGGGTACGCCGACCTCACGGTCTCCTCCGTAGTGACCCTCGACGTGGACGCGACGGGCGCCATCGTCGGCAGCCCCGCCGTGGTACCCTAAGCCCATGATCTTCGCGCTCTTCGCTTCGGCGGTAGCGGCGGTCCCAGCACCCGCGTCCCGGCTCGCGCCGTTCTCCCTCGAACGCCCCGCCGCGTTCACCTACGTGCTCGCCCCTGAGGCGGTGGCGGGGCATCCGTGGCTGGGAGGGCCCGCCCTCGACGCGGCCACGATCACCGACCCGGGGAGCGCCGCCGGAACGCCGGGCCCCACCACGCTCTCGGTGTCGATGCAGGACGTCTACAGCCGAAAGTACGGGCGGCACATGGGCCTCGCGAACGCCGGGCTCATCACGCTGGGCGCGGGCGCCGGGGTCAGCACGCTCGGCGCCGTGGGGCTCGTCGCGGGCGTGGTGCAGGGCAACGAAGGCACCATCCTCCTCGGCACGCTGGCGGTCGTGCTCGGCAGCGTCGGCTCCTACGCCGGGCAGGTGATCTTCTCGATCGGCGGGCTCGAAGCGGCGTACGACCTTCAGCGCCTCGGGCGCCCGGCGCCCGTGCTCGCCGGGTGGATCGGCTGCGGCATGATGGCGGGGGGTGCGGCGGTGTCGCTCCTCGGCGGCACCTTCGCCGACACCACCGGCTCGTCCACCGATCTGAGCGCGTTCACCGTGGTCAGCGGCGTGCTCACCGCCGGCGCGCTCATCCCCAGCGCGGTCACCTACGTCGTCGACCGTAAGAACGGCGTGGACCTCCGCGCCAGCCTCGCCCCCACGCTCATGCCGATGCGGCTGGCGGACGGCTCGGTGGAGACGATCCCTGGCCTGGGTGTGTCGGCGACCTGGTAGGGACGCCGACGCGGCGCGCTCGAGCCCTACTCGAAGACGATCGCCCCGCCAGGCAGGAAGTACAGGATGAGCATCCGCCCCCCGGAGACGGTGGGCACGTGGCGGCTCCCCGGGGGGTAGGCGATGAAGCGCTTGCGGCGCCCATCGAACCTTGGCTCACCCTGCAGATCGATGCACAGCTCCACCTCCCCGTTGGGGTGGGTGTGCGGGCCGGCGGCCGGGCCGTTCATGTCCACCGCGTCGATGCTGTGGCCGTGCGTCGCCGCGTCGGCCTTGGCGATGCGGCCGAACTTCACCCCGCCCGCTTCCTTGGGGGTGAGCCAACCGGCGACCATCGCCGCGAGGGCGGTCGCCTCGAGCTGGTCGGTGTTGAGCGCTTCGAGCGCGGCTTCGAGCGCAGCGCTGTCGGCCGTGCCGCGTTCGGCGATGATCGTGGTGATCGGCGCGCAGAGCCGGATCAGGTCGTCCTTGGACACTTCGAGCATGACGCCTCCGAAAAGCGAAACGGCCGGGCATGGGCCCGGCCGCTCTCCTAACGTGCGCTCTCCTCAGTGGGCGTGGGCGCCGTGGCCGACGTGGATGTGCACGTCATCCGGGTGGGGGTTCATGAACGGATCGCTGATGGGCACCGCGGGCACCCGGGCGAGGAAGTTCACGACCACCGTGAGGAACAGGCTGACGAAGCCGAAGACCACGCCGATCTCCACCGGGCCGATGGGCATGGACGCCTTGGTCCACACCTGCGGCATGATGAGGATGAAGCGCTCGAGGAACACGCCCGTGACGATGACCCCCGCCACCGAAGCGAGCGCGACCGGCGTCTTCTTGATCCCGCGGCTGAGCAGCACGGTGAAGGGGATGAAGAAGCACATCGAGACGACCACCTTGCCGAGGGCGCCCCAGGGCTCGACCCACATGCGCAGGATCAGGTACCAGGTCTCCTCGGGCATGTTGCCGTACCAGATGGGCAGCAGCTGCGCGAAGAAGTTGTAGGTCCAGAAGATGCACAGGGCAAACATCAGCTTGCCGAGGTCGTGGTAGTTCTTCGGGGTGATGAGGTGCTCCACCTTGAGCCAGCCGCGGAGCAGCACGCTCACGATGCAGACCCAGTTGAGCGCCAGCCACAGGCTCGACACGAAGATCCACGCGGGGAACATGTTCGCGGCCCAGTGGGGCGCGAGGGACATGACCGCGTCGACCGCGAAGAAGCTGAAGATGATCGCGTAGAGCACCACGATCGCCGGAGCGAGGCGGATGTTGCGCTGGTAGGTCTCTTCGACCTCGGCGTCCTTGCCCCGCCAACCGGCGGTGAAGTACGACCACCAGGCCGGCGCGCGGGTGCCGAGGGTCTCGGCGGCCACGCCCATGTCGGCGCGGAGGCTGTTGCGGATGAACGCGAAGTCGATCACCATCAGGAGGCCGAGCATCACCAGCTGGCGAGCCTGGAAGAAGTGCTCGGACAGCCAGACCGCCTTGTGGGGCGGGAGCTCCTCGTGCATCCACGGGAAGATCTCAAGGCCGCCGGCGACCAGGAAGATCGCGTAGATCGCGTAGTTGATCGGCATGAAGAACCAGAACGACTCGGCGATCCGCTTGTAGGGACGACCCCAGCGACCGAGGGTGATGGTCTGGATCACGGCGAACATCAGCCCGCCCTGCGACACGCCCATGAAGTAGACGATGCACACGAGCAGGATGCCGAGGGTGCGGTGCGACTCCGTGCTCAGCCCGAAGGCCAGCGACGCGAGGCCCACCAGCCCACCCACGAGCCCGAGGGGCTTCACCCAGCTCGGGAGCTCACGAGGCGTGCTCTTCACGGTGTCGGCCACGTCCGGCCCGGGGCCGACGACGCGCCGAGTGGCCGCGATGATATCGATTTCGCTCATCAGGGGTTCCCCGCGGGCTTGGGGGTGGGAGCAGGGGTGGCAGCGTCCGCCGGGGCGGCCGCTCCATCCGGGATAACGGCGGCCGGCTCAACCGGCGACGGCATCGGCTGCGCCGCGTTCGGCAGCGTGCGGATGTAGGAGACCACGGCCCAGCGTTCGGCGTCGGTCAGCAGGGGGCCGTAGGCCGGCATGCCCGCGCCGATGGCGGCTTCGACCGACGACCGATCCTTGCTCGCGCCGGCGCTGCCCGCGCCACCGTTGCGGATGGTCAGGTAGAGGTAGCCGTCGGAGAGGGTCTTCACCCGGCTCGCATCGCCGGAGAGGTTCGGCGCGACCATCGGGAAGCGGCGGATGCCCTTCTCGGCGTCGTTGTAGGTGACGGGACCGCCGCCCGCGCCTTCCTGCCCGTGGCAGGGAGCACAGTTGATCGCGAAGAGCTTCTTGCCCGTCTCGACGTGGTTGGTGTCCTTCGCGTACGGGTCCGTCAGGCTGTCGGTGGTGGCGACATCCAGGCGGGAGTACTCGGGAACGGCGGCGTTCTGGTAGTAGCCGGCGGCGCGGGGGCGGGGCGCGGTCTCCACGATGCGCGCGACCGAGTCCTTCGGCTGCGGCTTCATGTTCCACTCGTAGGCCTTGAACATCACCGCGTCGATCATGTCGATGTCCCAGGGGGACGCCCACGCGACCCCGCCACCGAGCAGCAGCGACGCGACGACGTAGCGGGCGATCTTCTTCCGATCAGCCATGAGCGCCTCCCCCGGTCACTTCGAAGGCGCCGGAGTGTTCCAGGATGTGCACGATCTTCTCCGCGTTCTTGGGAACGCGGGTGAAGACGATGCCGAAGCAGTCGTTGGTGAACCGGGGGTCTTCCATGGCCGCCGGCGGGTCGGTGAACGGCAGGCCGCACATCACCAGGAGGCCGATGAGCGTCATCAGCGAGGCCCAGAGGATGGTGCCCTCGAAGGTGACGACCAGGAACGGCGGAATGGAGACCAGCGGCTTGCCACCGGGGATGATCATCGGCCAGTTCGCGTGGGTGAGCGACGCGAGGCTGAAGATCATCGTCCCGCCGAGCAGGCCCCCGAACAGGGTGAACCACCGGACCGGGCTGGGCTCGCCCTTGTAGAGCATCTCCTCGATCTCATGGCGAGGGATGGGGCTGAGGACCGTGAAGTCCCGAACGCCCGCCTCGTGGAGGTCGTGGATGCCCTGCAGCAGGGAATCGAGGTGCTTGTAGACGGCCTTCAGCTGGGTGCCGGCGGCCGGGGCAGCGTGCGAGCTCATTTGGCGGCGGCCTCCTCATCGTGCTTGAGCGGGGGACGGAGCGTCTCCTTGACCTCGGCGATCGCCACGCTCGGCATGATCTTCACGAACAGCAGGAACCAGAGGAAGAACCATGCGAACGAGAAGATGAGGATGCCGATTTCGATGTACGTCGGGGTGTAGTAGACCCAGGCGCCGGGATCGAAGCTGTGGGCGAGCGAGCTGGCGATGATGTTGTACCGCTCGAACCACATGCCGATGTTCACCACGATCGAGATGGCGAAGAGCCCCACGAACGAGGTGCGGACCTTCTTGAACCACCAGAGCAGCGGGATGGTGCAGTTGCATGCCACCATCATCGCGAAGACCCACCAGTACTTCCCGAACACGCGGTCGGTGAAGGTGCCCCACTCGTACTGGTTGTCGGAGTACCAGGCGATGAAGTACTCGGTGCCGTAGGCATAGGTGAGGATGCCACCGGTGAACATGCAGAGCTTCGCGAGGTGCTCGAAGTGCCACGTGTGGATGTAGGCCTCAAGCTTGAAGAGCTTGGTGAGCGGCAACATCAGCGTGATGACCATCGAGCAGCCGGAGAAGATCGCGCCGGCCACGAAGTACGGGGGGAAAAGCGTGCTGTGCCACCCCGGGGTGTCGGCCATCGCGAAGTCCCAGGACACGACGCTGTGCACGGAGAGCACGAGCGGGGTGGCGAGGGCGGCGAAGAAGCCGTAGGCGGCCATGTAGTGGCGCCACTGGCGGTCGGTGCCGCGCCAGCCGAGCGCCATCACGTTGTACATCTTCTTCACGAAGCCCTTGGTGTTGTCCCGGACCGCGGCGATGTCGGGCACGAGCCCGATGAAGAAGAAGACGGTGGACACCGTGAAGTACGTGCTGACCGCGAACACGTCCCACATCAGCGGCGACTTGAAGTTCTGCCACAGCTGACGCTGGTTCGGGTAGGGGAACAGCCAGTAGGCCTGCCACGCTCGCCCGACGTGGATCGCCGGGAAGAGCGCGGCGGTCATGACCGCGAAGATCGTCATCGCCTCCGCGGCCCGGTAGATGCCGGTGCGCCAGCGGCTGCGGGTGAGGAAGAGGATCGCGCTGATGAGCGTACCGGCGTGGCCGATACCGACCCAGAACACGAAGGTCGTGATGTACACGCCCCAGAAGACCGGCGGGTGGTAGCCGGCGACGCCGAGGCCCCAGATCAGCTGGATGCCCCAGCAGAAGGCGCCGTAGGCCAGGCCGACCGTGACCAGCGCCATGAGCGCGTGCCACGCCATCGAAGGCGAGAACAGCGGCCGCATGACATCGCGGTTGACCTGCGAGTAGGTGAGCTCCTTGGACATCAGCCCTCCTTCTGCTCAGCGTGGGCTTCGCCGGCACCGCCCTCAGCCCCGTGGCCCTCGGCCCCGTGACCCTCAGCGACGTGCCGCGGCATGTTGTGGTTGACGCGTGCGAGGTACCGCACGCCGGGCTTCGTGTTGAGCTCACCGAGCAGGGTGTAGGCGCGCGGCTGTTCGCCGAGCTTCCGCACCTTGCTGTCGGTGTCCTTCCAGTTGCCGAAGGTGATGGCCTCGCTCGGGCACGCGGCCGCGCAGGCGGTGAGCTTGTGCAGCGCCGAGTCCGGGACCGTGTGCTTGGTGATCTCCACCGGGCGATCCGCGGAGGTACGCTCGGCGTAGGCGATGTCGCGGTACGCGTCCTTGGCGGCGCGGGTGCGCTGCACGCAGAACGTACACTTCTCCATGACGCCCATCTCCCGGGTGCTGAGGTCCGGGTTGAGCATCAGGTGGTAGCTCTCGGGCCACTGCCAGGTGTGGTAGTTGAACCGCCGGGAAGCGTAGGGGCAGTTGTTCGCGCAGTAGCGCGTGCCCACGCAGCGGTTGTAGATCATGGCGTTGAGGCCATCGAGGTTGTGGTAGGTCGCGAGGACCGGGCACACCCCTTCGCACGGCGCGTGCGCGCAGTGCTGGCAGACCGCCGGCAGGTAGCGGACGTCGGGGTTCTCCCCGCTCCCCTCGAAGAACCGATCCATGCGGATCCACACCATCGTGCGGCCCTTGCGGAGCTGGTCCGGGCCGACGAACGCGGTGTTGTTCTCCAGGGCGCAGGCGATCTGGCAGGCACCACAGCCGTTGCAGGCGTTGGTGTCGAACACCGTGGCGAAGCGGTAGGTCGGGTGACCGGGCTCCGGGTACATGTCGACCGGACCGGCGGTGCGGACGCGCTCGTCGATCTCGAGGTGCTCGATGGGGAGGATGGACTCCGGCTCGCCGGTGAGCTTCTCCACCGCGTCCACCGGGTTCACGGCGAGGGCGATGGGGCGGCCTTCCTGGGTGAGGCTGCCGCAGAGCGCGTGGACGCCGCTCTCGGCGCCGCCGGCGCGGCTGATCTCGACCGAGCCGCACGACAGCATCAGCGCGCCCGACGCGGCGTCCGTGGTGGCGCCGAGGAGCGCGGCCACGTTGGCGCCGCGTTCGCGAGCGTACCGGCCGGTCTTGCGGCCGTTGCCGATGACGATCGCCACCGTGTCTTCGCGGACGGTGGGGCTGCCGAACCAGCCCACGGTCACCGAGCCCTTGTCGGTCTTCACCGTGACGAGGTCCTGCTCAGCGAGGCCCATCGCCGTAGCCACCGAGGGGTGGAGCTCGATCCAGGTGTTCCAGAAGTAGGTGGAGACCGGGTCCGGGAGCTCCTGCGCCCAGGGGACGTTGGCCCAGCGGCCATCCCCGAGGTGGGAGGAGAAGAGCACGAGGCTCTTGTTGTTCGGGGCCGAGCTGCCCAGCACGGGGGCCGTGGTGCGGACCCAGGCGGCGCCGACGCCGTTGATGGGGGTGACGTACACCCCCTTGGCCTGCACGCCGCGCCACCAGGACTCGGCGTTCTCGCCGGCCGGGAGCAGCGTGGCGACCCAACGGGCCTTCACGAATTCGCCGAAGTTGGCGGCGGCCACGGCGAGGGCGCCGACGTCCACCGGGGAGGGGACCACGGCGGCGAGGGCCACAGTGGACTCGGTCGGCGGGGCATCCGTGGGGACCGGCGGGGTGGTCGGGGCGACCGGCGCCGGCGGGTTCGCCTTCACCATCGCGAGGAGCACCTCGCCGAGGGGCCGGCTGTCCTGCAGCGGCACCATGGCGGGCTGACCGAGGACGTGGACCGCGGACTCGGTTGACGCGTCCGTCCACCCTTCGAGGCCGGAGCCCGTGGGGAGGAGGAGGGTCTTGTCGTTGGAGGAGTCGTTGGGCTCGTCAGCGAACTGGACCACGAGGTCGGCCTTCGCGAGGGCCTCGGCGGCGCCGAGCTCCGCGGGGGCGACGTGCGCGAGGTCCACGCCATCGAGGAAGAGGACGCCGATCTTGCCGCCCGACAGGTCGTCGAGGAGCGCCTTGACGTCGGCGAAGCTGCTGACCCGGCCCGGGCGGAACCCGCGGCCGAACTGCACCGTCTTGCCGATGTTGCCGAGCACCTCGTTGAGGAGGAGCGAAGCGACCGCGAGCTCGGTTGCGTCTGCGCTGGCCGTGCCGAGGCCGCCCGGGAGGACGACCGACGGCGCGCCGGCGAGGGTCTCTGCGACCTCCTTCAACCGCGCTTCGGGGATGCCCGAGGCGGCGGCGGCGGCGGCGACATCCACCGTGGCGAGGAGCGCGGTGGCGGGGCCGCTGTAGCCCTTGGCGACCGCCGCGAGGCTCGCGATGGCGTAGGCCACCTTCGCTTCCGAGCCCGGGCTGGCGGAGAGCCAGAGGTCGGCGTGCGTAGAGGAGATGCCCAGACGGGGTTCGATGGCGATGAGCTTGGCGGCGAAGCCGCCCTCCGCCGGGTTCTTGGCCTTCGCCCAGCCCTTGGTCATCCCCATGGAGCCGAACGCGGCGCCCAGGAAGTCGTACCCGAAGCTGAGGATGGTGTGAGCTTCGGCGAGCTCGTACACCGGCAGCTCATCCACCCCGAAGGCGGAGGCGGTGGCGGCGAGGAGGGTCTCGACGCCGAGGAGCTCCCAGTGGACGCGGCGGAGGCCGGAGCTCTCCAGCACGTCGAGGAGCGCGGCGGCGCTGCCGGTGCGGTACTTGCCGAGCCAGGCGACGCCCTTGCCCGCGGCGCGAGCGGCGGCCACGGCGTCGTTGACCTTCTTCTGCGCATCGTCCCACGACATGGGCGAGCGCCCGTCGGTGGGGCCGGGGACCCGATCCGGGCCGTAGGCGGCCACGAGATCGAAGTGGCCCTTGGTGCAGAGGCCGGGGCCGCTCGGGTGGTCGGGGTTGCCCTCGACGTGCACCACGCGGCCGTCCTTGTTGCGGGCGACGAGCCCGCACGCGGTGGCGCAGCCGTTGCACAACGAGGCGTAGTAGCTGGCCAGGCCGGGCTGCACGTTCTCCGGGTTCACCACGTACGGAAGCACCTCTTCTTGAGGCACCTTGTAGTCGTAGGTGCACGCGGCGGCGGCGGCCGTCGTCGCGACGGCGCCCACCTTGAGGAAGTCGCGGCGGTTGAGTCCTTCCATCGTCGCTCCGGCTACTTGTGACAGGTCCAGCAGTCCTTCAGCTCAGCGCGCCGAAGTTCAGCCTGGGTGCCGTAGTTTTGATCGATGCTCGGGTGCTGGGCGTGGCAGTCGAGGCACCAGCCCATCTTCAGGGAGGCGACCCGCTGGTCCACCGTCATGTCCTGCACTTCGCCGTGGCACTCCTGGCAGGCCAGGCCCGCCACGACGTGACGCTTGTGCGAGAAGTACACGTAGTCGGGGAGGTCGTGGACCTTCTTCCAGGGGATGGCTTCGCCCTTGGCCCAGTAGTCCTTGAGCTTCACCAGCTCGGGACGGTCGGTCGTGTCCACCAGGGCGTGGCAGCCCATGCAGACGCTCTCCGGCGGCACGCCAGCGTGGATGCCCTTTCGCGCATTGCTGTGGCAATACTGGCAGTCCATCCCCAGGACCTTCACGTGACGGTCGTGCGGGAAGACGATGGGCTGCACGATCGCCGCAGCGAGGGGCTCGCCCACGGTGACGACGAGGTTGCGATCGAAGAGCTCGGGCGGGAGCAGGTTCTTCATGCCGAGCGTGAAGAGCTCTTCGGACTTCGTCTCCTCGGCGTGGGCCGGGGAGGGGAATCCAGCCATGCCCCACGCCACGCCCGCGAGGAGCGTGCATGCCAGGGAGGCCCGGGTCATCAGTCGCATCTTTCCTCCAGCCAGGAGCCGGCGGGACGGAGGGAGGGGGGGGAGGGGGCCGCAAGCTAATGCGGCCGGGGGGCGCGTACAAGGGGGCTGGCGCCCCCGAACGGCATCCTGACCGGGAGGTCAGGATGCTCGCCGTTTTCCGCGTGGGTCACCGCGGAGCGGACGTCGGGC
>CAIXRH010000313.1 GCA_903921785.1 uncultured Pseudomonadota bacterium
CGTCGCCGGTTGTACGGCTGACCGAGGAGGCGGGTTACCAACCCGCCGCCGACCGAAGCCGAACTACAACCGGCAGAAAAGTGAGCCGATCCGAGCGCGAGCGTTAGCGTAGCGCTCGCATCGGCGGGGGGGGGCGGCGACTCCACGTCCGCCGAGGGCGTCACCGACACCTCCGGCGGGCCCGCCCCCGCCTCACCGTCGTCCTCTGCGTGCCCGGTATCGCGGCGCGTCCGCGCCTCGGGTGCCCGCCCGGTGGTCACCGGCAGGCGGCACGGGAGGCGGCCGCCCACCTCCACGAGCTCGGGCCAGAGCACGGCCTGGTCGCCGCCCTGCTCGGCCACGGCGAGCGGCCTGGGGGCGGACGGCTCGGCCGGGGTGGCCGGGGTCGCGGGTCGAGAGCCGAGGACGTCCCCCGTCTCGCTGTAGGTGGTCTCGACCTCACCCATCGTCACGCGCACCCGCCCCCCGTCCACGACGAGGGAGGTCGGGGCAGCGTGCGCGAGACCCGCGGTGAGGAGCAGGCCGGTCATCAAGGCCTCGCCCGCCAGTGTTCGTCGAGCTCGGGGTCCGCGAGGTTCACCAGCGTGACGCCCCCGCTGTCGTAGACCAGGAGCTCCTCGTGGCCGTCGCCGTCCCGGTCGCCGGCGGGCACGAGCCGCCGCCCGAAGCTGAATTCGTCCTTCTGGCCGTGCAGCGTCTGCAGCCCCTGGCCCGACGGCGTGACCAGGCGCACCAGGCCGCGGCGATCCTCGTCCATGCTCCCGCCTTTCCCACCGGAGGAGAACCCCAACGCCAGCTCGCGCCGCCCGTCCCCGAGGAAGTCGCCGGCGGCCACCGACGTGCACCCGTCCGCGTCGAGGCGGAGCCGCAGCCCCCACCCGAGCAGCGCGCGGCCGACCACCTCGAGCCGGCGCTCGCGCACCCCGACCACTTCGGCGACCCCGTCGCCGTCGAGGTCGACCACGCCGAGCGGACGGAGGTTGTCGAGCGCCGCGACCCGCTCCACCCGGGGGCGGGGTCCCCCGTGGAGGAGCACGGTGCGCCGGTTCAGCGAGAGGATCTCCTCGGTGATCCAGACGTCCGCGTAGCCGTCATGGTCCACGTCTCCGGCGGCGGCGAGGAAGACCAACTGACGCTCGCCGGTGGGCAGCGAGATCCGGCCCCGCGGCGCCTCCAGGGCCCCTCCGAAGTACACGAGGAGCTCCGGCCGTGGGCTGCGCGCGGAGACCAGGAGGTCGGGGCGTCCGTCGCCGTCGAGGTCTCCGGGGGCGACGAGCCACGACGCGAACGAGGGGTCGTCGGCGCGCGGCGCGTCGAGGCGGCGGTGGTGGGTGAGGTCCAGCCCGGGGCCGCCGGGAAACAGCCACACCGAGCCTGGGATGCGGTCGGGCGCCGTCGCGAACCCCGGCGCGTTGACGACCAGGTCGGGGAAGCCGTCGCCGTCGAGGTCCCCGGGGAGCGCGGCGACCTGGCCGAACCGGTCGCTGCGGAAGGTCTGGCCGATGCGGTGGAGGCCGTCGCCGAGCACCACGCCGACGCGTTCGGAGGCGAGGTCGCGCAGCACCAGGTCGGCGACCCCGTCGCCGTCGAGGTCCCCGGGCGGGACGGGCGGCACGGCGGGCAGCCCCGGCGGCCGCCAGTCGGTCACCTCAGCACGGGCGCTGAGCGCCAGCCGCGCGTCGGCCTGCGCCGCCCCGTCCCACTCCCCTTCGTTCTCCACGACGTCCACCGTCTCGAACCAGGCGCTCCCGGTCTCCTCGGTGAGCACCTCCGCGACCGACCAGCCGCTCCATCGTTCCACCAGGGCAATGGCGGCGACGTGTTCGTCCTCGCCGTCGATCTTCACCACCGGCGTCTCGCAGATGAGTGGCATCAGCACCAGCCGCCTCACCGCCCACAGGCCCGGCCACGCGGCCAGCACGTCCTCATCCGGGTGTTTCGACGGCCGGTGCTCCTCGATCCACTCCCCCGGCCGACACTTCGCCGCTCGGAGGACAGCCTGCGCCCGCGCGCTCGTGCGGGCCCGGGACCACATCGGGTCGAGGCGGTCCTCGCCTTCGGGCTCGCCGAACTCGATCACCAAAATCGCCCGCCAGGCTTGGGCGTCGAACCAGAACGGCGGCGGGAACGCAGCCCCGGCCGCGATCAGCCGCTTCCCGGCCGACAGCGTGGCGGCGTCGGGCACCGACCGCGGCGGGGCAGCGAGCGCGGCGAGCACGAGCAGGAGCCTCGGAGCGCGGGGGAGGGTCGACGATACGCGCAAGGCGGAAGAATATTCATCGGAGGCCACGCCCCCGCCGACGCCCGTCATGGCTGGCCCACCCCTGGGCTCGGGAGGCTGGAGGAGAGCCGAGAGGTGGGCCCCCCCCCCTCACCCCGGAACCAGCGTTGGCGCCGAGAGGCCCTCGGGGAGCGGCGGCCGGTCCCGGTAGAGCGTGCCCGGCCGCAGGGCCTTCGAGCTGATGAACTCCAAGAGAGGCAGGCGCGTCGGCTTTCCGCCCGCGTCGCGGACGAAGCAGGCGGGGATGCCCGCCTCGGCCACCTCGAAGTCCACCTGGAGGCGGGCCGACTCGTCGCCCGTGGCCGCGAGCAGCTCGAAGCCGTGGACGAGCACGTTCCCGCTGCGCACCGGCTCCGCGTCCGGCGATCCGGCACCAGCGGGCGCATCGAGCCGCGAACGCCGCACATACACCCCGACGCCCCCGTTGGCGCTCCGCAAGGGCACGAAGTCGTCCTTCCAACCGGGGGCTTCCGTGATTCTCCACCGCCGGGACATCGAAGGCGGGAAGTCCAGGAAGTCCGCCTTCCGTTCGACGAGCGCGTACTGCCACAGCGTCTCGACCGGGCAGCGCTCGTGGAAGCAGTGGGCGACGGTGCGGTCGGTGAGCCCGAACGCGTCGATCCACACCACGCGCCCGTCGCTCTCCAGCGCCGGCCCGCCCATCGCGCCCTGCACGACCACGGGGAGCGCCACGCCGAGCCGATCGGCGAACTCCATGAAGATATCCGCCGCCCGTCGGGTGTTCTCCAGCGGCATGGTGGGTACGCTCACGATGCGGGCCGCGCGTGCCGGCAGGGGCAGCGCGGCCCACGTCGCCAGCATCACGGCGCTCACGGCCGTCACGGCCGCCAGAGGCGCCGCCGGGAACCGCCCGGCGCGCCACCCGAAGCCGCTCCCCGCCAGGGCGTCGCGGGCCGCCACCAGGCCGCCCGCCGCCAGCACCGAGAAGAGCGCGAACCCGGGGCTGAGGAAGCGGTACTCCATCATCCAGTCGCCGCCGGAGGACACCACGAAGTACACGCTCCAGGCCGCCATCCCGAACGCCAGCGGGACGCCTCGCTCCTGGCGGGCGGGCCGGAGCAGGAGGCCGAGCGCGGCGATCACGGTCCACCCCAGGTGCCAGTTGCCGAAGCCGCCGAAGAGGTACCGCCACCCGCTGGAGGACAACATGGTGACCCGGTCCGCCGCCGAGGCCCCCTCGCCGTCGATCTTGGCGTAGTAGGTGTTGGGCAGCGGGTCCGCGAACGTCGCGAGATGCCAGGCGACGTAGAGCACGAACAGCGCCAGGGACACCCCCAAGAACCGCGCGATGTTCGCCCGGCGATTCCGGTGCCAGGCGGCCCCGACGAGCGCGTCGAGGGCCACGAGCCCCGCGTAGCCGACGGCCTCGGGGCGGGTGATGGCCAGCGCGGTGAGGAAGATCCCGAGCCACGCTGGCGGGTTCGTGCGTCGGGCGAGCCAGACCGACAACACACCCAGGACCAACGCCCCGTACAGCCCGTTCTCCAACCCGGAGACCGCCCACACCACGAACGACCCGTTGAGCGCGAGGAGCGCCGGCGCCAGCAGGTGCACGGCCTCCAGGCGGCGCCCCGAGAGCTGCGCCGCCAGCCTCGCGGCAAAACCAAGCGTGATCGCACCGAAGAGCCAGCCGAGGAGCTTGGGGGTCCAGGTCCAGTGGAAGAGGCCCAGCCGCATCGTGAGCGCGAGCAGGAACATCCAGGACGGGTTGGAGTAGCCTTCCACCGGCGGGTCCGCCGGGTTCACGCTGAGGCCGCGCCCCGCGACCCAGCTCTTCGCGTACCCGAAGGTGATGCCCGCATCGTCATCGATGTACGCGCCATAGTGGGCGGCATGCGCCGAGAACCCGAGGATCACCACCGCAAGCCCGATGAGCACGAGGCGACGGCGGAGCAGCGGAGACATCAGCGCGTCAACGGGAGGTGCACCGCCGCACCGTACCCCCCCGACCGCCCCCACGGCAAGCCCGCTTCCCCGCGAACTCCCGGCCCCTCCGAGCGGATCCACGACGAGCTTTGGGGAGCGCGCGCCGCCCCCCCCATTCTCGCCCCCGCGGCTCCTCGACCGCCGACCTCACCGGCCGGGCAAGCCGGTGGGGCACCTCCAGCCCCTCGACACTGGCGCCCTTCAGCCCGGCTCGGGCGCCGTCCGCGCCCGGAAGCCGGCCGCCGCGCGGTCCTCCGACGCGAGCCACTCCGCGAGGAAGCGCGCTTTCTCCGCCTCGTCCAGGCCTCCCCCGACCGCCCGTCGCCGCTCCGCCACCGCGCGCAGGGCGATGGCCGCGCTCACGCTCACGTTGAGCGACTCGGTGAGGCCGACCATCGGCACCCGCAGCGTGCCGTCCGCCAGGGAGCGCGCCGTGTCGCTCACTCCGCGCACTTCGCTGCCGAAGACCAGCGCCAGCGGCTGGTCCACCGGGACGGTCTCCGGGGTGTAGGACGGCTCGGCGAGATCGGCCACGAAGATGCGGAAGCCGCGGGCGCGCAGGTCGGCCACGGAGTCGGCCACGTGGTCGAACCGCCGCCGGTACACCCACCGCTCCGCACCACGGGCCGCGCCGGGCGCCGGCCGGAAGCCCTGCGTGACCAGGTGCACCTCGTGCACCCCGAACGCCTCGCAGCTCCGCAGGATCGCGCTCACGTTGTGCCGCCGCCGCACCGCCTCGCAGACGGCCA
This sequence comes from uncultured Pseudomonadota bacterium, assembly GCA_903921785.1. Classification (GTDB taxonomy): domain Bacteria; phylum Myxococcota_A; class UBA796; order UBA796; family SXON01; genus SXON01. The sequence goes on from CAIXRH010000313.1 coordinate 4,978, forward strand.
CCACGCCGCCGACCCGGCGATCGAGCGCCGCGGAGATCCGGGCCACGCGGTCGGCGTTGACGTAGGGGGAGTCGAACATCGGCGCGGGCCTAACGCGCCTCCACGCCGAGGATCACCGGCACCACGTCGAGCCCCTCCACGTCCAGGCGGTGCCCGGGCACGTCGAGCCAGAGGGCCGTGGAGGCGCCGCCGTCGAACGCCATGGCGTCGTAGCAGCCCAGGCCGCCGAGGACCGTCGCCAGTTCGCTCAGGGAGAGGCCGCTGGTCCAGGTGTCGGTGGCGAGCAGCACCACGCGACCGTCGCCCTGGATGCAGGCGGCGGTGCGGCGGTCCACCTCGCGCACGTCGAAGCCGCGGCCACCGGTGCGCAGGTAGCCGTAGGTGTGCCCCGCCGACATGATCGACGGGAAGCCCTGGAAGCCCTGGTCCACCCCGCGCACGTCGGTCTTCTTCTCGTTGACGATGCGCGGCCGCGCCCCCTTGTGGTCCACCAGGAAGTGGGCGGCGCGCAGGGTGCCCTGGCGGTTGCGGATCACCCCGTCGCTCACCACGAGGCCCAGGGGCCCGTCCTCGGCGAAGTAGGGGCCGTTCACCGCGAGGACCAACCCCGCTTCGTCGGCGAGCGTGGCCACGGAGTCGCGCTTCCAGTCGTCGCGACCCCACACCCGGAAGCGCCACCGCGACGGGTCCACCCGGGCGAGCACCACCCGCACGTCGCGAGGGTCGGGGGGGCGGAGCACGTCGAGCTCGGCGGTCTCCATGCCGGAGGCGACGGCGTGCCAGCGGGGGTGGATCACCGCGTCCGTCGGGCCCCAGTCGCGGCGGATGAGGAGCGCGAGCGGCAGCTCCTGCCACCCGGACTCCCCGTCGCTCCAGTAGAGGTGACCGCCCCCGGTGAAGCGCAGCGCCAACGCGGAGACCGCGCCCACCACCCGCTCGCCCGCCGCCGCCGCGAGCGCCGCCGCCACGAGCAGCGCGGCAACGAAGACCAACCACCGCCGCCGGACCGGGTGGGCCGGGTGCGGCGCCTCAGGCGGCGCGGGGGGCAGCGCGGAGTTAGCCATCCCGGCCGTGCCTCGGCCCGCTCACATCGTCATGGTCATCTCGGACTCCCTTCGGTGGGACTCCGTGTACGGCGGCGATGGGCCGCGGATGCCCTACGTGCAGGGCAACAGCGTGGAGTTCACCGCCGCCCGCAGCGCCGGCTGCTGGACGCTCCCCGCCACCGCCTCGATGTTCACCGGCCTGCTCCCCCACGAACACGGGGCCGACACGCAGAGCCGCGGCCTCGCCACCGCCGAGCCCACGCTCGCGGAGCGGCTGCGGGCGAAGGGGTACTCCACCCATCAGATCACCGCCAACGTGGCCACGACCGAGATCTTCGGCCTCGACCGCGGATTCGACGAGGTGGTGCGCATCTGGAAGGAGGTCCCGCCCCAACACCGTAAGCTGCACGAGCTGATGGTGCTGGTGGGCAAGCCGCGCCTCCGGAAGAAGGTGCTGAGCACGGACTGGATCCGCGGCAAGCTCTCGGAGGACATCGAGGCCGGCAAGGTGTGGCTGCAGGACACCGTGGGCGACATCTTCGAGCGCGCCCGCCGCACCCTCGCGGAGAATGATCGCCAGGGGAAGCCCACCTTCTTGTTCCTCAACCTGATGGAGACCCACTTCCCCTACCACGTCTCCCCGATCTTCGAGCCGCTCGGCCGAGGGTGGGACGCGGTGACCGAGCTCGTGGGCCTCTACCACCTCGTGAACCAGACGTTCATGGCGCGCGGCGCGCAGCCCGTGAGCGACCGCACGATGGCCCGGCTCAAGTCGCGGCAGCGGGTGGCGTGGGAGCGCATCGCCCCGCAGATCGACACGTTCGTGAAGGAGCTCCACGACGGGCACGACAGCCTCGTCGTCGTCGGCTCCGACCACGGGGAGTGTTTCGGGGAGATGGGCTGGGCGTACCACTTCAACAACGTCACCGACGGCGGGAATCGGGTGCCGATGTTCTGGCTGGAGCCGGGCCGCTCCGGCGCCCGGCAGGTGGACGTGCCGGTGAGCGCCCGGGACCTGTTCGGGGCGCTGCTCCACGAGGTCGGCGATCCGGTCGGCCCCAGCGTGGTGCATGAGCCCGAGAGCAGCGTCAACGCGATAGAGAGCTGCTGGTACGATTCCCAGGGGCGCACGTTGCCCAAGTTCAAGTACAATCAGCTCTGCCTGGTGAACGACGGCATGCGATGGATGCGCCGGGATGGTCGCTGGTACTCCGCGCCGCCCTCCACCCTGGGGGGAGAGCCCGAGTTTGCCGCGGTCTCCGCCGGCACCGACGTCGTCGAAGAGCTCCGCGCCTCGTCCGCCGAGCGCACCCGCCTCCGCCGCCTGGTCACCGACTTCGAAGCTTTCTCCACCCGCATCTCCTAGGAGCGCCCATGCGTATGCTTCCTCTCGTCCTCCTCTTCGGCTGCGGCCCGATGTCCATCGGCACCGACGGCACCGACACCGCGGGCGGCAACGACACCGGCGGCGGCAACGACACCGACACCAGCGGGGGAGAGGACACCGAGGTGAGCCCCGACGCCCCGGTGATCGAGAGCGTGGAGAACGTGATGTGCCAGCCCAACACCGACAGCGAGCCGTCCTGGTTCATCCAGGCCACGGTCACCGACCCCCAGGGCCAGGACACCTTCTCCAAGACCGGCAGCTACGCCCAGGTGATCCTCGACGGCATCGCCGGCACCGAGCACTACGGCGTCTGCAACAAGGGCGCCCTCACCATCTCCTGGGAAGACCCGAGCGCCACCGAGGCCTGCGAGATCACCGGCACCATCCGCATCTACGCGGTGGATGAGGACGACAACCGCTCCGCCCCCTGGAACTACGACTGGCCGGCGAAGTGAGCGGCGGCCTCAGCGCCCCGTGGCCCGATAGCCCGCCACCAACTTGAGGTACTCGGAGCAGCCGTAGCGGATGCGCTCGCGGTCGCGCTCGGTGAGGGTCCGCACCACGCGCCCCGGCGAGCCGAGCACGAGGGAGCCGCTCGGGATGCGCACGCCCGCGGGCACCAGCGCGCCGGCGCCGATGATCACCCAGGGCTCGATGTGGCAGTTGTCGAGGAGGATGCTGCCCATGCCCACGAGCACGTCGTCCTCCACCACGCAGCCGTGGAGGATCGCGCGGTGGCCCACGGTCACCCGCGCGCCGATGGTCACGACCGAGAGCCCGCCGGTGCCGTGCGCGACCACCGCGTCCTGCACGTTGGTGGCCTCGCCGATGGTCACCTTGCCCTGGTCGCCGCGGAGGACGGCGGTCGGCCACACGCTGGCCCGGGCGGCCACGGCCACGTCGCCGAGGAGCTGGGCGGAGGGGTGAACCCAGGCGTCCGGGTGCAGGTCGGGGGTGAGCGCGCCGTAGGCTTCGATCATGCCCGCCGGCTAACGCGGGGTCCGCGGAGAGGGGGTGGGAGGGGTGGTCCCACCTCCCGGCCCTGCTCGACCCTCGCGAGCCATGACGGGCGTCGGCGGTCGAGGTGCCACGGGGGCGAGCCTGGCGAGGGCGTCACCACTTCGTGGGATCGTCCCAGGGGAGATCGAAGCCGGCGATGATGTAGGTGTTGCCCGCATCATAGCTGTCGGAGTACAGCCATTCCGGGCGTCCGTCGCCATCGAGGTCGATGACGTCCTGCAACCCCGCGCGCCAATCCACCGCCGGCCCCACGATGTCGTCGATGGTGAAGCTGCCCCCGCTGCGGAGCTGGGTGGAGGGCACCACCTCGCCCGAGCCGGTGAGGAAGTCCCGGACTCCGTCGTCGTCGATGTCGTCGGTCCACTGGCGCGGCTCCGCGGCGTTGCTCGTGCCACAGATACGCGCGAAGGTCCAGTCCGCGACGTCGCCCGTCGGGATGCCGCCGGTGAGCACGAGGGCGCGGCGGTCCCAGTCGGGCGACGCGGAGGCGAGGATCGCATCGTTCAATCCATCCCCATCGATGTCGTCGGTGCGGTCCCGGGTGAGTGTGTCATACACCTGCTGCCCCGCGGCCGAGGCGTCGCGCAGCCGGGTGTAGACATCCCCCGCGTGCCCATCCGCGCTCCAGTCGGCGCCGGAGACGAACGCCGCATCGTTGGAGCCATCATTGGTTTCGAGGCTGATTTCGTCGAGACCGTCGCCATCCAGGTCGGAGAAGAGGTGCGCCCCGTACAGGCCATCGAAATTCATCCGCGACACCTCGCTCCACGTGTGCTCCCCGGAGAGCTCGGCTCCCCCTTCGACCCGCGCCATGTACTCGTCGGTGTCGCTCTGTACCGAAACCAACACGTCGGCGCGCCCGTCGCCGGTCAGGTCGCCCACTCCCCCGGGCATGAACTGCTGGCCCCAGAGCGCCCCGTCGTCATGCCACCAGGCCTGCGCTCCGGCGTCCAAGCGTGTCGGCTCGGTCGGGAACCCGTCGGTCCGGCCCGGGAAGAGGAACAGGCTGCCGAGGAAGCCGTTCTGGGCCGAGGTGCTCACCCAGATGTCGGCGATCCCGTCGCCGGTGCTGTCCACCAGGGTCTCGCCCTGCGGCATGGAGAACGCGGGCCACCCGTCCGTGTAGCTGGGCGCCACCCAGGAGCTCACCGCCGGGCGCTCGCTCAAGGGCGTTGTGTCAACGACGATGAAGGACTCGCCGCCACCCTCTGGACCGCCGAGCGTGACAAGGTCGGGCACGCCATCACCCGAGACATCACCGGCGCGGATGCTCCAGGGCTGCAGCTCGTCGGAGCTCTCGATCCACCAGGACGACATCGCACCTATGTCTCCAGCCACGGCGCACGCTCCGTCAGGGATCGCCTCCCCGTCGCAGTCGCCGTCGATGCCATCGCAATAGTCGGGGGCGCCGGGGTACACGGAATCGCGAGTGTCGTCGCAGTCGCCCTCGGCGGGGGTGTAGCCGTCGCCGTCCGCGTCCTGGTTCGCCGGGTCGGGGCCGGTGTCGGCGCTGTCGCCCGTCTCCGCGGCGTCGGCGCTGTCGCCGACCTCCGCGCTGTCCGCAGAGTCGCCCGTGTCCACCGGAGCGTCCGTGGCCGTTGCGCAGGCCAACAGCAGGAGCGTCACCATTGGAACTCTCCGCGCCAGGTGCCTTGCGAGACGGTCCCCACCACGAGGTAGCTCGCCACGCCGTCCGCAGAGTCGTCGGGTACGCCCAGCTCCGACCACGCGGCGGCGGACACCCGGCCCACCGGGTAGCTCACCGGGCTGCCGTTCGGCCCGAGGATCGGGCTCGCGGTGTGGCCCGCGGCGTTGCCTTGCAGCAGCATCGGCCAGGGGGCGTCGCACGCGAGCTCCGCGCTTCCGGAAGGTGACCATCCGTCGCGCGGGTCGGAACAGTAGCCGTAGGTGCCGGGGGTGACCGAAGGGAGCACCGCCCAGAGGTCGGCCACCTGGGGGTGAGAGACCACTGCGGAGATGTCCTCCACATACTGCCGCGGGTCGAGGGCGAGGGTGAGCACTCCGGACCCGGTGTCGCTGTGGTCGAGCTCGTCGAGGTCGAAGAAGCAGGCGCCTCCCCCCACGTTTCGCCAAGTCGCGCTCTCGTGGCCGGGACCCGTCCCGTTGTAGCTGCCGCCAAGCGCCAAACGACCGGCGGGGTGCATCGCAAGCTCCCGAGAATGCCGAATGCCGACCACCTCGACCGTAGGCGATGGCCCCGCCGGGCGCCACCTCGCCCGTGTCAACACGTGGTGACGACGGCGAGGACCAGCGGCTCGCGACCCCCACCGCCTCGGGTCCGAGGCGGTGCCCTGCCGGTCGTGTACCCCACCGCCTCGGGTCCGAGGCAATGCCCTGCGGGCTGCGCACCCCACTGCCTCGGGTCCGAGGAGATGCCCTGCGGGCTGCGCACCCCACCGCCTCGGGTCCGAGGCGATGCCCTGCGGGTCGTGCACCCCACCGCCTCACGTCCGAGGAGATGCCCTGCGGGTGCCGCACCCCACCGCCTCGCGTCCGAGGCGTTGCCGCTGAGGCACCCCGCCGACGCTTGTCCTGGCTCGCGACGTTCCTGCCGAGACGGGAGGTGGGACCCCCCTCGTCGTCCCTCCCCGCGATCAGGGCCGCCCCGTCGTCCCCCCGGGCGCCGGGCGCGGCGGCTCGCTTGACGTCGGGGCGGGGTTCGCCTCGGTCGGGAACAGGTTCGACAGCGGCGATTCGCCGCGGTCCATCGGCAATGCGTAGGAGCGGGCGTCGTCGGTGAGGCCGCTCGGGTCGAACGGCTCGGCGCGGCCGAGCAGCGGCGTGGTCGGCCACCCCGCCTCCACCAACGTCGTCGCGACGCGCGCCGCGATGAGGCCCGCGCCGAGGGCGGAGGGGTGCATCACGTCCACGAATTCCTGGTCCGCCGGGGCGGGATCGGCGTCGAGCGCCGCCTTCGCCGAGACCACCGGCAGCCCGTGCCACGCCGCGACCTCCGCCTGGGCGCGGAAGTACACGTCCCAGATCGCCCCTTCGGCGTAGCGCCCTTCCGCGAGGCCCCGGTTCACGGGCGCGATGAAGACCACCCCCGCCCCGTGCTCCCGCGCCTCCCGCACGATGCGGTCGAGGTTGCGGGCGTAGTCCTGGATCGGCACCCGTCGGTCCTGATCCTTCGGCCAGTGGCTGTCGTGCGTCCAGGTGACGAGGTGGGCGCCGTTGCCGCCCCGCGCCCGGTCCGCCCAGCCGGCGAGGAGGCGCACGAACGCGGCGCGCATGAGCGGGTTGGCGTTGACGTGGACGCTGCGGAGCAGGTCCGCGTCGCGGAACGCGTCCACGTTGTTGTCGCTCCACAGGTTGCCGACCACGAGCAGCGTGGGCTCGTGGCGGAACCCCACGTCGTCGAGCAGCAGCAGGGTCTGCTCGGTGGAGTAGCCGGGGATGGCGCCGTTGAAGCTGTCCACGTCGAGCCCGGCGGCGCGGAGGTCCTCGCCGAGGCGCACGGGGATCGTCTCGCCGTCGGCGATGCCGTGGCCGAAAAAGCTGGAGTCGCCGAGGACCAGGATGCGCTGACGGCCGGCCGGCCGCGGCAGCTCCGGCAGCTCCCCCCGGAGGCCCCAGGCGTTGATCTTCGCCCGCGTGGTCCCGTTGGGCCAGACCCCGGGGGCCATCGCCCACAGGCGCTGGTCGTCCCCCACCATCATCACCCCGTTGGGGCCGGCCTCGGCCCACCCGGGGAGCACCGCCCCGACCATCCGGGCGCCCCCTTCGAGCAGCAGCAGCACCGCCACGAGCACGAGCGCGGAGGCGCCGACGCGGAAGCGGAGCGGGGTGGGGGCCGCGGGGGCCCGTCGCGCCACTCAGCCCTCGCGGGAGAGGATGCCGGTGAGGCAGCCGAGCCCGCCCTCGGCGCGGATGTACTCGTCGACCCGCAGCTCGTGGCACCGCACGCCCTCGGCCTCCAGGCGCGCTCGCGTGCGCGCGCACCCGGCCGGCATCACCAGCTCCCGCGGCGCCACCGTGACGAAGTTGAGCGCGCGCCCCCGGGTGACCTCGGGCACGTCCACGAAGTCGAGCAGCCGGATGCCGGCTTCGGCGCAGACCGCGCGGATCGACGGGGTGGCGTCGTAGGCGACGGCGAGGTCGCGATCGAGGAGGTTCAACGAGCCGAGGAGGTGCTGCACGCTCGGTGGCAGCGTGGCCCCGACGCAGCGTACACCCTGGTCCGCCAGCACCCGCCCCATCGTGGCGAGGCCCGCTTCGTTGGTGCGGTTGCCGAGGCCCACGAGCACGAGGTCGGGCCGGAGCCACAGCACATCGGCGCCTTCGAGCTGCGCTTCGCCCCGCGGGGTGGCGAGGATGGGCACGCCGGCCTCGGCCAGCGCCACCGCCGCGAGGCGCGGCTCCCCGGCCCGCTGCTCGGCCGCCATCCGCCCGAGCACGGCGCCCTCGGGCGTCATCGCGAACAGGTCCCGCGCGAACACCAGGTTCGGCGGCGCCGCGGCGCGCGGGCGGATCCAGTGCACCGCCGCCCCCACCGACCGGTAGAACGCGGCGATCGCCTCGGCCTCCTCGCGCATCCGCGCGAGGTCGGGCCGGGCGGACATCAGCCAGTCGGCGGGCTCGCCGTCAAACGCCAGCTCGTCGCCCGGCCAGGCGAGGAGCACGGCGCGCAGCGGACCGACCTCGCTCCGCACCGCGTAGGGCGTCCAGTACGCGCCGTCGCGCACGTCCGCCGCGTGATCCTGCCCGCGACCACGCCAGCCGGGGCCCTTGAGGGTGGAGGGCAACATCGGCGCATACTAACGCCGGCCGCCCTCCACCGCGCCGGACTACCCGCGGGAGGGGTAGATGCCCTCGGTGGCGATGATCCAGTTCAGCACGAGGAACGGCTGCATGTTGGAGTGGGGCTGACTGCCACCGCTCGGGCCGACCGCGTTCGCCGCGAGGGTGGTGTTCGCGCCGCCGTTGGTCCAGGGGCCCTCGGGGGGCAGGCTGGTGCCGAAGCCGGCCGGGAGGGCACCCTCAGGGCTGTTGGTGTTGCCGGTGCCGCTGTTCGCCATGATCGGGTGGTTGTGCGCCGGGAGCTGCGTCGTGAGGAGCGTCACGTTCTCGGTGCCGGAGGCCTCGCCCTGCACGTAATTGGAGAGCCCAGGCCCCTGGCCGAAGTGCAGCGGCGCGCGACCGCGGAGGTCGGGGAGCGCGAACGTGGTCATGCCGTCGCCGCCGTAGGTGGTGCCGAGGAGCGAGAAGAGGGCGGTGTTCTGCGCGATGGACAGGAGCTGCCCATTGCAGAGGGCCCAGCCCTTGGGAGCGTAGTTGAAGCCGACGAGCATGAGCTGTCCGAGGAACGGTTCCATTCTGAGACTCCGAAGCGGGGGTAGACGATATTCCCGAGGGTACGAGCACGTACCCCCCACGCCGTGGGACCGGCGCGGGAGGAGTGTACCACGCCCTCACGTAGTACCGGATAATCCATGAAAAATCGTGAGCCGTTCCGCGCGCCTGGGTGTAGGCGGGTGGACTCATTAGCGGCGATCCGTCAAGTGGTCGCCCCTTCACTCCCGTGTTCACCGCAAGAAACACTCGAAGCGGGTGCAACCCACGCATCCGGAGGTTCCCCAGGGTGCTGAGCCCTGAGTCGCCCGGCGACCCCCGGGGGGCCGCGGCGCGAGGGGTGGCGCGCCGCGCGGGGCCGATGGCGCCGCGCGACGCCCCGGCGCGGCCCCCGACCGGCGCCCCGTCCAGCCCCTCCAAGAAACACGGGAATCCGCCCCCTTCCCGCGCCCGGACTGGCGCTTAGCTCTCCCCGGTGGCCGCTCAACCCGACCTCACCGCGCTGTTGCGCGACCGTTTCGGTTTCCCCGATTTTCGGCCGGGGCAGCGCGAGATCGTGGAGCACATCGCCTTTGGGGGCGACACGCTGGTGGTCA
>CAIXRH010000314.1 GCA_903921785.1 uncultured Pseudomonadota bacterium
CGCGACTCGCTGCCGCCAGCGAACGACTCGACCCCCGCCAAGGGCCCGACCTGGGGTGAGCTCCTCCGCGCGCCGATCAACGGCGCCACGATGCGCGCGATTTTTACGAAGGACCTGCGCTCGGCGTGATCCGACGCCGGCGCTGCGCCGCCCACGCCGCGCCCGCGAAGAGCAGACTGATCCCGGCGTTCGGCGCGGTCTCACAGCCGCACGGGGGAACGTCCGGCGTGCCGGTGTCCCCGGTGTCGGGGTGGCAGCGGCCGCCGCCGTAGGCGCCCGCGGTGATCCACGCGTCCAGGTAGGGCTCGCAGGTGGCCTCGGCGCATTCGGCCGGTCGCACCTCGTCGAGGCAGGTGAGGGGAGTGAAGTCCACGGCGTCGGTCGTCGAGGAGATGTCGAAGCCGTCCGCGAGGTGGTCGTTGCAGGTGAGGGCGTGATCCCCGAGGTCCACCGAACACTTCAGGGCGGGCGCCGTCTCGGTCACCTCGGTGAAGTGGGCGCCGCCGTCGGTGCTCCCCCAGGTGCGGGCGCCGTACCAGCTCCCCACGAGGACCGTGGCGCCGTCGTCGCGCACCAGGGAGCCCGGCGTGGGGTCGGTGTAGTAGCCGGTGGTGAAGGTCTCGGTGAAGGTCGCGCCGCCGTCGGTGCTGCGGGAGAAGCCCGGCTCGGAGGCGGCGTCCCGGGGGCGGGTCCAGAGGTAGACCGTGTCGCCGTGGGCCCACAAGAGCCGGGGGTCGGTGTCTGCGTCGGGCCAGGAATGGACCGGGGTGAACGTGACGCCGTCGGTGGTGCGGTGGAGCTCGGCGGCGAGGGTGTCGGTGTGGACGAGGGTGATCCACAGCGTGTCGCCGTCCACCGCGAGGGACTTGGGGTAGTACGCGGCGCCCTCGAGCGGGGTGGGGGCGCAGCCGGCGTCGTCGCAGAGGTAGATGCCGCCGCGCTCCGGGCCGATGAGCGCCGCGACGGCGTGGTCCTGCCAGCGGACAAGATCAAGGACGAAGCCCTCCCCGAGCCCGGTGACGCTGGTGCCGGAGCAGGTCTCGTCTACCCGGAGGACCCCGTCCACCGTGCCGACGAACGCGACGCCGTCCTCCCAGGCGAGCAGGTCGTAGACCGTCTCGGTGCCGATCGCCTCGTCGCAGATCCAGTCGAACGAAGCAGCGCTGTCGGTGGAATGGATGAGCCCCCAACCGTCCACGGCGGCCCACACTTCTTCGGGGGCGTCGGTACGCGCGGTGAGCGCGGATACGCCGAATTCGTCCCCATGGGCCGAGGCGGCGTCAACGAAGATCAGAATCGCGGACCACACGGAGCGAGCCCCTCCCTGATCGGCTATCACGGCGCGAGGAGCCCCATGACCCTCCTCCTGCTCAGCCTCGGCGCCGCCTGCTCGACCGGCTCGGGCGCCGACAGCGCCCCGGTCGACGACTCGGGCTGCCACCCCGCCCTGGCCATCGTCTCGCCCACCGACGGCGCCACGGTGTGCAGCACCGCCTTCGAGGTGAAGCTCGACATCTCGGGGATCACCCTGCTCGATCCCTACGACCCCCCCGATCCGCTGCCGCCCTGCGCCGGCCACGTCGATCTGGACCTCAACGGGGTGGACGCCAACATGACCGGCACCGACACCACCACGATCACCACCGCGGAGGACGGGTTTGAGTACCGGTTGAAGGCCGAGCTCTCCAACGCCGACCACACCCCGATGGACCCCTACGTCGGCCAGTACGTGTTCATCACTGCCTCGGAGGCCGCGTGTCCCTGATGCTCCTGGCCTTCGCCGCCTGCGCCACCGGCCCCACCGCGAGCGACTCCGCGGACACCGCGGCCGACACCGCCGAGGCCGTCACCGACTACGTCGTGAGCAGCTCGGTGGATCCGGCGCCGCTCACCGCCGGAAGTGAATCCGAGTTCACTTTTCAGATCCGCGATCAGCTCGGGCGGCCGATCCCCGATCTTCAGACCAGCCACGAGCGCGTGGAGCACGTGCAGTTCCTCAGCCGGGACCTCAGCAGTTTCCAGCACCTCCACGAAGAAGACTACACCGCGCTCACCGCCGACGACTTGCGAGAGAGCACCTTCCACTTCCCGCTCACCGTGCCGATGGCGGGCGACTACTACGTGGTCTACGACTTCGCGCACCACAACCAGTACCTCAACCGCAGCGAGTGGATCACCGCGGTCGGGGAGCCCGCGCAGGCCGCCGCGGCCGACCTCACGCCCAACACCACTGCGACGGTCGACGGGGTCACCGGCACGTTGGTCTGGGACGTCGTGCCGGTCCCCGGCCACGAGGCCGACCTCACGGTCCACCTCGAAGACGCCGCCGGGCCGCTCGGCCCGACCAACGACCCGCTGGTGCAGTACCTCGGCGCCGACGCGCACCTCTTCGTCGTCGACAGCGCGATCGACTGGGCGTCGCACACCCATGCGTGGTTCCCGGGGATGGAGGACGTAGCGCCCGGCCACGACATGCCCCACGTCTACGAAGGGCCGGACCTGCCGTTCCACATGGTGCTGCCCGTCCCCGGCGCGTACAAGATCTGGGTCCAGTTCGCCCGATCGAGCGACCCCGCGCACGTGTACGTGCTGCCGTTCGTGTTCGAGGTGGTGGGGTAGGCGAGGGGGGTCGAGGGGCCGCGGTGCCCCACTGTCCTTCCGACCGGCGGCGGCGGTGGTCGAGGCGCCACGGTCGGCGAGAATGGCTCGGCGGGCACGGCGGCCCACGCCACGTCCATCGCGAGACGGGGGCGACGTCGCGGAGGGGCGTCACGCCGAGCCCGTGACCGGCGTAGAAGGGTCGCGACGCGGTGTTCGACGCTTCGTCGAGGCTCGGCTCCGTAGCTCACCCTGGGGAAAGACCGTGATGCTCCTCCTCGTCTCCCTGTCCGCTTGCGATCAGTCCAACGAAAACCACACGTGCGAGGCCGTCTACGCCGAGGTCGCGGACGACGCGGCGGTGGGCGGGGTGTCGCTCGACGACGTTCGCGCCGTCTTCCTCGAACCCCTGGTCTACGACGTCACCTGGGACACCGCGGAGCTGGGCGCCGACGTGGAGACCGAGGACGTGTTGACCCTCACCCTCACGCCGATCGAGGGGTCGGCGCGCTCGACGACCTTCCCCGCCGCGGGTTGTCTGGGGCAGCCCGACGAGCTGCTCCGGGTCACGCTGGCGGGCACGCGGGTGTTCGAGAGCGGGATCGTCACCGAGCCAGCGGGAGAATTCGGGGTGTACGTCACCGGGGCGACGCCCGAGGGGGTGGAGCTGGGCGTCGATCAGCGGTCCACCTTGCCCGAGGCGAGCCTGTTGCCCGCCGTGGTCGAGGCCGTGCGGCCTACCGGGAGCGACCCCGGGCCGCTCGAACGGACGACGCTCTACCTGGACCACACGCTGGCCGCGCCCGAGCTCTCCGTCGAGACCCTCTACGCCTACGCGAGCACGGGGATCTACGGCAAGGCGACGTTGCGGGTCGACGCCGAATAGCCGTCGCGGACCTCCTGCCCACGCCGCCGTGACGGCGCCGTCTCGGACCTCCTGCCCACGCCGCCGTGACGGCGCCGACGTTTGTCCCGGCTCGCGGCGCCCGGAGTGGGCCAGGTGTAGGAGGGCCGGGAGGGGGAACCCTCGTCGATCCTCACCGATCTGGGCGCCGGCCCCACCGCACGAAGTCCCGTAGCTCCCCACGACAGCTCCGGAAGGCCGGAAGGAGCTCCTCCGGGGTGAACCCGCACCGTTCGAGCACCCGCCGCGACGGCTCGTTCCCCACCCAGGTGTGCGCGACCAGCCGCGGAATCCCCGCCGTCGCGCATTCCTCCACGTACGCGCGCACCGCCGCCGTCGCGAGCCCGCGCCCCCAGTCGGCCGGGTGGAGCTCGTAGGCCACCTCCGCCTCGCCGGCCACCTCGACCCCCGCCGCCTCCACCCGCGCGGCGCCGCAGGTGCCGACGAACGCCCCGTCCGCCGCGCGCACGACCGCCCACCGCCGCCCGAACGCCGCGTGCCGCGCCGACGCCGCACGCAGGACCTCGAGCTCCGTCACCGCCCAGCTCGTCGGCCCGTAGACCTGCGGGTTGGTCACCAGCTCCAGCCAGTCCGCGGCGTCCGCTTCCGCCAACGGCCGCAGCACGAACGTGCCGTCGAGCACGGTTCGCGTCGGGAGCCGGGGGAGGCTCACGGCGTGATCACCCGGTGATGAGCGCCAGCTCGTCCACCCAGTAGGGCGGCAGCGCCGACGCCTCCGCTTCGCCATCCGTGACGTAGACGGTGCCGAAGCCGCTGTCGACCGCGGTCTGCATCGCCGGGGACACGTCTCCCGCCGCCGCGCCGGTGACCCACAGGGCGAACCGCTCCGTCGGCCACGCCGAACGCCACGCCGGCACCGGCTCCGCAGCCAACGAACCGACGGGAACGTCACTCAGCAGGACGTCTGCCACGGAGAGCATCGCCTCGCAGCCCCCGGCGCTCACCGGGACGACCACGAAGGCGTCCCCGTCGGCGTCGTGATCGTCGGCGTACTTCGCGTAGACGGCCAGGTCCGCGGCGGCGGCCTCGCAGTCGGCGGCGCCGGTCGCGGCGAGGAAGACCCCGTCCAGCTTGTACCAGGCGCTCCACCGGCCGAGCTGCACCTCCACGTTGCCGGCCTCGGCGGCGGCGAGATTGATCTCTACGTTCCCCACCACCGGGACGCCCGCCGCGCGTGCCGCCGCGAGGGTGGTCGCCCAGGCGGTGTCCTTGCCGTCGCCGGGGCCGTGGGCGATGTCCACAACGAGCCAGCCGCCGGTGGCGGCCGCAGCGGCGGCCCGGTCCGCCCAGGTGGGATCGTCCACGGTGGTGAAGACCGGGAGCCCCAGGTGCAACCCCGCGAACGGCGGAGCGGTGTCGCTGTCGCCCGTCTCCGCGGTCTCCCCCGGGGCGGTGTCGGCGGTGTCGACGCCGGTGTCGGCCGTGTCGCCCGTGTCGGACGGCGCGGCGGCGGTGCAGGCGAAGAGCAGGATCAGCATGATCAGTACGTCACCTTCAGCGAGGCCCGGATCGACCGCGGCGCCTGCCGATACATCGTCAGGCCGAAATTCTCGTCGTCGTTCTCGTAGTAGGTGATGGCCTGCCCGAGATCGAGGATGTTGAACACGTCCACCGCGAGCTCGGCGCTCTGCTTGTCGGTCATCTTGAACGCTTCGGCGAAGTGTACGTCGAAGTAGTGCACCGGGGGCATGAACCGGGTGCCGCGGCCTTCCGGGAACGCCGAGTAGTCCTGGTAGTTTGGCACCCACCCGCGCTTCTGCCAGGCGTTGCCGCTGGAGTATTCGTAGATCGCGCCGACGGTGTGGTTGAACTTCCCGGTGGTGAGCGTGTAGCTGCCGTTGACCTTCACCGAGTGCAGCGCCTGATACGGGAGATACCCGTAGTAGCCGGCCTCGCTGGTGTAGCTCCCCAGCCCCGCGTACCCAGCGACGTACTCGCCGTAGCCGGCGTCGAAGAGCTGGGCGCGCATGTCGGCATTGCCGATGTCGTCGCCGAAGACGCCGACCTCGTTGCCATTGCCGCCGAAGCTCCCGCCCGACGAAGTCTCGAACTGGCCGGGCATGGTGCCCTTGGCCTCCGAGAGGGTGTAGCTGGCGAGGATCTGCCAGTGTTCGTCGAACTCCTTCTCCGCGGTGACCTCGACCGCCCAATAGTCGCGCCGCTTGGTGTCGGGATTCGTGATCACCCAGGTGGTATCGTCGTAGTTGATGTCCTCGGGGATGTCCACCGTCTGGCTGAGGATGCCGCGGAGGCCCATGGCGAAGGTGGGGACGATCTCGCGGTCCACGCCGAGCACCACCTTGTCGAGGTGGTAGGGGCGGAGGTCGCCGTTGCAGGCGTCGTTCGCTGCCTGCTGGCCGGCGTCGTCGAGCGTGGCCTTGCTCTCGGGGGTGCAGAAGACCAGCGGGTAGGCGCCCTGGGAGAAGTACGGCTCGGTCTGCGAGTAGGGGCCGTAGTAGTAGTCGTACCCGGCGGAGGTGCGGGTGTCGCCCCACTCGGCGAACGCGCTGCCGTTGACGTCGTAGTACTGGCCAGCGTTGAGGGTGACCTTGGTCTTCTGGTCGCCGGTGGCGTCCCAGGCGACGCCGAGGCGCGGCGCCGGCATCCACTGCTCGAGGATGGCGGTGCCCTGGCTCGTGAAGAGCTGCTCGTGATCGAGGCGCACGCCCGCGTTGATCGTGAGCGTCTTCACCGGCTGCCAGTCGTCCTGGAGGTAGGTGGAGAGCACGATCGACTTGTGGGTGAGCGGCCCGACGTACTGGAACTCCTGCCGGGTGTAGCAGTCGGCGTAGTCGGGCGAGGTGCACGGGTAGTCGGTGGTGCTGCTGCCGATGAGGCCGTCGCCAGGGCCGGTGTACTGGAGGTCCCGGGTCTCGGCGAGCTGCCAGGCTTCGATGCCGAACTTGATCTTGTGGTCGCCGAGCGCCTTGTCCGCGAGCTGGGTCCACGAGAAGGTGAACCCGGCGCGGGAGCGGTCGTTGAGGTCGAAGTCGGAGGCGTTGCCGGAGTATTCGCCGGTCTCCTGGTTGATCACCTGCGCGATGTCGTGGTTGCCCGACATCGGCGTCACGTCGAGGCTGGTGACGCTGTAGATCCCCTTCACGTCGAACGCGCTCTTCGCCGTCGGTCGCCACTCCACCTCGACCTGGTTGCCGATGTCGGTGTTCGCGTAGCGGGTCTGCGCTTCGGGGAGCACCTGCGAGGTGGTCTCCGAATTGTCGATGGTCGCGAGCTGCCCATTGAACTGGTAGCGGACCTTGGCGTCCGGCGTGGCGAACCAGGTGAGCTTGGCGAAGCCGCCGCCGTCATACGCCTGGTAGGGCGCGTCGGGGTCCATCCCTTCGTAGGTGGTGGTGTCGGTGCCGAGGTCGAGGCTGGCGAGGTACCAGAGCTTCTCCTTCATGATCGGCCCGCCCGCGAGCAGCGAGAGCGAGTGGGTCATGAAGTCGCGCTTCTTGGTCTCGACCTCCTTGTGCTTGGTGAGGTCGGCGATGAGGTACGTGCCGGAGGACGCGTTGGTGTCCAGGTAGTAGGCCGCGCTCCCGAAGTGTTCGTCGCCGCCGTCCTTGGTGACGACGTTCACGGTCATGCCGGTGGCCTGGCCGAACTCCGCGGGGGCGCCATCGGTGTAGACCTGGATGTCGTCGATCGCGTCGAAGTTGACGTTGGTGCCAAAGGTCTTCGTGGCGGTGTCGCGGGTGGAGATCCCGTCGAGCAGGTAGTTGTTGCCGTACTGCCCTTCGCCGCGGACCGACGGGTTGCCGTCGCTGGGGCCGCCAGAGGACGTGTCCACCCGGCCGGAGACGCCGGGGAGGATGTTCACCACGTCCTGGTAGCTGCGGCCGACCGGGAGCTGGTCCAGCGCGTCCTTGCCGAGCTCCGTGGAAACCGCCGAGCGCGTGGTGTCGAGCACCGGCTGGGCCGCCTCCACGTCGACCGTGATGCCGGCCACCTGCAGGGTGACCGAGACAAAGGCCGACTCGTCGAGCTTGACCTTGATCTTCCGCTTCACGGCGGGGAAGCCGCTCTTGAGGATCTCCACGTCGTGGGTGCCGACCGGCACGTTGATGAGCCGGAAGTCGCCGTTCTCGTCGGTGGTGGCGATGAGCTTCCCGGAGACCAGCGGGCCAGAGATCACCACGTTGGCGCCGGGGATGCCGAGGCCGCTATCGTCGGTGACGGAGCCGCGAACGCTGCCGCCGTCGGCGGCTTCCACGTAGGGGACGGTGAGGAGGGCGAGGAGCGTGATCACTGGGCGGCTCCGTACACGAGCGGGTGGTCGGTGCAGCTGGAGCCGGAATCGGCGGTGTCAGCCGGGGCGCAGGGGATGCCGGTGAGCGGGGTGTTCGTCGCCACATCCACCAGCTCGAGGTACCACGTACCGTCCGCGAGGGTGGGCGCCTCGAAGGTGACGGTGCCCTTGCCGCAGGAGGAGGTGAGCGGGAGGTCGGTGCCCTGGGGGGTGCCCGCGGCGTCGACGATCCGGGCGGTGATCGCCGCGGAGTCGAGCCCGCAGCCGGTGATGGTCACCAGCGCGCCGCCGGCGAGGCCTTCGCTCGGCGTCACCGCGTCGATGGTGCCGGCGGCCGGGCATTCCACGTAGTAGTAGCTGCTCGTGTTCTTGAGCGTGGAGGTCTGCCCGTCGCTGGTGAGCGTCACGTCGGCGTAGCCGTGGTGGCCCGCCGGCGCGACGCCGAAGAGCATGTAGCCGACCTCGGAGGGCCGATCGTCCTTCGGCGCTTCGGGAGCCGTGAGGCCGGTGATCTCGGCGCCGCCGAGGGTGGCCTTCACGTCCTTTCCGAACCCGTGGCCGGAGAGGGTGATGGCGTTGCACCCGTCGGTCCACCCGTAGATCGGGTCGACGCTCACGAGGGCGAAGCCGGCGTCGTTACACGCGCCGAAGACGGAGAGGAGGAGCAGCACGAAGGTGACCCCGGGGGAGAAGCTCCCCGGATCTAACCCGGTGCGCCCGTAACGGGGCACAGCACAATTGTTCCCCCTCCCGTCCCGGCAGGAACGTCGCGAGCCATGACCGGCGTCGGCGCGCGCCGATCAGAAGGTGACGGCGCGGGTCGACGTCGTGGGCATCGTCGGGGCGGTTCGCGGCGTGCCGGGGCCCGTGGGCGTCGGGGCGACGGAGAGCGGGGCCGGGGCAGGTGCGGGCTCGTCGTCCTCGAGGGCGGGGGCGTTCTCGTCGAAGCCGTCGCCGTCTTCGTCGCCGGCGTCGGTGGCTTCGCCGGGGGCTTCGTCGTCGGCGTCTTCGTCGGCGTCCGGCTCGTCGGCGTCCTCCGCCAGCGTGGGCACCACGATCTCGTAGCCTTCCGGGGCGGGCGGCACGGAGAGCGGGGCGGCGAAGTCGTCCGCGGCGAGCGCGGCCACGGAGTCGGGCATGGCCGGCGCGGCGGGCGGCGGGGGGCCGGCGGGCATGTCCAGCGGGGCGTCGGGGATCACGGCGGCGGTGGCGGACAACACGGGGACCTCGGTCACCGGCGGAGCGGGCGGCGCGGTCACGGCGAGGGAGGTCGGGGCGGGGGGCGCGAGGGGCACGGCGCGCGCGGCCGTCCGTGCGCCCGGCGCCCGCGAAAACGCTACCACCCGGGCGCACGGCAGGATGACGATGACCCCTTGGAGCTCGCCTTCGCTCACGCTCAACTGACAGTCGCCGCCCGCTTCGTAGCGGGCGAGGTCCGCCTGGAGGGTGGCCCCGGTGTCGATGGTGACGCTGTCGGCCAGCGCGAGCGAAACGAGGAGGGTGAACATGCGCACTCCGTGAGTGCGGTGAGGACACCGGGACCGCGGCGGAGCGTGACCGGAAAGTGCGACAACGGCGCGGGTGGGACGTGTCGGCCGTGACCGGCACCGTCACGGTGGCGACCGCCAAAGGAGCGCCGACCGCCTCTCGGAGCGCGGCCGTGCGCTCGCCGACGGTGGCCCGACGCGCGGAGGGTGGGGATGCGCACCATGATCGTGCGGACGGCGGAAACTGCTTTCGCGCGGATCAGGGGGACGGCGGCGGAGTTTCGGGGGGATCGGGGACCTCGGACGCGCCCGCGTTGACGCCGTCCCCGACCGGCTTCCCCCGGGGGCCCCCGGGGCGCGTCGCGGGTGCGCTCCGGACCGCCCCGGCCCCGCCTGGCCCCGCGCTCAGGATCGCCTCGGTGCCCTCGGGAGGGGCGCCCACCGCGGGCGGCTCGGGCGCGAGGGGAGGGGAATCTGGCGCTGCGACCGCCAACTCCGGAGGGACGGCCACTCCGGCAGCGGCGAACCGGGCGAGCACCGCGGCGCCCGCCGGGCTGGTCATGCCCTCCCGGGCGGCCGCCTCGATCTCGGCGTCGGTCGGCGCGGTGGTTCCGGGGGCGCGCGTGCGCTGGAGATCGGCAAGGAAGACCAGCGCTTCGGCGAGGGGGCCCGGGGGCGGACGCGTGGGCGCGGCCCCCGCGCTGTGGCCGCCCGTGTGGGCCCAGGCCATGCCGTCGAAGCGGCCCGGGTCCACGGCGTAGACCTCGTCGCGCACCTCGTCCGCGGAGATCGTACCGTCCTGGTCGCGGTCGACCTCGGCGGCGGGGAGGCCGCCGGTCGGGCGGGCCGGGTACTCGGCCGCAGTGACTTCCCCATCGTGGTCCTGATCCAGCGCCGCCAGCACCCCCGCAAACGGGAGGGCGTCCGGCGCGGACGCGGGCGAACAGGCATTGAACAGGATTGCGAACATCATGGGGTGAAGTACCCGTGATCCTTGGCTTCCTGGATGAGCTTCGGATCAAGCGCCGTCGCCTCCTGGTGGACCCGTAGCCCCGCACGCCAGTCGCTGAGCGCGGTGCGCAGCGCCGCCCGCTCGGGGGCGGTGGTCGCGGTGCTGTCCAGGCTCCAGGCCGGGTCGGCGTCGGTGGACGCGGTGAGGAGCCCGGGGAGCCACGGCGAGTGGGCGCTCAGCCCGGTGAACGAGAGCCGCGCCGTGTGGTCCCGCACGCTGACTTCGCGGAGGCTCCCCTCGGAGAAAACCACCCGATCGTCCGGACCGTCGCCCCGATCCACCCACCCGCGCAACGACTGCCCATGGGTCGCGGCCGGGAGCTTCGCGTCGGCGTAGTCCAGGAGCGTGGGGAGGACGTCGAGCAGGCCGACGTCGGCCTCCACCCTCCGGCCCACCCCCCCGGGAACCCGCACGACGAGCGGGACGTGGAGCTCGGCGTCCGTCAGCGCGTCTCCGTGGCCGAAGCGCCCGTCTTCGCCGAGGGCTTCGCCGTGATCGGAGAGGACGACGACCACCGTGTCGCGCATCGCCGGGAGCGGGGCCACCTTCTGCCAGAACCACCCGAACAGCGCATCGCCGTAGGCCACGGCACCATCGTAGACATCGGCGGTATAGCGTGCGTCCGCGGCGCCGAAGCCGTGGTTGGGGTGGGCGCCGTCCGCGGCGGCGGCGGCGACGGCCTGGCGGCCCGCCGTGTCCCGCGGGCGCGGGCGCCCAAGGCCCCACAAGAACCCGAGCATGCTGTCGTCGCGGAAGAGGCGGCCGTCGAACACCAGCTCGGTGCCGATACGGCGCCGCACGGCGTTGACCGCGCGGCCGGCGTAGGCCGGATTGGTCCAGGCCGTGCCGTAGGGCGCGGGGTCCAGGTAGGGCGCGTGGGCGTCGTAGCCGTGGACGAACAGGAAGTAGGTTTTGTCGGCCGGTCTTGCGGCGAGCCACTGTGCGGCGGCCGGGAGGGTGTGCCAGAACGAGCCGAGCGGCCCGGTGGAATGGAACTCCGCGAACCCTCGTTCCAGGCCCCATCCCCGCGAGAGGTGCAGCCCGCCGGTGAAGGCGGTGGTGTCGTAGCCGTACGCCGCGAGCACCTCCGCCATCGTCGTCCCGTCGGCGCCGAGGGTGAACTTCGGCCCCGTCGGGCCGAGCTCGCTCGGGTAGCGGCTGGTGAACAACGACGCGTGCGACATCGCGGTGGTGTTCGCCTGGGACCAGGCGGAGGAGAAGACGGTCGCGTCCTTGGCGAACGCGTCGAGGTTCGGGGTGAGCCCCCGGGTGTTCCCCAGCACGCCCAGGCGGTCGGCCCGGGTGGTGTCCATGGAGATCACCAGGAAGTTCGGGGGGTGCGCCGTCGGGGCGGCTTCGGCGCACCCGAACACGGCGAAACACAGGGCGAAGGCGCCGGCCCGCACTATCGGCCTCCCGGACCGCGGCTCACGAGCGGCGGGCGCGGTTGGACCTTCACCGCGTACTGCGAGCGGTCCGGCGGCTGGTCCGGCCCGGCCGCGGCGATGGAGGCAGGGACATCGGCGCCCGCGGCTCGAAGCGCGGCGAGCACGGCCGTTCCCTGCGGGCTGCTCATCCCGGCCGCGGCGGCGGCGTCGAGCTCGCTCGGGGAGGGGAGCACCGCCCCGGGGGTGCGCGCCGCCGCCTCGTCGGCGAGGAACCGGAGCGCCTGGGCCAGGGGGCCGGGCTCCGGCGCGGGTTGGGAGACGCCGCCTGCCGAGGCGCGCGGGTCGGCCACGGGGTCGAACGTGGCGGGATCCACGGCGTACACGGCGTCCCGCACCTCCACGGCGCTCACCACGCCGTCGTCGTTGGCGTCCAGCGGGGGCATGTGGATCCCCTCGGGCGCGTCGGGCGCTTCGTCGGTCGTGACGGTGCCGTCCTGGTTCTGGTCGAGCACGCGGAGCACGGGCGCGAACGGCGCGGCGTCCGGCGGGGGCGGGCCGTCGGGCGCGCGCGCGCAGCTCAGCAGGAGTGCGAGGATCATGGCGTGAAATACCCGCGCTGCTTCATCTCCTCCACGAGGTGCGGGTCGGCCGGGGCGAGCTGCCCCGGTCGGTCGACGCTCGCACGCCAGGCCTCCAGCGCGGCGCGCAGGCTCGCCCGGTCGGCGGGCGGGGCGTCGCTCTCCAACGACCAGGCGGGGTCGGCGTCCTTGGACGCGAGCACGAGGTCGGCGAGGAAGGGGGAGCCGGCGTCGATCCCGGAGAACGTGAGGCGCCCGGCGGGGCCCCTCGCGGAGATGGCGCGGAAGTTGCTCTCCGCGAAAACCACCCGGTCCGCCGGGAGAGGGCTGCCCTCGATCGCCGGCCGCAGCGAGGCGCCGCGTACGTTCGCCGGAGGTTTCCCGCCAGCGTAGTCGACAAGCGTCGGGAGCAGGTCGAGGAGGGACACCGGCTCGTCCACGGTTCGCGGGGCCGCGTGGGGAACATGGACGTAGAGCGGGACGTGCAGCTCGACGTCGGCGAGCGTCCCGCCGTGGCCGAAGCGTCCGCCTTCGCCGAGGGCCTCGCCGTGGTCGCCCATCACCACGATCACGCTGTCGTCGAATCGTCCGGCGGCGCGGAGCTGGGCGAAGAACCAGCCGAGGTTGGCGTCTGCGTAGGCGACGGCGCCCCGGTAGGCGCCGCGGACATAGGCTTCATCGTCCGCGGTGACCGCGTCGGCGGGGTGGCTGTCGGCCAGGGCGGCGATGGCCGCGCGCCCCGGAGCGTCCCAGGGGCGTACGCGGCCCGTGGACCACTCGGCGCCGAGCATCGACTCCTCTCGGAACGCGAGCTGGTCGTACCAGAGCTCGGTGCCGAGGAGCTGCCGTACGGCCTGCACCGCGAGGCCGCGGTACCCTCTGGGCGTGAACGCCAGCCCGTACGGGAGCGGATCGAGGTAGGGAGCGTGGGCGTCGTACCCGTGGACGAAGAGGAACTTTGCCTGGTTCGGGGGCTGGTGGGCGAGCCAGGCGAGGGCCGCCGGGGCGGTGTGCCAGAACGAGCCGAGCGGCGCGGTCGCGGCGTATTCGTCGAAGCCGCGGTCGAGGCCCCACCCGGGCCCGAGGTGCGCACCCGCGGTGAACGCCGCCGAGCGGTACCCGTACACCCGGAGCACCTCTGCCAGCGTCGGGGTGCCCTCCGGCAGGACGAAGCGCGGCCCCGGGGCGCCGACTTCGCTGGGGTAGCGCCCGGTGAAGACCGCCGCGTGCGACATCGACGTGGTGTTCGCCGCCGACCAGGCCTGGGTGAAGGTCACGGCCTCGGCGGCGAATTGCGCCAGGTTGGGCGCCACCTCGGGGTCCGCGGCGACGTCGGCCCGCGCCGTGTCCATCGAGATGAGGATGAGGTTGGGCGTGGCCGGGCCGCCGGCGCCGCCCGGCCCGGGGGCGGCGGGACCCCGGGGCTGGCCCACGCCGCGCTGGCCCACTCCGGGCTGGCCCACTCCGGGCTGGCCCACTCCGGGCTGGCCCACGCCGGGCGGGATCACCAGGGGTTGAGGCGCGCCCGCCCGTGCCAGGCCGACGTGCGCCACCGCCGCCACCCCCACCCCGATGACGACGATCACGACGAGGGAGGTTCGGGAGGCGAAGGTGGGCAACGTCGGCGTCAACGCGGCGCGTTGAGGATGCCCGGGAACTGTACGTTCGCCCGCGGGTCGACCCCCTGGTATTGCATCTGGGCCTGCCCGATGTTCACGGTCCACTCGAAGTCGGGCAGGTAGACCCGGTTGTCTCGCGCGATGAGCTGCTTGGGCGGGTTGGGGAAGGGCCCGGCCAGCTTGAACGCCTCCACCACGCAGTCGTCGATGGGCGGTGAGCCGCTCTCCTCGGTCACGTCGATGCTCTCCAGGACGCCATTGCCGTCGAGCACCACGGAGACGATGGTGAGGTACCGAGGTTTGCCGAGGCGCACGCTCGGCGAGAGGTTGTGGAGGTTCTGGTCCCACCAGAAGTTCACCTGCCGGCGGATGCGCAGCATGTACTGCGCGCCGTAGAACTCGCGGGTGTTCAGGGCGACCTCCGCCCCGTACTTCTCGGTGAGCAGGTCGTTCTGGGGGGCCCCGCGCACGTCCTGGCGGCTGGAGCTCGCCATCACCGGCGACGCGATGCCCTCCTTGTTGGTCACGGAGAATTCCGACGGGATGAGCGAACGAGGGGCGCCCTTGCCGGGGGTGTCGGCGTCGATCCCGCCGGCGGTGGCGCCGGTGGAGGCGATGCTGGCGCCCACGTCCTCGGCATCCTTGAGCTCCATCTTGCTGTCTTCGCTGTACTGCGACGCGAAGATCTCCGGGTTCACCTTGAAGCGCCGCGCCTGGGTCTCCTCGGGGACGGCGTTGTTGTGCTCCGCGAGGTAGTCAGCCTTGACCGGGATCTTCTCTTCGTTGGGGGGAGGAGTCTCCACGATCTGGCCGTCGGGGTATTTGGGGTCCTCCGGCTTCTCCTCCTCGACCGGCTTCTCCTCCTCCGGCTGCACCTGCGCCACGGCGTTCGGTTCGTCGAAGCTGGGGGGATGTACGTCGGACGGGACCACGTCTCCCGACAGGAGGGTCACCGAGACCGGCTGCTCCCACTGCACGTGCGACCCAAGGGGAAGCCCGTAGATGACGAGCAGCGCCACCAACAGCGCGTGCGCGCCCAGGGTCGTGCACACGACGAAGAGCCAACCGAGCCAGTCGGTGCGGCGAGCGGGGTGTGGCGAGGATGGGGCCACCGCTGCAGTCTACCTCGGGTGCTCCGCGCTTCCATATCGGAAAAGGTAACGAACGCGGAGAGGCCCGTAGCTGCCGGGCAGGCGGGGCACGCCCGCCGGTACCGCGTCGATGGCGGCCTGCTGCATCGGCTTGCTGGCGTTGCTGTCAAGCATGACGACGTCGCGGATCTTCCCGTTCCGAAGCACGGTGAACTCGATGAGCACCCGGCCCTCCGCGCCGAGCGCCAGCTCCGCGATCGGGGGCTTCCAGCTCGCCCGGACCATGTCGTCCACCCCCGTGAACCACACCCCGAGGTCGGTCTTGCGCACGCCCACGGCGGCCGCGTCCCCGAGCTCGACCTCGTCCTCGAGCGTGGTGATCTCCGTCCAGCCGGCGCCGTCCTTCTTGAAGACGGAACGTTTGACGTCCTCTCCCGCGCGGGCCTCGGGGCTGTCGGCGGCCGCGGTGCCGGCGCCCGCGTTGGCGACGCCGTCCTCGGGCGCGTCCCCGCCCCAGAAGGCATCTTCGGCGGCTGCGGGAACGACGGGCGGCGTGGAGACTGCGCTCGCTGCGGGGGCCTCGGTCGGCGGCGCGGCTGTGGCGACGGCGGGAGGCAGGTCCTTCGTTTCGGTCGGGGCGGTCGCGGGCGTCGCCTTGGCCGTCGGTGCCCGCTTTGCCGGGCGCCGGCGCGGCTTGGGCGTTGGGGCGGTCAGGACGAGGTCGGCCTCGTGTGCGGCGCGGACCTGCTCGTCCGACACCTCGCCGGCGACAGAGAGGTGGAGCCCCATTGGCAGGGGAGCGCCGGCGACCGCGGCTTCCACGGCGCTGCCGGTTGCGCCCGAGGGGCCGCCCGCCACGGTGTTCGCGCCCGACACGGGGGCCGCGCTCGCGTCGGGCGTGAGATCACGGGCGAGGGGGGCCTTGTCGTCTTCCCGATGCCCTTTTGGCGTCGGCAGCGCCACGCCGTGGCCCTTGCCGTTGCCCGCCGAGCGCTCCGTGGTCGTCGCCACCCGGACGGCCTTGGCCACGCTGACGTTGCGGTCGCCGATGTAGGGGCTGGCCGTAGGCGCTCCGGCCGCGCCGCCGATCTCGCTGGTTCGGGCGAACTTGAACCACGTTGCGCTGGAGGCGCCGCCGGAGCCATCGCCGGTGGCCGCCGCCTCTTCGCCTTCCGGCTTCTTGCGATCTTTGGGGGGCTCGGCTTCGACCTTGGGCGGCGGCGGGGGAGGCTCGGCGGCTGGCGTGGGCGCCGGCTGGGCCGGGGGCGCCTGGATCGCCGCCTTCGCCAAGAGCTTCTCGCGCTCGGCGTCGGCCACGGCGGGCGCCTTCGCGGCGTGTTTCGCGGCCTCCGCCGCGACCCGCTCCTCGGACCGCTCGGTGACCGAGGGACGGGGGCGTTGCCAGCGGCGTTTCGGCCGGGATTCGGCGGGGGCCTCCGTGGTCGCGACGTGCCGTCGGCGGCGCTTCACCGGCTCCGTCTCGGCCGGCGCTTCGGCCTTGGCGATCGGCGGCTTCCGCTTGGGCGGCGGCGTGAGCACCTTCTCGATCGTCGGCCTCGCGGGTCGCGTTGGGGGCGCTTCGTCCTCCAACGAGGGTGCCGGGGCGCCGGCGGGCGCCGCCGTGGTGTCCGCGGCGACGGCGCGGGGGGCTTCGCCGGCGCCGGGCTCTGGTGTGCCCGTCACCGCGGAGGGAGCGGGGTCCTCGATCACCTGGATGGACGCCGTCTCGACATCCGCGAGCGGCGGCGCGGCGGGAACCCCCGGCCCGGCGCGGCTGCCCACGTAGGCCACGAGCCCGCCGACCATCGTCGCGTGCGCCACGAGCGACACCACGAACGCGGGCACCGCCGGCCTCAGCACAAACACCTCCGCGCTCGCCCGAAACGGACGCGCGGCGACGAGCCCCCGGGCGGCCGCTCGGACCGGGCGTTGTGCATACGCAGAGCGTAGCCGACGCCGCGGGCGTGCGCCGCGCTACTTGCCCGGTGATCCACCGTTGCCCCGGGCGCATCAGTCGGCGACGATGCCGTGTGGCCGACCGACCCCCTCTCCCGTACCGCGTGCTCCGCGCCGGGCTCCGCGCCGCCAGCCGGGCGTCCTCCACCGTCGTGGAGCGGGTGCTCCAGAACGGGGTCTCGCGAGACCCGGCGGTCGTGGCGCCGAAAAAGGCGGCGGGTGCGGGTGGACCGATCGCGGTGAGCTTCGGCGGCGCGGTGGTTCACGTGCGGAAGGGCGCAACGGTGCTGGAAGCCGCCCGCCTCGGCGGGGTAGAGCTGCGCTCCTACTGCGGAGGCAACTGCTCGTGCGGCACCTGTCGGGTGGAGATCGTGGTCGGCGCCCCCAACCTCAGCCGGCCGCAGCCGATGGAGCAGCTCGTGCTCGGGATGGACGCCGAGCGCCGCGGGGACCGACTGGCGTGTCAGGCGCAGCTCAACGGTCCGGTCACCGTGCGCGTGCCGGAGTGGTTCTGATCGTCGAAGGCGGGCGGCGATGATCCGGCTCGGTGGGTGGTTGTTCCGGCATCGGGGCTGGCTCCCCGTTCCGCTGGCCGCGGTGATGTTGGTGCCTCGGCCCGCGCTGCGCGCCGAGGGCCTCGCGCTCCTGGTGCTCGGCGAGCTGGTGCGCCTGTGGGCGGTCGGCCATATCGGTCGACGGAGCCGAACCCGGGGGGAAGGGGTGGGTGCCCTGGTCCGAACGGGTCCGTACGCTCGATTGCGGAACCCGCTCTACGTTGGGAACCTCCTGCTCTGGGCCGGCTTCGGTGTGCTGGCGTGGCCCGCCGCGCTCCTCGTCGTCCCGGCCCTGATGCTGCACTACGCGCTCATCGTGCGCTGGGAGGAGCGCCAGCTCCTCGCGCAGATCGGCAGCGAGTACGCGCTCTACCTCGTGGAGGTGCCGCGCTGGTGGCCCGGGGGCACCCCCCGGCCCGCCGCGTGGGACGGCGCCGAGGCGTTGCGTTCGGAGCGCGGGACCTTCCTGGTCCTCGCGGTTCTGGGCGGCGCCCTGGCCGTCCGATGCTATCTTGGAGGTTGAGCCCGCCGTGGACCGACCCCGCCTCCGCCGGTACCAGCAGAAAGACTACACCCAACGGGTGGAGTTCCCCGTGGAGATCGTCGGGCGGGACAACCACGTGCGCCGCTACGCGTTCGACGATGCCGTGCGGCTCTACCAGCGCCGGATCGACACCGCGCCGGCCCGCTACGCCGACCCGGAGACGATCGACGCCGAGGTCCGCCACTGTCGCCTCCGCATCGAGCAGCTCCGGCGCAGCTACATCGAAGGGGCCGGCGGGGCGCGGCCGGCTGGCGGTCAAGGTCTGCTGGCCGGGCCGATGGCCGCCGACCTGCTCTTCTTCCTCCGCCGCGTGTACGCCGAGGCGGGCGAGGCGGTCGCCGCAACCCTGGTCCCGCTGGAGACCGCGGGCGTAGAAGCCTGGTGGTGTCAGGGCGCCCAGGGGCGGCCGAGCGCGATCCTCTACGCCTTCCGGTTGGACGGCGAGGGGCCCCCAGGCGCCGGGCAGGCCCTCGAAGGGGTGCTCAGCCGCCTGCGCGCCGCCGAGCGGGAGCCCGCCGCCGAGCGGCTGTACGCGGGGGTGATTGGCCGCGACCTCGCGCTGCTCCTCGCGGGAACCGAGGGCTGGGACGGGCCGAAGGGGCTCCTGACCGAGGCCCAGCCCGCGGAGGCGCCCGACGTGGGGGGAGGGGACCCCTGGCGCGCCGCGATGGTGGCGCTGCAAGAGGGGCAGACCCACGCCGCGCTCCGCCAGCTCGAAGCCGCGCTCGACGCCGATCCGCATCGTCGCGTGCTCGCGCGGGCGGCCGCCCTCGTGGCGCTCATGGCCGACGAGCCGGCGCGCGCGGAGTTCGCCGCCCGCTTCGGCATGGCCGCGGGCGACGACGATCGGGGCTTGCGCTACCTGCTCGCGTTGGCGATGGCCCGCCAGGGCCGCGCGGCGGACGCGCTCGCCGCCCCCATGCCCGGCGCGACCGGCTCCCTGGCGATGTTGAGGGCGTTGTACCTCGTGGGCGAGGGGCGGCTGGCGGCGGCAGTGGGGGAGGCGCGGCGAGCGCGGCTCGGGGTGGCCGAGTCAGAGTGGTTTGTCCCCCGGGTCGCGCGCGCCACGATGACGTCCGCTGTCTCCCAGTTGGTGGTGCGCGGGTCGGCCGCCGCGGGGATCGTCGCGGCGGCGTTCGTGGCCACGGCGGGCCAGGACGTTTTCGGCGCGCTGGCCACGGTGGGGTTCGTGGGCCTCGCCTGGCTCGGCGAGCGGCGCACGCGGCAAGGCGCGCAGCGGGCGCTCACGACCGGACGGTTTGGTCGGGTGCGGCTCGCGCCCCCGGAGCTGTTGCCGCGGGAAGGGGAAGCCCCGCGGCACTGAATTCGGGTAGGATGCGCGGATGATCCGCTCCCCCCTGGCCCGTCTCCTCCCGTTCCTCTGCCTCGCCGCGTGCGGCACCGCCTCGTCCACCGACACCGGGGCGGGCGATTCCGGTGCTGGAACCGACACCGAGACCGGAACAGTCGACACCGGACCGGCACCGAAGGACGAGGACAAAGACGGCTTCGACACCACGGTCGATTGCGACGACCACAACTACAAGGTGAACCCGGACGCGGCGGAGGCGTGCAACGGGGCCGACGACAACTGCGACGGGGCGACCGACGAGGGCTTCGACGCCGATGGCGACGGCGCCACCTCGATGGACCTGTGCACGGACGGCACCGACTGCGACGACGCCGCGGCCGGCACGTACCCCGGTGCCCCGGAGACCCCGTACGACGACATCGACCAGGACTGCGACGGCGCCGACCTCGTCGACGTGGACGGCGACCACTACGACTACACCTTCGACTGCGACGACACCAACGCCGCCGTGAACCCGGGCGCCGCCGAGATCCCCAAGAACGGGCTGGACGACGACTGCGTCGGCGGGGACTCCGCCGACACCGACGCCGACGGCTACGACGACGAGAACTTCGGCGGCGAAGACTGCGACGACGCCGACCCGACCGTGCACCCCGGCGCGCGCGACTACTGGTCCGACGGGATCGACGCCGACTGTGATGGCCTCGACGCGCGCGTCGGCGCCCTCGCGGATGCCGCGGTGAGCATCGTCGGCGACTCCGGCGCCCAGGCGCTCGTCGGCGAGACCGTCACCTACTGCGATCTCGACGAAGACGGCCTCGACGACCTGATCGTGACCGCCCCGTTCGGTGCCAGCTACGCCGGGCAGATCGGCATCTGGTATGGCTCCGCGTCGGCGAGCTGGGGGCCCGGCATGTCGATGACCGACGCCGACACCCTCATCGAGAGCACCTCGATGTTCCTCGGCTTCGGCGCGCAGTGCGCCGATCTCGACGGCGACGGTCATCTCGATCTCGCCACCACCCGCGGGGAGATTGACTACTCCACCTACCAGGCCGACTTCGAGCTGGTGCTCTTCTACGGGACCGGCGGGAAGTGGTCCGCCGCCCTGGATGAGTCGGACGCCGACGCTCGCTTCAGCTACACGCTCGGCGCGCCGTCGATGACCCCCTCCGTCTATTCGGAGGCCATCGTGGCCGGTGATCTCGACGGTGACGGGGCGGCCGAGCTGCTCGTCAATGACGTGAAGAGCAGCACCCTCACCAACCCCACGGGGGACGTGCTGATCCTCGAGGGCAAGCGGTGGTCCGGCCGCATGTCGCTGCTCGACGAGGTCATCGCCACCGTCGACCCCGGCGGCGACGGCGCGTCGCGGGTGAAGGTCTTCGGCGACCTCGACGGCGACGGCACCAACGACGTCTTCGTCGGCCAGGCCGGCTACGCCGACACCGCCGACAGCGCCGTGGACACGGCTGGCAACGCCAACCCCGGACGCGCCTTCTTCGCGGACGCCACCATGGTGGACGCCGCGGTCGCCGACCTCGCCTGGCGGAGCTGGGCCGGCCGCGAAGGCGACGGCTACGGCTGGGACACCCAGGTCTACGACACCAACGCCGACGGCCAGGACGACGCCGTGGTCGCCGCCATCGGCTACCCGGGCGACAATTCCGGTGCGCTCTACTTCTTCGACGGCCTCCCCGACGCTGGCTCCCCAGACGACGCGACCGCCGAGCTGCTCGGCTCCACCATCGAGGGCGAGTTCGGCTACGACTCGGTGGTGGTCGACGACGTGGACGGCGACGGCGTGGACGACCTCCTCGTGAGCGAGGTGCTCGGCGGCGCCAGCAAGGAGGGAACGATCTGGCTCGTGAGCACCGGCCTCGCGGTCGGTGGCGCCGGGGACGCCGAGAGCGCCTCGCGGCTGGCCTGGAGCGGCGAGGCCGCCGACGGGTTCACCGGCAACATCGTCGCGGCGGGCGACAGCGACGGTGACGGCGTGCAGGAGTACGCGGTGGGCGCCGAGACCTTCCTCGACACCGACGGCGAGACCACCCTCGGGAAGGTCTACATCCTCCGGTAGCCCTGCTCGGCCACGAACGCGGCGACCCGGGCGCGGATGTCGTCGCGGATCTCGCGCACCCGCGCCACCGGCTTGCCCTTGGGGTCTTCCAGGGGCCAGTCGGCGCGACGGATCCCCGGGACGACCGGGCATTCGTCCCCGCAGCCCATCGTGATGAGCCACGCGGCGCCTTGCGCGAGCTCGGCGGTGAGCTTCTGCGGACGCACCCCGGCGAGGTCCACCCCCAGCTCCCGCATCGTCTCGAGCACCTCCGGGTGCACGCGCTCCCCGGGGTTCGTGCCCGCGGAGATCGCCCGGGCGACGGTCGGGTCTGCCAGGAGATTGAAGAGCGCGGCGGACATCTGCGAGCGGCCGGCGTTGTGGACGCACGCGAAGATCACGGTGGTCATGGGGAGCTCGGGGCGGGCGAGGGGAAGAAGCGGGGGCGGAGCCAGAGCGCGACGTTGACCAGGCCGATGAGCACCGGCACCTCCACGAGCGGGCCGATCACCGCGGCGAACGCCGCGCCGCTGTGGATCCCGAAGGTGGCGACCGCCACGGCGATCGCCAGCTCGAAGTTGTTCGACGCGGCGGTGAACGAGAGGGTGGCCGTCTGTGGGTAGTCGGCGCCGACCTTCCGGCTCATGAAGAAGGAGAGGGCAAACATGAGGATGAAGTAGATCAAAAGCGGAATAGCGATCCGGACGACGTCGAGGGGGAGCTGCACGATGGCCTCCCCCTTGAGCGAGAACATCACCACGATGGTGAACAACAACGCGACGAGGGTGATCGGCCCGACTCGTGGTACGAAGTTCGCCTGATACCAGTCCCTCCCCTTGAGCCGGACCAGGCCCTGGCGGGTGAGGAAGCCCGCGAAGAACGGCACGCCCAGGTAGATCGCCACGCTTTTGGCGATCTCGCCCATGGTGATGTCCACCACCGTGCCCTGCAGCCCGAGCCAGCCCGGAAGGAGCGTGGCGAAGAACCATGCGTAGACCGGGAAGAAGAGCACCTGGAAGATCGAGTTGAAGGCGACGAGCCCTGCGCAGTACTCCGTGTCGCCCTTTCCGAGCTCATTCCACACGATCACCATGGCGATGCAGCGCGCGAGGCCGATGAGGATGAGGCCGAGCATGTACTCCGGGCGATCGCGGAGGAAGACCACCGCGAGGCCGAACATCAGCACCGGGCCGACGATCCAGTTCTGAACCAGGGAGAGGGCCAGCACCCGGCGGTTTCGGAAGACCCGGCCGAGCTCCTCGTACTTCACCTTCGTGAACGGCGGGTACATCATCAGGATGAGCCCGACCGCGATGGGGATGGAGGTCGTCCCAACGCTCATCGCGTTGAGCGCCGTGGTGACCCCCGGAGCGAACGTGCCGAGCGCCACGCCGAGGCCCATCGCCGCGAAGATCCAGAGCGTCAGGTAGCGGTCGAGGAACGAGAGTTTTCCGGCGATGCCGGGCGGGGGGGAGGGCATCGGGGACTCCAGGGGGTCAGTCGCAGGAGAGGTCGAGCTTCGCGGAGGAGAGGCGGCGGCGGTCGTCCGCGGCGGAGGCCAGCTCCCGGCAGCTCTCCACGACGGCGGAGAGGATGCGATGGAGCGCCGGATCGAACTCCGCGGGGAGGCGGTAGTAGATCCAGCTCCCCCGCCGCTCCCGCTCCACGACCCCCGCGTTCTTCAGCACCGTCAGGTGCTGCGACACGTTGGGCTGGCTGAGGTCGAGCGCGGAGGCGATGTGGCAGACACAGAGCTCACCGTCGGCGAGCAGCGCGACCATGCGCAGGCGGTTCTCGTCGGAGAGCGCCTTGAGCAGGCCGGCGGCCGGGCGAACGTCGCGGGGGGTGACGGGGGAGGCCATGGTGAGATAAGCATATGCATGAACGCTGAAGTCTTGCAAGGAGTCCCCATGTACCGCCTCGAAGTCTTCGACCCTGCGATGTGCTGTTCCACCGGCGTCTGCGGCCCCGAAGTCGACCCCTCGTTGGTCCGGTTCGCCGCCGATCTGGAGTGGCTCGCCCAGCAGGGGGTGGAGGTGCGCCGCTACAACCTCTCGCAGGAGCCGGCGGCGTTCGCGGGCAGCGAGCTGGTGAAGCGGGCGATCGAGGACAACGGCATCGAGTGTCTGCCCCTGGTCACGGTGGATGGGCGGCTGCTCTCGATGGGCGCCTACCCCTCGCGCGAGCAGCTCGCGAAGCGCACCGTGGAGAAGGTGCGGCTCCCGCTCGGCCAGAGCTCCTGCTGTACCCCCAAGCCCGACGGCTCGTCGTGTTGCTGACCGACCTGCTGGGCGCTCCCACCCGGAACCTGTTCTTCACCGGCAAGGGCGGCGTCGGGAAGACCTCGGTGGCCTGCGCCACGGCCATCCACCTCGCCCGCGCCGGGCGTCGCGTCCTCCTCGTCAGCACCGACCCCGCCTCCAACCTCGATGAGGTGCTCGGCGTCGCCCTGGAAGGGCAGCCGCGGCCGATCCCCGCGGTCGCGGGGTTGTTCGCCGCGAATCTCGACCCGGTGAAGGCCGCCGCGGCCTACCGGGAGCGGGTCGTGGGCCCGTACCGGGGGCTCCTGCCCGTGGCGGCGATCCGCAGCATGGAGGAGCAGCTCTCCGGCGCCTGCACCGTGGAGATCGCCGCGTTCGACGAGTTCTCCAAGCTCCTCGGCGATCCCGCCGCCACCGCCTCGTTCGAGCACGTGCTCTTCGACACCGCGCCCACCGGCCACACCCTGCGCCTGCTGGAGCTGCCCACCGCGTGGAGCGGCTTCCTCGAGTCCAACGCGGGCGGAACCTCGTGTCTCGGCCCCCTGGCGGGGCTCACCAAGCAGCGTACGCTCTACAACGCGGCGGTGGCCGCGCTCGCGGACCCCGCGTGTACCACCTTGATCCTCGTGAGTCGCCCTGAGGGTCCGGCGCTCCGGGAGGCCGAGCGCACCCGTGCGGAGCTCGGGGCGATCGGGGTCGCCAACCAGGTGCTCGTGCTCAACGGGGTGTTCACCGCCACCACCGAGGATCCGTTGGCGCTCGCCTGGGCGCGCGGCGGTCGAGAGGCGATGGCGGCCATCCCCGCCGGGCTCGGCGCGCTGCGCCGGGCCGAGCTGCCGCTCCTTGGCGATGCGCCGATGGGCGTGGCCGGGCTCGAGGCGCTGCTGGTGGGCGCCGCCCCGTCGGCGTCCTCGTCGAGCGGCGACGGCCAGCCTCCGCACGTGGACATCCCGCTGCCCGCGCCGCTGAGCGTGCTGGTCGACGAGCTGGAGCCCGTCGGGCACGGCGTGGTGCTCACGATGGGCAAGGGCGGCGTAGGAAAGACCACGGTCGCCGCGGCGTTCGCGGTGGAGCTGGCGCGACGGGGACACCGTGTGCACCTCTCGACGACGGACCCTGCGGCGCACGTCGCGGCGGCCGTGGCCGGAGCGGTCGTGGGGCTGACGGTGAGCCGGATCGACCCCGCGGCCGAGACGGCGGCGTACACCGCCGAGGTGCTCGCGAAGGCCGGCGCGTCCCTCGACGCGGCGGGGCGCGCGCTCCTCGAAGAGGACCTGCGCTCGCCGTGCACCGAGGAGATCGCGGTCTTCCGGGCGTTCGCGCGAACGGTCGCGGCGGGGGAGGGGGGCTTCGTCATCCTCGACACGGCGCCCACCGGCCACACGCTGCTCCTGCTGGATGCCAGCGAGTCCTACCACCGGGAAGTGTCGCGAACGACCTCGGACATCCCGGAGTACGTGCGCTCCCTGCTCCCCCGCCTGCGCGACCCGGAGTTCACCCGGGTGGTGCTGGTCACGCTCCCCGCGGCCACGCCCGTGCACGAAGCGGCGACCCTCGGGGCGGACCTGGAGCGCGCGGGGATCCACCCGTGGGCCTGGGTGATCAACAACAGCCTCGCGCCGCTCGCGGTGACCGACCCGGTTCTGGTGGCGCGTCGCGCCCACGAAGCGCCGTTCGTGGCGGAGGTGCGGGCGAAGTCGCCGCGGGTGGCGCTGATCCCGTGGCAGGCGGAGCCGCCGATCGGGGCCGCGGCGCTGGGTCGACTCACGGCGGCGCACGCGGCGTAGTCGCGGCGCCCCGCGCGCTCTGCCCCCTGCCCGCCGTCGCGGCCGCGGTGTTCCGCCGTCGCGGCCGCCCAACCGGTTACCCGCCGCCCATGCAGCAGTCCATCCCGCTCACGGGCGACCACGTCGACCAAACCTACGTCGGCGCGGTCCACACGGGCGCGGTCTTCACGCGCGGCGGCTACGAGCGGTGCCGGTTCGAGAAGTGCACCTTCACCGAGGCCCAGCTCGTGGACGCGCGGTTCACCGACTGCGAGTTCGTGGGCTGTGAGCTCTCCGCGCTCGGGCTTCGGGGCACCAGCTTCACCCACGTGCGCTTCGTGGACTGCCGCGCCATGGGCGTGGACTGGACCGCCGCCGCCCAGCTCACGTTCTCGGTCTCGTTCGAGCGGTGCCGGATGGACAACTCCACCTTCGGCCGTCAGCGTCTCCGCGGGCTCACGGTGGTGGAGTGCAGCCTCCGCGGCGCGGACTTCAGCGGCTGCGACCTGAGCAATGCCCGCTTCACGAAGTCGGACCTGCGCGGCGCGCTCGTGCGCCACGCCACGCTCAAGGGCGCCGACTTCGCCGACGCCGTGGGCTTCGCCTTCGACCGCACCAACAAGGCCGGGAAGACGAAGGTCAACCTGGAGACGGCGCTGCAGCTCCTCACCGATCTCGGCCTGGTCGTCCCCGACCTCGATCGGCTGATGGGGCTCTGAGCGCCGACTACCCCGGGAGGAAGCGGTAGATACACTCGGCGACGCACGCCGGCTTCGCCGACCCGTCGAGCTCGATGGTGGCGATGAACGGGGCCTCCAGCCAGCCGCCACCGACGTCCTTCACTTCGCCGAGCTTCATCGCGAGGCGCCAGCGGGCGCCTTCCTTCATCGGCGAGGGAAAACGGACCTTCCCGCATCCGTAGTTGATGATCATCTTGAAACCGTGGAGGTCGAGCAGCTCGAAGAACTGCCCGGCGACCAGCGCCAGGGTGAGGTAGCCGTGGGCGATCGGGGCGCCGAACGGGGACTCCTTGGCGATGCGCTCCTTGTCCACGTGGATCCACTGGTGGTCGCCCGTGGCGTCGGCGAAGGTGGTGATCTGGGGGAAGGCGAGGGTCTGCCAGTCGGCGGCGCCGAGGTCGGTGCCGGACAGCGCGAGCAGGTTCGCGCCGCCTTCGATACGAGTACGAGGCATGGCCGCCCCCTAACGCGAGGCGGCGAGCCAGTCCCGCAGCGACGCCCCAAGACCGTCGACGGTGTCGAACATCATCGTGCCGTGCGAGGAGCCGGCGCACTTCATGTACTCCCAGCGGTCGGTGGGATCGTCGGCGCCATGGATCGCCTCAGACCAGGACTTCTCGCTGTTGGGGTACACGAAGAGCAGCGGGGCGTAGTCGAGGTCGGCCACGGCGTGGTTGTTCTCGGTCCACTCGCCGGGCGACATCCAGATCATCGCCCGCGGCTCCGGGCGCCCGTGGTCCGCGGCGGTGAGGGTGTAGTCGATGGAGGTGGTGGTGCCGTTGGAGGCGCCGATGACCACGACGCTGGTGGCGCCGCGGTCGGTGAGCAGGTCCACGGCGGCGTAGGCGTCGAGCACGCCGTTCGGGCCTTCGTAGGCGTCCTTCGCCACGCCGCCGCTGTTGCCGGCGCCACGTCGGTCGAGCGCGAGGACGGCGTAGCCGTCGGCGCGGAGGGTCTCGATGAAGTCGAGCGGCCACGTGGTTCGGTCATAGGTCGGGGGGATCATGTGGAGGAGGAGCACCGCCTCGGCGCCCGCGTGATTCCCGTAGTAGTCGCCTTCGAGCTCCACTCCGTCCTCGGTGGTCACGTGGACCACCTCCCCCTCGGGGACGGCGCCGGTGTCGGCCGTGTCGCCGGTTTCGGCGGTGTCGGCCGCAGAGTCGCCCGCGCCGGTGTCGTCGGGGCTGGGGCAGTCGGTGGTCGGGGTGGCGCAGGCGAGGAGGAGGGCGGCGAACATACGAGGAGCGTAGCCGGGCGGGCGCGTCGGCGGGCGGGTCGAGCTGGGGGGCCAGCCCGGTCGCTGCGCAAACGCGCGTCCCCCAAGTGGCTGAAATCGTTCACCGCAAGCCGGGCTGGCCCATCCCGCGTCGCCGGTTGTACGGCTGACCGAGGAGGCGGGTTGCCAACCCGCCGCCGACCGAAGTCGAACGACAACCTGCAGAAAAGGGAGCTGATCCGAGCGCGAGCGTGAGCGTAGCGCTCGCATCGGCGGCCGGAGGCGACGGACGACGCCCTGTCGAAGGGCTGGTGGCGCCCCACCGACCTTCCCGGCGGGCGGCGCCGCGGTCGAGGAGCCGCCGGGGCGAGAATGGCGGGGCGGGCGACTCGCGGCCTCCAGACGCTCACAACGCTCCGAGGTTCACAAACCGCCGGGCGTTGTGCACGGCCGCGGGGGCGATCGGGGCCCGCGGCGGGCCGCCGACGCCCGCTGAGGAGCACAAGCCGCCGAGGTCGGGGCAACCGCCGCGACTTGTGAGCGGATCGCGGCCTCCAGGCGCTCACAACTCGCCGGGGTTCACAAACCGCCGGGCGTTGTGCACGGCCGCGGGGGCGATCGCGGTGCTCGGTCAGCGGGACTCACCGA